>METF01000001.1:0-1597 GCA_001771235.1 Candidatus Zhuqueibacterota bacterium RBG_16_48_16
CTTTTGGCTGTTTCATAACTGTCAAAGGCACCGAGTATTTCCGGACCACTTTCGTCCGTGTAATATTGGGTACCTAAATCGAGATGGATATAGTTATAGGCCAGGCCGAACGACAGTGGCAGGCCTATGACCTCTTGCAGATTTATCCCAATCGCATGAGAAGAACATTTATATGCCAAATCTCCTCCAAAAGCCGGAAGCCACTTGGTCTTCCAGGGGTAAAAGCTCGTCGCGATATTGTGCTTTTGCGCAAACAGACCCAGGCCCGCAGGATTCATCGTCAACGCCATGGGATCCTCAGCGAGGATGTTTCCATAAGTCTGGCCCATAGCATTGGCCTGCGGCGATGGAGAAATGAGCAGAAACAGCACGGCCGCCTCCGAAACGGCAAAGGCCGGAGGACAAATAAGCATCAGTCCAATGATTGCCCACAAGAGATAAGCAGTGCACTTGTCATGTCGCCGGAATTGAAATGTGGTTTTCATCTTCCCTCCCCAAAATTTCGGGTTCTAAATCATAGCCAGATTCAAGCGCCTTAAAAGCAGCAACGAATCGGCTGAAAGATAATATGTACTTTAGAGGTTTAAGAGTCCTGGATGGCTCAATATAAAAAAGCGTCTATAGGAAAACAACCAAAATTATTTTGCCCCTTAATTATTTTGTCTTTTAAAATCCTGAGAGCAAGATCTCTCGTCTGGTGCAAACTTTCGCTGTAGTAGTATAATCTCCGCTCAAGAACCAGCCAGGTTTTTTCAATACCATCGGCGTAGCAAACCAAGTTAGTAGACAGAACTACTTTTCGCTAAACGAGAGAATGGTTTTCAATAACGCCGCGTCGTCGGGCAGCAGACCGGACTGGGGCAGCCGTTTTGTCAACTCCATCCAGATGGATTCTTCAGCAAAAACCCGCCGAAAGTAAGGATCGGCTTCTTCCAATCGCCCGGCGCCGGCCAGGGTTACAGCCACCCAATAGACGACTTCGAGGTTTTCGGGGTACCAGGCCATCGCCTTTTTGTATTCTTCAAGGGCGCCGTCCAGGTCCTCCTGGGCCAGGCGCTCGTCGCCTTTGTTTGCATGGTCGTAAGCCCGATGGACTTTGATGAGGCGTTTCATCTCCTCAAGAGGCTGCGGATGGTCGTCGATGCGCAAGTCCACCAGCCGCTCGCGCCAGGGCTGGCCGCTGGTTTTGCCGGGCACGATGAGGATGGCCGCCGACTGTTTGCCGCGAATATCGCCGCCTTCGGCCTGGGCCGCTTCCAGGGCAGCCATGAGCTTGTCGAGCAAATCTCCTTCGGTGCTTTCATAAGCCTTGGCCATCGCCTGCCACACGGTGCTTTTTTCCATCAGATTGGCCTGGGTCGAGAACTGCTTGCCCTTAAAATGGCCGGCAGCGGCAATACATTTTGCCCCGGTATGGACGGCGACATTGCCTTTATTGTCGATCATGGCCACCTGCCGCACGTCGGCAAGGCTGTCTATGCTGAGCAGCGCCCCCAATGCCTGCGGCGCCGTTTTGCCCGCCTTCATCAATTCCAGGCCGAGCGGGCCGTAAGAGATTTCGGCAAAGGACTGCGTCGCCACGGCGCCCACACCCGCC
>METF01000001.1:1606-4685 GCA_001771235.1 Candidatus Zhuqueibacterota bacterium RBG_16_48_16
GCCCAGGATACCACCGTGCCCACCGAAAACCAGTGCGACTGAACGGCTACGCCCATCTCGCCGGTGACGGAATCGCGCGCGACGATGGAATAGGTGTGCACCGGCCTGTGGCTTTCCTGAGCTGCCAGAGCATAGGAGAACGCCAATATAACGATGAAAAATATCGACCTTTTCATTTTAGCACTCCTGAATAATTTGTTTTCGTTTTTCCGGGCAATTATTTCGTTGAAATTAAATGGTAAATGGGCTATATTGCAACGCATTTTATTTTTGACAATAGGCGTGGTCATTTCTGAAAACGAATCAAAAACGCGCCCGTAGCTCAATTGGATAGAGCTTCTGACTTCGGATCAGAAGGTTGGGGGTTCGAGCCCCTCCGGGCGCGCTGTTTTATGGCTCACAGGCGGGTGGGCTTTTTTAGTAATTCTTCCGGCCTGAATAATTTATAGCGACGGGGAATACATACTTTTAACCGCAGAGATCGCCGTATTCACAGGGATGACAATGCCCCGATACGATTACCATATTTTTATCTGTGAGAACAGTCGGGATAAAGCCGACCCGAGAGGATGCTGCGCCGATAAGGGCAGCAGGAATATTCGCGCCGTTCTCAAGCAAAGGCTCAAGGAGTTGGGCTGCCACCGTCGCGTCCGCGCCAATGCCGCAGGATGTCTGGATGCGTGTGCGCACGGGCCTAGCATCGTCATCTACCCGCAAGGGGTTTGGTACGGCGGCGTCTGTGAAGAGGATGTGGAAGAAATTGTGCAGCGACATATTTTGCGCGGGGAGATTGTGGAAAGATTACTCATGCCGGGGCAGGAGTTTTTTACAGAGAACAAGGAAGAGTAGTTATTTAGCTTAATGAAGTGAGTCAAAGTAAAATTCCAAATGTCAAGCACCCAAATCTCAAATAAATCCCAAATTCGAATTTCAGTCATTGAAACAATTATTTGTATTCAATTATTTTGACCTAAGTTGAGCTTTTTTTATCTGGTGGGGTTCGGAGTTCAAGCCTTAGCTTGCTTGGGGGTGAATGGGGCACGCTAAAGCGTGAATACCGAATATACCACCTATTAGTGAATCAATTTCTGGCTGACTTGCTAAACAGTTACGATTTTATTTCCGGTTCTGTAGCCAATGTTCGAAGGAAGCAAGACTCTCGGTAGACTTTTTGCCAACTATCAATCCATCGACACCGATATCCTCATCCAGATCAGGCCAATGGATGCCATAGCCCGCGCCACTGATTTGAAAATTTGCGCGCTCAGCAGGGGTGCCATAGGCCAGTCGCGGATACCATCCGATTGGCGCCGAGACCGTTCGCCCATCTTCCAAATCCACAGTCAAAGTGTCGTCATTGATAATGACATCGACTACTTTAGGCAATGCCAGAGTGACCACCGCAGAAAGCGTCCCATTCATTTCTCAATACCTCCAAATTTTCTTTTGTAATCTGCTCAATTTTTCGCAAATCTTTTCGGCTGTAACCATGATTATCAGCGAGAGAGACAACAGGATCGAGTCAGAATTTCGCACTCTTGTTCTCTCGATCAACATGCATGTGTCTTGGTTCACCACAGTCGTAGGAATAAAAGTAAAAACGATACGGGCCGATTCGCAAAGCAGTTGGCATTTTTCTAATACTCAATCACAAGATTCATTCATAAAGACTAAAAGCCGTTTGAGTTAACCTACAAAAGGTATTAAAAACAGATTAGTGTTGCAAGTTTTTATTTTCATGCTAGCAACAAGTCCCCGTAACGGCAACCTTGATTCATTATCGTAGCTTGCTGTACTGAGGCAGGATAGAATCCTAGCCTATAAACTATTTTTAAATCAAAGATCAAATATCAAGGTGCAATATGATAAATCAAAATCCAAAGATGAGTTTAAACACGGACAGGAAATATTTTGGGATTCATCCGGCGCATGCTTGCTTTTATTTACCCCAGAGCCACTGAATTCGCAGAGGGAAAGATACTTTGTCCCTTGTTTCTTTGATTGTTCGACCGACGATCACACCCTGTGGTTTGCGATCAGCAGGGTGCGGGGATCGAGCTTGAGTCGCAGTTGCTCCAGGTCGGTTGAGTCATGATCTTTGAGCAATTTCAAATCGACATGGTCCTGCATGGGCTGCAGCATAATGATCACCTGGAAATAATCGGAGTAATCGTTGATCGGAGCCGGCACCCCGTTGGCGTCGAGTTTTAGTCCTTCCCGGTGCAGCGTGGCGGAAAACCACACTTCAACCATGTTGTCCGCCGCCAGGGCTTGCCAGAAATCCATCTGATCTTTGCTGCAATCCTCGAAAGAAAACCCGTCCACAATGATCATCTCGGGGAGAAAGGAGCCGTCGCGCATGATTCGCTCGATGCTGGTTTTAATTCTGTCAAGATCGAGTTGTGACTGCTTGAAATGGAGAATAAGCCGGCCCGGTATGATTTCATCATAGACACTCTGGGTATCGTCCAAATCGTAAAGCTCGGCCACCTCGTGAAAAACCTGTTTATACCAGGACTCGATGTGCTGCGGTTTGTCCGCAAAAGAGATGTGCAGAACCTTTTGTCCGCCGACCAGCTTATCGATTGCAAAGTGCACCAAACACGCCGTTTTGCCGACACCTTTTCGTGCGGTGAAAACACCCAAATTGCCTTTGCCCAGGCCGCCGTGAATGGTTTTTTCCAACACTCGAATAGGGCTTCTTTTGACCAGCTCGTTTTTCAACATAATCATTTCCATTGTTTACGGTTGTAACCCTGACAGGGTTCGGAAGCCTGTCAGGGTTTGCTATACTCGTTTTTGACAACACACCTGTTGCACGCCGAAATTACTTAATTTTTTTCTTTTCCGCGAACTCTTTTTTCAATTGTTCGGCCAGGGATTCCGGGACTTTGGCATAGCGCGAAAACTCCATGGTAAATTCCGCTTTACCCTGGGTGCCGGACCTCAGCACGGTCGAATAGCCGAACATTTCGCTCAGGGGAACTTCCGCCTCGATGGCGGTGAAAACATTGTCCTCCGTGGCACTATGGATAATTCCCCGGCGCTGGTTGAGCGTTCCCATAACGGCGCCCTGAAA
>METF01000001.1:4725-22262 GCA_001771235.1 Candidatus Zhuqueibacterota bacterium RBG_16_48_16
AGGATAACGGGTTTACATTTATGGTATATCCCCCTGAGAGCGCCCAGTGTGGCCAAATAAAATGCAATGTCCGATGAATCGACCGGATGATAGTTCCCATCGTTTAAGGTCAATTTCATGCCGACTATCGGGAATCCGGTGATCTCTCCTTTGCGCAGAAAATGTTCAAAACCGCGCCTGCATGAGGGGATGTACTCACTGGGGATGACGCCACCTTTGATTTGATTGACAAATTCGGAATCTCCCTCGTGAAATGGCTCGACGATACCGGCGACTCTGCCGTACTGTCCGGCACCGCCGGTTTGTTTTTTATGTATATAATCGAAGGCGCACGATTGAGAAATGCTTTCCCGGTAAGCCACCTGCGGCTTTCCCGTTTCAATGGCGACGTCGTACTCCCTTCTCATCCTTTCGACGTAAACGTCGAGATGAAGCTCTCCCATACCCCGGATGATGGTATCCTCAGTTTCAGCATCCACGTATGTTTGAAAGGTCGGGTCTTCTTTGGTAAATCGGTTGAGCGCCTTGGCCATATTGGCAGCCGATTTGTTATCCCCCGCCTTTATCGCTAAGGAAATAACCGGACTGGGAATGTGCATCGAAGACAGTGTGTAACGCACATCGCCGGAAGTGAAAGTGTCGCCGGAGGCGCAATCGATACCAAAGAGGGCGACGATATCGCCCGGGCCGGCGTCGCTAATATCCTCCATTTCATCGGCGTGCATCCTGATGAGTCGTCCAACACGCACTTTTTTATTCGTTCGCAAATTGATCAGCTCATCGCCTTTTTGAATTTTCCCCTGGTAGATGCGAACATAAGTGAGCTGCCCGAATCGCGTATCGTCGAGCTTGAAGGCCAACAAAACTGAGGGCAGATTTGCATCCGCTTTCAGCAGGATTGTTTCTTCCTCTTTGTCCAAATCGAGAGCCGTATTTTCCACATCAACAGGATTGGGCAGATACTTGACAACGGCATCCAGCAAGGGTTGTACGCCCTTGTTTTTGACTGCGGAACCGAGAAACACCGGGGTCATTTTTAAGGACAGCGTTCCTGTTCTGATGGCATCGTATACCAATTCATCCGTCACCCGGTCTTCCAGGTAGGCTTCGGCAAGCTCATCACTGAACATGGATGCTGCGTCCAGCATAATATCTCTTTTTTCGATGGCTTTTCCCATCATGCTTTCCGGTATCTTATCCTCCCGAATATCTTCGCCGTCCGTGCCCTCGAAATAATAGGCTTTCATGGTGAGCAGATCGACGACGCCGGCGAATGCCGCTTCCAATCCGATGGGCAATTGCAAAAGAATGGCGTTGTGATTGAGCTTGTCTCTCAATTGTTGCACGACTTTTTCCGGATTGGCACCCATTCTGTCGCACTTGTTTACAAAGGCGATCCGGGGTACTTTGTAGCGGCTCATTTGCCGGTCGACGGTGATCGATTGGGATTGTACTCCGCCGACGGCGCACAACACCAGGATCGCTCCATCCAAAACACGAAGAGAGCGTTCGACTTCGATGGTAAAATCCACGTGGCCGGGCGTGTCAATAATGTTGATGGAATGATCCCGCCAGCTCACGTTGGTGGATGCGGAAGAAATAGTGATGCCGCGCTCCCGCTCCAATTCCATCGAGTCCATCTTTGCCCCCACGCCGTCTTTGCCCCTTACTTC
Source organism: Candidatus Zhuqueibacterota bacterium RBG_16_48_16 (assembly GCA_001771235.1). Taxonomy (GTDB): domain Bacteria; phylum Zhuqueibacterota; class Zhuqueibacteria; order Residuimicrobiales; family Sediminimicrobiaceae; genus Sediminimicrobium. The sequence goes on from METF01000001.1 coordinate 6,399, forward strand.
GTGAATCGCATGGATTTTTTGTGTATAAAATAAAATCCGTTCCGTCAGAGTTGTTTTCCCGGAATCGATGTGTGCGCTAATACCGATGTTGCGCATTTTCGTTAGATCAGCGATCATAATGACTCTCAATAATTGTGAAAAATTCGGATGAACCCCAGGTTCCGTGCCATTGCCGTCAAGAATTTACAATGGATGAATTCTTCGGATCAAGACGACACAGGTCCGGGGTGGGAAATAAAAGCGTCAATAATACTAAAAAGAAATCTTTTTATCAACAAGAATTCTTCCGCTATGATCTACGATTTACGATGGGCGATTTATGATTTGCGATTTTTTCACCGGATAATAGATCTGAGATCAAAAATCGTTAATCGTCAATCTTGAATCATCCGCCCGCCTTTTCTCGGTTTATTACACACCCACAAGTGAGCTCCTACCTGTCGTGGGGGCATTCCATGTCACCAGCATGTCCCGCAGACGCCACAATTTGTCCATATTAAAATCATCTAACCAGGAAAACAACAAACAATGTTGTGCTGTTAAAATTCCAAAGATTTTTCAAGAAGGTTATGGAGGGGGTCTGTTTCTCTTGTTATGCGGTGGTATAATATGTTAGAAATAAGATTGTTAAGCCAAGCCCACCAAGCCACTTCACCCGCCTTTGATCGTGCCGCACTCGTTCAACATGGTTTTGCGCAACAGACCCTGGAGAATCTGAATAACGGAATAGTATTTGCAGGTTGCGGGCCGTCTATGAGGGGGTTCGAATTTTTACGTTTTGTGATCAGGAATTGTTTTCGATGCAACAGAGCAGGTTCCGATCCTTTTACCGATAGAGTAGCTGAGAGCAAAAAAAACATGAAAATACTGAGCCTCCTGCCGATCAAACAAAAACTCATGATTGTTATCTTGACGATCAGCGGGATTGCCATTTTTTTTGCCGCTACGTTCCTTGTCTATTTTGATAAAAAAGACAGTGAGCACGCACTGGTCAAAGATCTCCAGTTCAAGTCTCTCCTTTTGGAGCGGATGTGTTCTACTGCCCTGAAGGCAGGAGACCAGAGCAGCGCCGATAAAGTTCTTTCTACTTTTGTTGCAGACCCGAATATTGCCTACGCCTGTCTGTTAGATGAGAGCGGAAAGGTATTTGCTCATTATGCTAAAAACGAGAATGAAATTTCCCCATTATTTTCATTTGCAAACGGAAATCCTTACCAGTTTACCGAGCAGTATTTATATTTTTATAAGCATCTTTTCTATCAGCGAGAACGGGTTGGCAAGCTGTACATCAAGGCCGATCTTGCCGCGATAAACCGCGAAACACTTCGCTATTTTGGGGCGCTGAGCGTCATCATAATGGGGACTGTTCTTATTGTTCTGATTATCTCGCCGGCGTTGAATAAAAAGTTCATCAGCCCCATAAACCATCTCACCGACGTTATGAGAAAAGTGACGAACGAGCACGACTATTCCGTTCGTGCGCAAAAAACGAGCGCGGATGAATTCGGTGAGCTCATCGACCTTTTTAACATTATGCTGTCTAAAATCCAACAATGGAACCAGGATCTCCTTCGAGCGAAACGAATCTCCGATCGTCATAAGGATAAGCTCAAAAAGGTGCTTGCTTTACAAAAACAGGTTACCGAGCAATTAGAATATAAACGCAAGCTACTGGATATTTTAATGAATAACATACCGGATTCGATCTATTTCAAAGATCGGGAAAGCCGGTTCACCCGGATTAACAAGACGCAAGCGAAGCTCCTGGGACTGGAAAAAGAGGAAGATGCCATTGGCAAATGGGATATAGATTTTTTTACCAGGGACCACGCGCTATCCGCGCGGAAAGAGGAAGATGCAATCATGGAAACCGGCAAGCCATTAGTCAACTACGTGCGCAAGGTTCGGCGAGGTGACGATGGCTCTTATATATGGCTCTCGGATACGAAAGTGCCCATCTTCAACAAAAAGGGCGAAATTATCGGCACTGTCGGAATTTCGCGAGATGTCACAAAAAATAAAACGATAGAAATTCGACAAAAGAAGCTGCTCGACCAACTGGAGGCGGCTAATCAGGAATTGAGGGATTTTGCCTACATCGTTTCGCATGACTTGAAGGCGCCGTTAAGGGCGATCGGCTCACTGTCGGACTGGCTCATTTCGGATCACGGCCACAAGCTGGGCGATGACGGCCGGGAGCTGTTAGGACTGCTGCGCAGCCGGGTACAACGGATGCACGATCTCATCGAAGGTGTGCTGCAATATTCGCGACTGGGACGAATAAAAGAGGACTATGTAAAACTGGATGTGAACAAGGTCGTGGCAGATGCCGTCGATCTCATTTCACCGCCTTCCAACATAAAAATCGACATAAAGAAAAAGCTGCCACAGGTGCGTTTTGAGAAAACCCGGCTGAACCAGGTTTTTCAAAACCTCATTGGAAATGCCGTAAAGTTTATGGATAAACCGCAAGGACTGGTTCAGATCGATTGTCTGAACAAAAATGGCGAATGGCAGTTCAGCATTTCGGATAATGGGCCGGGCATAGAGGAAAAGTATTTCGACAAGATTTTTCAGATATTTCAATCGCTTTCGCCCCGAGATGATTATGAGAGTACCGGCATTGGCCTGACGCTGGTAAAAAAGATTATCGAGATATACGGGGGACGCATTTGGGTCCAATCCACGGTTGGCAGTGGCAGTACATTCTATTTCACGTTTCCTAAAAAAACAACGTTGGAGAATAACAAAGAACATGCATAACGACAAATCTATCCTTCTCGTTGAAGACGATCGCGTTGATGCCATGACAGTGCGCAGGGCTTTTAGCGACCTTAAGGTGACCAATAAATTGGTTGCGGTTGGCAATGGTGAAGAAGCATTGGTGTTTCTTCAAAACGGTAATAATGACAAACCTTGCCTTATTTTACTGGATATCAACATGCCCAAAATGAACGGCATTGAATTTTTAAAAATCGCAAAAAACGATCACGGTATCAAATCGATCCCGGTCGTTATCCTCACAACCTCCCAGGAGGAGCGGGACAGAATGGAGGGTTTTAGTAACGGCGTGGCCGGTTATATGATCAAGCCGGTTGACTATTTGCAATTTGTCGAGACGATGCGAACCATCCAGATGTACTGGACGCTTAGTGAGATACCTGATTAACCGGATTCTTTTTACCCCCAAAGGACGGCTTGTGCATGGCCGAAGAATGTCACACAGTACTTTTAGTTGAAGACGACCGGATCGATCAATTGGCCTTTAGACGGTTTATTAAGGAACATAGCCATCGATTTGATTTCGAGATTGTCGATTCGGTTAGCCAGGCTGGTGAGCTGCTCAAGAAACGATTTTTTGATGTGATCATAACTGATTTTAATCTGGGCGACGGCACGGCATTCGACATCATGGCCATGAACCATGGCGCACCGGTCATCATTGCCACCGGAGCCGGCGACGAAGAAATTGCCGTCAAGGCGATGCGGAAAGGCGCTCATGATTATATTATCAAGGACCCAGAAAGAAATTATCTCAAGATTTTGCCTATTACCGTGGAACAGGCTATTCAGACAAAAAGATCTCAACGGGAAATAAAATTATTGTCCGATGCGATCATGAGTATTAACGATTCCGTTTATATTACCGATAGTGAGGATAAAATCATTTTTGTCAACCGGGCATTTCACAATTGCTACGGTTACGGCGACAGCGATATTATGGGACAACCGAGTGTATTGTTATGGAAAAATGCGGACAAATCAGATCGATTGAAACAGTTCGCACTAAAAAGCGGGACGACGGAGCGCTCGCTGGAATTTAAACATGTGAGAAAAAACCGACAAGAGTTCCCGGTATCCATTTCCGCATCCATCGTGGGCTATCCCAGTCAATCTCAATGCTTCTGGGTATACGTGGTCAGGGACATCACCGAGCGCAAACGGTCGGAAAGCATTCTTCGCGAGAGCAAAAAACGAATAAAAACCATCCTCGATAGCGTGCAAACCGGCATCATCCTCATCGATCCGATCACCTTCACGGTCGTCGATGCAAATCCCATTGCTTTAAATATTATCAAGGCAAAACCGGAAGAAGTCATCGGCAAAAAGAGCTGTGAGATTATCTGTGTCGATGATCATGAGCATTGCCTGAACACCCGACGAAACCATTATAGCCAAAACATTGAAAGCGAGATCAAAGACATCAACGGCGAGAAGGTGCCCGTGATGCGAACCACTATCCCGATAGTGCTGGACAATCAACACTATCTTTTGGAGAATTTTGTCGACATCAGCGATGTGAAAAAAGCGGAAGCCCAGATCAAGGCGTCGTTAAAGGAAAAAGAAATTCTCCTGAAAGAAATCCATCACCGCGTGAAGAACAACATGCAAATTATTTCCAGCCTGTTAAACCTGCAATCCTCATTTATCCGGGATGAGCATGTGTTGAATATTTTCAAAGCAAGCCAGCACCGCGTCAAGACCATGGCTTTGGTTCACGAGAAGCTATACCAGACGAAAAACTTTACTCAGATCGATTTTAAAGATTATTTGGAGAGCCTGAGCAATTATCTAATGTCTTCTTACAGCACCGTTGCAGAAAAAGTGCAGCTCCAAATGGACATTCAAAATATTTCGCTGGATATCAATACGGCCATACCGTGCGGAATGATCGTCAACGAATTGATTTCAAATGCGCTGGAACATGCATTTCACAACGGAAGTTGTGGACAAATCAAAGTCTCTTTTTCAAGATCGAATGATCCGGACGGAACAAAACAGGAGCAAGCGCGATGTGTCCTGACCATCGAGGACGATGGTTGTGGCTTGTCGCAGGATTTTGACATAAACAAAATCAGCTCACTTGGTTTGCAGCTCGTCACGACGCTTACCGAGCAATTAAGTGGTAAAATGGAGATAGTCAGCGAAAAGGGAACACAATTTAAAATTACATTTCCGCTATAGGATGGAGTTTGCAAATGATAGCAACTGAAGTTAAAATACTTGTGGTAGAAGACGAAAATATCGTGGCCATGGATATCAAGTGCATGCTTATGAAACTTGGTTACGACGTGCTGGGCGTCGTATCGAACGGCGAGCACGCAGTCAAACAAGCCGAGATCATGTCACCGGATTTGATTCTCATGGACATCATTATCAAGGGCAGCATCGATGGTATCGAGGCGGCGTGCAGGATTCGCACAAAGTTTAAAATCCCGATCATATTTTTGACAGCCCATTCGGATCAAAAAACGCGGCAGCGTGCCAAGATGGCCGAGCCGAACGGTTATCTTTTAAAGCCCTTCCATGAAGCGGAATTAGACCAGGTCATTAAATTGTCTCTCGGCCCGAAGGCAAATTGAGCTCGGCAAAAAAATTCGTAACTTGATGGAGATATAATCATGCAGGTTCTCATTGCAGATGATGATAGTACGGCACGTTTCTATTTAGAAATCGTCCTGCAAAAGTGGGGCTATGAGGTGAAAATGGCCCAGGACGGCGAGGAAGCATGGCACATCCTGGACGCTGAAAATGCCCCAAAGCTTGCCATTCTGGATTGGATTATGCCCAGACTTAGCGGAGTGGATGTCTGTAAAAAACTGAGGCAGACGGAGCGGGGCAAACAGGTATACGCGCTGCTGCTGACGGCAAAAGGAGGAAAAGAGGATGTTGTGGAGGGACTGCGAGCGGGCGCAAACGACTATGTGAGCAAGCCGGTCGACCGGGATATTTTAAGGGCGCGTCTTGAGGTCGGGGCACGATTGGTCCAATTACAGGAAGATTTACAAAAGAGATTCGATGACCTGCAACAGGCTCTTGTCAAGGTTCACAAGCTTCAGGGATTGCTGCCGATTTGTTCCTACTGTAAAAAAATACGCGACGATCAAAACTATTGGCACCAGGTTGAAAAATACCTGAGCGAACATTCCGGCACGCAGTTTAGTCATGGTATATGTCCGGAATGTAAAGAAAAGGTTATGAAAGATCTGAATCTTCACAGGGGCGATCCTGAAAGTGAATCCCGGAAATTGTAATAGACAGGAATTCAGGCTTTAGGATTCCTTGTCAAGTGTGCACAACCAGAAAAAACACAAACAGAAATGGGGATGAAGAATATCGAAATTCGAGGCACGCCATTTACGATTTATCACAGATCAAGTCGATACATTGATTTGAAAAATGAATATCGAATGAAGAAGGGTGAATTTCGAACGGTTTTCATCATTCGTTATTCACCTGCTTTGACTTCATTTAGCTAAGCAGTTACTGTGTGGCAGGACAGACATTTTTTTGTGACGGACTGTCCTCTTTTCGCCCCAAAAGCCTTATACATTCTCAAAAGTTACAATAGTGTGGGGAAAATATATTTGGAAAGGATGGCGCACTGCGAAGCGCCTTATTGTAACACATTATTTTATTGCACATTGGCCTGTGTATCTTTTCTATAAGAGTTGTCTTTTTTGGGCCATTTTTGCCGTCTATTGTTAAAAAAGGAATGCTGTTTGCATTCGGATGTAGGGAGTTTTAAGCATAGTGGATTATTCGAATTCGATCAAACACAGATCCATGGCTGAAGAGGTTTGAAAGTATGAATAGTATGCGGAAGATACTCGTTGTTGAAGATGAAAATATAGTCGCTCTTGATATCAGGAACAGACTAAAGTCCCTGGGGTATGAAGTGCCCGCGATTGCTCATACAGGAGAACAGGCCATTGCCAAGGCCGAAGAGTTTATGCCCGATCTTGTGCTGATGGATATTATGTTAAAGGGAAAACGGGACGGGATCGAGACCTCTAACCACATCCGGGAAAAATTCGACATTCCGGTTATTTATCTCACGGCTTACGCAGATCAAAGCACCTTTGAGCGCGCCAAGATAACGGAACCTTACGGTTACATTTTAAAGCCCTTTGAGGAGCGAGAGCTCTACACAAGCATCGAAATGGCGCTCTACAAACATTCGGTGGAGTCCAGGCTAAAACAACGGGAACAGTGGCTATCCACGACTCTTAAAAGCATCGGCGACGCGGTTATTGCGACAGACCTGGATCATCAAATCACTTTTATGAACAACGTGGCTGAAGACCTTACGGGCTTTTCCTCTGATGAAGCCCTGGGTAAAAAAATATCGGACATTTTAAAAATTCATTCGGTTGGTGAAAATGGGACCAGTGGTTCTTCAATAAACGATGTGATCTATAAGGGGGAGTCGATCAAGCTCGAAAATTCCTGTTCGATTTCTTCAAAGAATGGCAAAGAGATTCTGATCGATATCAATATTTCTCCCATTCAGGATGAGAGAAAAAATTTAAACGGATCCATCCTGGTTTTTCGCGATGTGAGTGAGCGGCACAGCGCTCAACTAGCCCTGAGAGAGAGCGAAGAAAAATTTCGCCGCATTACCAATTCGGCTTACGATGCCATCGTTATGATCGACGGAAATGAGACGATTACATATTGGAACAGGGCGGCGGAAAAGATTTTTGGCTATTCCCAGGCAGAATTGTTAGGCGAAGGCGTTTTCAAGCTGCTGTCCTCGACCACCAGTTTTCAGGAGGCACTCCGGCAATTCCGGGAGATGCGACAAGCGCAAAAAGGGCGCACGCTCAGCACATTCGAATTAATGGCCATTCGAAGAGACGGAACGGAATTTCCCATCGAGTTATCCCTGTCGGCCGTAAAAATCAAAGGCGATCTGAACGGTGTTGCTGTAATTCGTGATATTACGGAAAGAAAACGATCCGAGAAGGCCCTGAAACAGGAAAAAGAAAAGGCCGAGCTTTTGTACAAGGTTGTGCCCAGCGCCATTTTCACCACAGACATTTCCGGGAAAGTGACCAGCTTTAATGATAAAGCATCTCAGATATTGAGGTACCAGCCGGCGGAGGTGATTAATAAACATTGTTCGCTATTTGGAATGGAAGAATATTGTTCGAGCTGTGAGATTAAAGAGGGAAAGGCGTTACCTCCCGAGCTCAATATTGAATGCGAAGTCAGAAGAAAAGACGGCAAGATCAGAATAATATCAAAAAATACGGACATGTTAAAAGACCCGAATGGAGTCGTCATCGGCTATATCCAGAGTTTTGAAGATATCACGGAACGTAAACAGGCAGAGCTGGAGCTGCAAAAAGCCAAAGAGGCGGCTGAAACGGCCACCAGGGCCAAGTCCGAGTTTTTGGCCAACATGAGCCATGAGATCAGGACGCCGATGAATGCCGTCATCGGAATGACCGGATTGCTGTTGTGTTCCGAGCTAGACGAGGAACAAAGGGAATACGTCGAGACCGTTCGCAAAAGCGGGGAGGATTTGTTGACGATCATTAATGACATATTGGATTTTTCAAAAATCGAATCCGGCAAAATGAGGCTTGAGAACCAGCCTTTTAATTTACGTGATTGCATCGAAGAGTGCATCGATTTGCATGCAAGCCAGGCTTCGGATAAAAACCTGGAGCTGGGCTATGTCATAGCTGACGAAACACCGCAAATTCTCAAAGGCGATGTTACGCGGTTACGGCAAATCCTCAATAATTTACTGAGCAATGCCGTCAAGTTTACCAACAAAGGTGAGATATTTGTTCAGGTCGAATCGAACAAATTGCCAAATAACCAGCATCGGATCCATTTTTCGGTCAAAGACACCGGGATCGGCATTCCACAAGAAAAGATTGGCCAGCTCTTTCAATCGTTTACCCAGGTGGACGCATCTATTACGCGCAAGTTTGGCGGAACGGGCCTGGGCCTGGCCATCAGCCGGCATTTAACGGCGCTGATGGGCGGAAAGATGTGGGTGGAAAGCGAAGAAGGCAAAGGCTCCATTTTTTATTTTGATATCGTTGCTACCGACGCAGGCAATTATGATATGCTTTCCCAGTCGCAACGGAAAGCAAATCTGGCCGGAAAGAGGATATTGATTGTCGATGATAATGCGACAAACAGAAAAGTGATTTCCGTGCAAGCCAAATCGTTCGGTATGATCACCACGGAGGTTGAATCCGCTCAATTGGCCCTGGCGTTATTGGAAGACAAGCATGCTTTTGATCTGGCGCTTTTGGATATGCAAATGCCCGGAATGGACGGAATGACACTGGCAAAGAAAATAAAGAGCATGCAAAATGGCAAGGCGTTGCCGCTCATTATGCTCAGCTCGGTCGGCGCCCAGGATAAAAGAAAACAGAACGGCTTGTTCTCCGCATTTTTAGTCAAACCCGTAAAGCAACAACAATTATATAACGCCTTGACAAGGGTGTTTGGCAACGGTGCCGGCTCGGTCGAGCCGGTTAAATTACAATTCACCATCGATTCGGAGATGGCGAAAAAACTACCGCTGCGAATTCTACTGGCCGAGGATAACGCGGTGAATCAAAAATTAGCAACCAGAATATTGAACAAGCTTGGCTACCGGGCTGAAGTGGCCGGAAACGGATTGGAAGTATTGCAGGCGCTGGAACGGCAACCATACGACATTGTGCTCATGGATGTGCAAATGCCCGAAATGGATGGCCTGGAAGCCACAAAAACTATTAAAAGAAACATGAACGGAAAGCAACAGCCCTATATCATTGCCATGACGGCATTGGCGATGGAGGGGGATAGAGAAAGATGTCTGGAGGCCGGTATGGATGATTATATTAGCAAACCGATAAGAATGGAAGAGCTCATTGCATCGCTGGAAAGCTCTCAATCGCAACCTCAAGAGCCGGGTGGTGCTGCCAAAGAACAACAACCCGTCGTGAGTGCTTTGGATAAAGAAGTGTTGAGTAAATTGCGCCGCACCTTAGGGGAAGACGATGAGCAGGTCTTTATAGAATTGATCGATATTTTCCTTGATGATGCACCAAAGCTCATTGGCGAAATGGAAAAATCTTTTAAGAAAAATGAATTAAAGAGCTTTATACGAGCCGCCCACACCCTCAAGACCAGCAGCGCCACTGTGGGCGCCATGGTGCTCTCATCTTATTGCAAAGAGCTAGAGCTTAACGGACGCGACGGCAAGCTGGAAAACGTCGCCGATAGATTGAAAAAAATCAACCAGAACTACAAGATGGTGGAAATGGGCTTAAAAGAGATCACCCAAGCGTCGGAGTAATCAGATATTTCCCAATATGATCTCCGATCTACGATGAACGATTTATGATTTGCGTGTAAATTCTCTTGCCCCTTCTTTTATTTTTTTATATCTTTGACTGCTTTTTTCAACCCCCAAATGCTGTCTCACCAACAATTCCGAGATAGATGAAAACGCCAAATATAATGACATTGACGAGAATTTTAATCTCGCCATTTTTCATCTTTTTCTTTGTTATGGACAGACCCTGGTCTGTTTTAGTTTGTATCGTCCTTGCGGCTGTCATCGAAACATCGGATTTTCTGGACGGAAAAATCGCCAGGAAATATGCACAGATCTCCGATTTTGGCAAGCTGATGGACCCTTTTGCCGACAGCATTTCCCGCTTTACGATTTTCCTGTGTTTTCTTAGCGCAGGCCTGGCGCCTGTATGGCTCATCGCCATCTTTTTTTACCGCGATACGTTGGTGACGGTGGTCAGACTCTTTAGCATCAAAAGGGGCGTGGTCGTCGCCGCTCGCCAAAGTGGAAAGACAAAAGCCTGGGTTCAGGCTGTCTCGATCTTTCTCGTCCTTTTTATTCTGCTTTTCCAGAAATTTTCCCTCTTGCCCTCGTTTTTGACCCCGCCGAATCACGTTCTCTACACCACGATCATCATTGCCGTTGCCGCGTCCGTCACCCTGTGGTCGGCGTTCGATTACTGGATGGCGAACAAATCCATTGTGATAAAGGCGATGAAAGTGGATAAATAGTTGCTTCTTCGGGCAACCTGCTCACCTCACATTTATTAAAGATGTTCGATCAAATCCGTCACGCTGTTGACTATGATCGGCGGCGCGTCCGGAGACTCTCGAGCCATTGCCAAAGTGGTCTCCCCGCTGAGCACCAGCACGCCGGCCATGTTGTTTTGTTTGGCCATGCGCATGTCCGTGTACAGGCGATCGCCGACAAAAGCAATCTTGTCAGGCGGAAGACCGGCTCGCGAACAGATCGCCTCCACCGCTGCTTTATACGGCTTGCCCACGATCCTCGGCTGTCCCCCCCCGGTGGCCGTTTCGAAAAGAGAGATGAACGATCCGACGTCCGGCTTGAATTGATGTTTATTGACCGGGCACAGAACATCGCCGTGCGTAGCAATGTATGGGACATCGGCTAAAATCAAATGGTAGCAGGTTTCGATTTTTTGGTAGGTCAGCTCGGTGTCAAAACCCAGCACAACGGCGGCCGGCAAAGGGGCTTTCAGCGCTTCTTCATCGCCCAGGCAAGTAAACCCTCTTTTGGCAAAATCGGCGACGAGGTCGTTATTCCCGACAAGATAAATCCGGGGGTACAAGTTCCTGCTTTTCAGGTAATTTTCCGCACAGTCAGCCGAGGTGATCAGGTATTCGTCGTCGACCGGAAAGCCCATTTTTTCCAGCTTGGTCAAATAGGTTCGGCGCGATTTGGAAGTGTTGTTGGAAAAGTAAAAGAGCTTTCTTCGGGATTCCAGAATCCGAGACAAAAACAACGAGGCGCCGTCAACGGGCGTCTGGTCCAGGTAAAGGGTTCCATCCAGGTCGCAGACGATGGCCTGGCATTGGCTAAAGCGATCTATCGGTTGTTTGAAATTCATAAGCGTGTCGCCTTTTCAGCTAAATCATAAAAGATGTTTTGGGAAAACAATTTAGTGATTTTTTGCGATGGATAAAAGAGATTCGGTTTTATCATTATCGGACGCCCAGGGTAACTTAAAAGTAGAATGACAATCCATCTATTCCGTTTACTAAAAGAGGGTGTCATTCTCAAGAGAATGACAGTCACGCTGAATTGGGGACACGGTAAATGGTATTCGGTCTACTACAACTACGCATCCGACACACCACAAGTCATTCCTTAAGGAATTGACATGAAAAGTTACGTTGTAGTGCTGGATAAGCCGCAGTAACGGCGCCTGATTGCAGCGGGGAAGCGCCAGAGAAAAACTTGATTTCCGTGATATTATTCAGTACATTGGCCGGTGTTTAAGATGTCCTCATCATATCTCGCTCGCGCAGCATACTGCCGCACAACGAGTTATCCCATTTAAAAATTCAACATCTTTTTTTTTAAAGTTCGTATGGAGGTTTTTGATGCCTAGAGAAATGGTTGCCGTAGACGGCAATGAAGCAGCCGCTTATGTCGCCCACAAAGTGAATGAAGTCATTGCGATCTACCCGATTACCCCGTCTTCGAACATGGGGGAGTGGGCCGATGCCTATTCCGCTGAAGATCAAAAAAATATATGGGGCACCATACCCCAGGTCATTGAAATGCAAAGTGAAGGGGGCGCTTCAGGGGCTGTGCATGGCGCCCTGCAAACAGGGGCGTTGACGACGACGTTTACCGCTTCGCAGGGGTTGCTATTGATGATTCCGAATATGTTCAAAATTGCCGGCGAGCTGACCTCGACTGTTTTTCATGTCTCCGCCCGCACGGTGGCCACTCACGCTTTGTCCATATTTGGCGATCATAGCGATGTTATGGCGACACGTTCCACGGGCTGGGCGTTGCTCGCCTCGAATTCTATCCAGGAAATCATGGATTTTGCCTTGATTTCCCAAGCCGCCACACTGGGAACGCGCGTTCCTTTCCTGCATTTTTTCGACGGATTCCGTTCTTCCCACGAGGTTCAAAAGATCGAGCAATTAAGCATGGATGATATCCGCGCCATGATCGATGACGAGCTGGTCATCGCGCACAGGATGAGAGGTCTGTCGCCCGACCGTCCCAAGATACGCGGCTCGGCCCAGAATCCGGATATTTTTTTCCAGGCGCGCGAAACCGTTAATCCTTACTATGAAGAATGCCCGGAGATCACCCAAAAAGTAATGGACAAGTTTGCGGCTATCCTTGGCAGACAATACCATCTGTTTGATTACTTCGGCGACCCCGATGCGGAGAGAATTGTCGTTCTCATGGGATCGGGCGCCGAAGCGGCCCAGGAAGCGGTCGAGTACCTGATGGGGCAGGGAGAAAAAGTGGGAATGATCAAGGTGCGCCTTTACCGGCCGTTTTCCGTCAGCCACTTTTTAAAGGTTGTCCCTGCGACCGTGAAGGCCATTGCCGTTTTGGACAGGACGAAAGAGCCGGGCAGCTCGGGCGAGCCGTTGTACCTGGATGTCATCACCGCCTTAGCCGAAGGAATGATGAACGGCGGGCTTCCGATGGCAAAATACCCGAGAGTGATTGGCGGCAGATACGGCCTCTCTTCAAAAGAATTTACCCCGTCCATGGTGAAGGCCGCTTTGGACGAGATGGACAAGCCAAATCCGAAGAATCACTTTACCGTCGGCATCAACGACGACGTCAGCAATACCAGCCTGGCCTGTGACCCTGATTTTTCGACCGAGGGTGTAGATGTCGTTCGGGCTATTTTTTACGGACTCGGTTCGGACGGCACAGTTGGCGCCAATAAGAATTCGATCAAGATTATCGGTGAGGAAACCGACAATTACGCCCAGGGCTACTTTGTCTATGATTCCAGAAAAGCCGGCTCGGTGACCGTGTCGCATTTGCGCTTTGGCCCCAAACCCATTCACTCGACCTACCTCATCGACAAGGCGAACTTCGTCGCCTGCCACCAGCAGTTCTTCCTGGAAAGATTCAATGTGGTCGAAAAAGCGGTTGAGGGCGCCACGTTTTTGTTGAATACACAGACAAAAACGGATGACGCCTGGGATTCATTGCCTCGTGTCATTCAGCAGGAAATCCTTAAAAAGAAATTGAAATTTTATGTCATCGATGCCTACGACGTGGCCCGGAATACCGGAATGGGCGTTCGAATTAACACCATTATGCAAACATGCTTTTTTGCGATTTCCGGCGTCCTGCCGCGGGACGAGGCTATCCAGAAAATTAAAGATGCCATTAAAAAGACCTATGGCAGCAAGGGCGACCGCATCGTGCAAATGAACTACAATGCCGTCGATCAGACTTTGGCCAACCTCCATGAGGTCAAGGTGCCGGACAAAGTGACCAGCACCAAAGAGATGCCCAAGACCGTGCCGGATGAATCGCCGGATTTTGTCAAAAATGTCGTGGCGAAAATCATCATCGGCAAGGGAGATGATGTCCCGGTCAGCGCTTTGCCGGATGACGGCACTTTTGACAGCGCCACCACCCAATGGGAGAAGAGAAACATCGCCCTGGAAATCCCGGTTTGGGACACGGAAATATGTATTCAGTGCGGCAAGTGCAGCATGGTTTGTCCGCATGCGGCCATTCGGCAAAAAGTATACGACCCCAAGCTTTTACAGGGAGCGCCGGCGACCTTCAAATCCGTACCCTCCCGAGGCAAAGATTTTCCGGAAGGCTGGCTGTATACGCTACAGGTCGCGCCGGAGGATTGTACCGGTTGCACAATGTGCGTCGAAGTCTGTCCGGTGAAAAACAAACAGGAGGTGGGCAAAAAGGCCATCAATATGGCGCCGCAACCGCCCATCCGCGAGCAGGAAAGAGAAAATTATAAATTTTTCCTCGACATTCCCGACCTGGACCGCCGCGAGGTGAAAGTCGCCACGGTCAAAGGATCGCAATTCCTGCGGCCGCTGTTCGAATACTCGGGCGCCTGCGCCGGCTGCGGTGAAACGCCTTATGTCAAGCTGCTGTCGCAATTATTCGGAGATCGTGCGGTCATTGCCAACGCAACCGGCTGTTCCTCCATTTACGGCGCCAACCTGCCTACCTTCCCTTACGCGGTCAATGCGGAGGGACGCGGTCCGGCCTGGTCCAATTCGCTGTTCGAAGACAACGCCGAGTTCGGCCTGGGCTTCCGTCTCACTTATGACAAACATGCCGAATTCGCCAAAGAGCTGGTCAAAAAGCTCTCTTCGCTGATCGGTGATGATTTGGCACAGGCTATCCTGGAAGCGGATCAAAGTGACGAAGCAGGCATTTACGGACAACGCGATCGGGTGAGAATTCTCAGGCAAAAGCTGGCCGGAAACAAGTCGGCCGAGGCAAAACAACTGCTCTCGGTAGCCGACATGCTGGTGAAAAAGAGCGTCTGGATCGTCGGCGGCGACGGCTGGGCTTATGATATCGGCTACGGCGGATTGGATCACGTTCTCGCCTCCGGCAGAAATGTGAACGTTCTGGTTCTGGACACCGAGGTCTATTCCAACACCGGCGGGCAAATGTCGAAATCCACGCCCCTGGGTGCGGTGGCCAAATTTGCGGCTGCCGGCAAGCCTTTGCCCAAAAAAGATGTGGGCATGATTTTTATGACCTACGGAAATATTTATGTAGCCCGCGTGGCCATGGGTTTTAACGATTTGCAAACCGTACGGGCATTTACCGAAGCCGATGCATATAGCGGTCCGAGCATCATTATTGCTTATGCCCATTGTATAGCGCACGGCATCGATATGGCGAAAGGAATGGAATCACAAAAGGCGGCCGTGGAAAGCGGCCATTACCCGTTGTTCCGCTTCAATCCCGATTTGGCAAAAGAGGGGAAGAATCCGCTAAAGCTCGATTCCAAGGCGCCCTCCATTTCTTATGAGGATTTCGCCTACCAGGAGACCCGCTTCAAGATGCTCACTAAAATCAAGCCGGAGCGGGCCAGGATGTTGCTGGAAATGGCGCAAAATGAGGTCAACGCCCGCTGGAATTTGTATCAAGGCCTGGCCGGGATCGATTATGGAAATGGCACACCTGTGGAACAAGCAGAAACAAAGCAAACCTCCTGAGCGGAGAGAGGGTATCTATTCAGCCACCAGGTCGCAAAGCCACTAAGGAATACAAAAAATCTTTGTGAACCTTTGTGTCTTCGA
>METF01000002.1:0-694 GCA_001771235.1 Candidatus Zhuqueibacterota bacterium RBG_16_48_16
GCCTTTACCGGTTTCCCATCTTTCGTAAAGTTGTATTGGGAATCTGCTCCTCCGTGATAAACTGTATCGGCGAGAATATATTTAGGTACTGCATAATATATGCTGTCAAATGTTACATCCTGGATCTGGATAAATAATCTTTTCCCTTTTGACATTAAGAAATTCAAATCTTCTTCAATAGATGTAAAATCATATTGATTCTTCTTTGGCTCCAACTGTCTCCATTTATATGTTATTTGGGCCCCTGAAATGCCCTCGTTTAGATAAAAAGCAGGGTCCTTTTTTGCTTCCCTATCCTGTGAGAAAAAAATAAAGTGTTTGATTCCGTTTTGGGAATATGAATCCGAATAAGCTATGATACAAAGTAGGCAAAATAAGTAAATATTAATTTTAGACATTAGCGCCTCTTTTAATGATAGTTATTTTATTGGTAGATGCCAGCTAACCTATTCTTAACTTCCACGCGAAATTCTAACATGTTTCTATGTGGAGAAGTAAAGCGTCCTGCGAAAAAAATTTGACTATTCCAAAATAAGGAAAATCGCCATCAATACCAGCGCCAACACAAATCGTCTGTCACGGGAGGAGTGCCGTTTACCGTTTCAGGGAACCGGAGGGTAAGCGCCAATGAACCTGACATCCTTTTGGGCCTGGCCGATCAGCTTGCCGATTTCAGCCGGAAGCCGGGTTGCTT
>METF01000002.1:763-978 GCA_001771235.1 Candidatus Zhuqueibacterota bacterium RBG_16_48_16
TAGCGACTGTGAGCCGAAAATTCCGCATACAGCTTCTGCACATCCTCCGGCGATGCGAGTGACAATTGACAGTTTTCATTCATTGCCGGACTCCACAAGATCAACGGATCGGAGGCTGTGTTCGAGCCGCGCACGTACATGTTGTAATCGAGCTGTTCGACCATCGGCTTATCGAGTCGTTCGCACAGGGACGCCGGCTGCCAGACAAACAACAG
>METF01000002.1:1035-3010 GCA_001771235.1 Candidatus Zhuqueibacterota bacterium RBG_16_48_16
GCCCGGTGCTGGGATGCCAGCCGAAGTGATCGCCGGCCGCGCTTCTCGCCGTGCGCCCGATGCAGGCCGTGCTGTTGACAAATGTGTTCTGGTAGATTTGGACATCCGAGCTGTTGAGCGCCCACAGGCCGTGATCACAATTGACAAACACATTTCCGGCGCAAATCGCTCCTTTTGAAATCTCGAAGAAAAACCCGTTATCGCTCGGCCAGGGCTGACTGGTGGAAAACTCGCCGTTCACATTGCCCACGCCTTCGACCCAGTTGTTGATGAACCGGCCATCCACGTTGCCGACGTCATACCAGATGCCGTTGGAATAGGGATGGTCGATCACCAGGTTGTCGCGGCAGGTGACGCGGTAACATTGGTTGAAAATCTTGACGGCGGCAGGATAATATCCGGTGATTCTCTCGATATTGTTACGGGCAAAAATATTCTTTTCCAACAGCACATCGGACGAGCTTAAAATGTAAATGCCTTCCGTACTGGTGTCGCTGACCTTGCAATGCCGGAGTGTCAGGTGATCTCCCCGAAGGTAAGCGGCAACGCGAGAACAGAAAGAAATCTCGCAATGCTCCAGCGTCGTACCCACCACGTCTTTGCCATGATCGGTTTCGGGCGACAAACCCTCCGGGTCCTTTCCTTCGACTTCGATGGCACGATAGGCATACTGGGTGAAGGTGATTCCCCGGATCACCGGTCCCTTGCCGTCCGAAGTCTTGCCGTGACATTCCCCGGTTGTTCGCAAAAGCGCGACATCAAAAGCGGTGATTTCCACCAATCGGTTTGTCGGATCGATGCCGATGTAAACCAGTCCGGCGTCATAGTCGATATAGTAAGTGTTCTCATCAACTTCTCCTTCCCAGCCGACGGCCTGCAGGAACGTGCCGTCCACGAACACCATGTCATTATTAAAACGATGCAGCGGCGTTCTTTTTCCTTCGCGGTTGCGCCGCCACCAGCCATCAGGCCTGGAGGGAAATAAACGAGACCATGAGGTTGTCCATAATCCATTGCCCAGGTTCTGCCACTCTGTTGCAACAAAGGTTCCCTTTAAAACCGGTCGCTCATCCTTATAGGGCTGTATGGTGATGCCCTGGTTCAATAACAGTTTGCCGGTACGATAGGTGCCGCCGCGCATTACGATAGCGTCGCCAGTCTTGACCCGCTCGATGGCCGCTTCCAACGATGTGGGCTGGGCAAGCGTTTCTCCGGATCGTTCAGCCTGACCGTCGGGCGCGACATAGAAGATTTTGCCCGCCACTTTGGGCAAATCATAAGCTTGTCGGATCGGGCCATAAGGACCGCCGGAAGGTTGCGCTGCGGCAGGTAGTAAACCAAGAATGAGACAGAAAAGGACGCAGCTCATACCGAGCAGCTCATACCAGTTCCCTGCTTGAGTATATGACCGGTGGCAATTTGGTAAAATGTGGATGCATTGTTTAGAGCCGTTTGGCTTCATTTTACTCTCCTTCCAGTAATCGTTAATAAAGAATAGACAAGCTTCATAGAATCGGTATAACTCGTGTTTTAAAAACGCAGCGTAAAATTCTCAACATAGCCTCTCATAATATGGGCGACCATGGCATGACACAATATAGCACATCAGGCAAAACGCAATTCCACCTTCTTGCCGACCACCGACAAATTCTCTCTTATATGCGCTTCATTCCACATATTCGACATGACCGCCGATATGTGAGGATTTTGCAGAGCCCAGAGGTACGCTTTCAAATGCGGTTTCATCTCCCCCGGCACGATCTGTTCGACCTTTTGAATACGCCACGAAGGCAGCGGCTGATGCAACTTGTGGTGGGTGATGACCACATGAGCCGCCTTCATGGCGATGATGCCGAGGCCTTTTTCCGCGCCGGATCGAATGGCCTCTTCCATATAGCCGCCGTTGACCACATTATACGCCACCATCGCCAGGTCGTACCAGCCGGTATTCGTTGCTGCGCGCAAAACACCCGCC
>METF01000002.1:3017-4758 GCA_001771235.1 Candidatus Zhuqueibacterota bacterium RBG_16_48_16
TGTGAGAGGAAAGGCCGAGAAAACGCACTTTGCCCTGTTTCTTGAGCGCCTCAAAGGCTGGGTAGATCTCACTGTTTTCTGCCTCTTCCGGTGAATCGGCGCCGTGCGGACACATCAGGATGTCAAAGTAATCGGTGCCGACGCGCCGCAAGCTGCCCTCAATCGACTTGAAAATAATCGCCCGCAGCTCGGGACTTTTCTCCACCCGGTGACGGTAATCGCGCATCATGGCGGCGCTCAGGCAGGCCAATTCAAGCGCCTGGCGCTGGCCGGGATAGTAATTCAAAAAATATCCGGGCTTGTCGACGCCACGTTGCTGCCGCAATTCCGTCGCCCGCTTCATGACCGCGTTCTTTTTTTCAGTCGGCAGGCCGTTAAAAATGTCCTTATAGAGCTGGTGCCGGACATCGATAAAGTCGCTGATCTTGGTCGCCAAAAAAACTCGCTCCCGGCATGATGAGCTTTTCAGCAGCAGGCCATAGCCTTTTTCGCAGGCGCCCATGCCATAAGCCGGCGCCATGTCCAGGTAATTCACGCCCAAATCCAGGGCAAGATCGAGATATTTATAATTACCGGGATTGACGGGATCGCCGCCGGCGCACATTTCCGAGACCATCAGTCCGGTATCCCCCAGGCGCCGGTAGGCCATAGTGGGCTGCCTGTTTCGCCATTCAAGGTCGGGAAGGGATTCAGGGCCGGTCATTTTCTCCAAAACATCGGGCGCCAAAACCCGCGACGATTTTTTTACATCCGCTACAGTCAAGAGCAGGCATTCCTTCTCTTAGCTGTTCACCCGAATGGCGGCCTTGAATTCCCCTTTGATCGGATAGGATTTGTCGTTGTGCGGATTGATCAAATCGCCGCTAAATTTTCCCTCGACAAACTCGTTTGTCACTTTTGTCAATTTCACTTCGCCTTGCGAGGTAAAGGGCACCTGGTTCGGTGCCGGTGTGAACGCCAGAAAATCCAGGGGGAATTTTTTGTCCTGCCAGTTTTGCAGGTCGCTTTCCCGATAATCCAGATTGATCAGAAACTGGGGATATTTATCGGAGCCGGGATTGTAATTAAAGAGCTGCAGATTGTCGTTTTGAAAAAGATCGCCGCGCGGCGTAAACAGGGCGACACAATAAGAATCATGCATGGTCTTGCCTTCCAGGGTGAAACGCAGCATGCCGCCGTTCGGCTGTCGATCCGATCGGTCCGGCAGAGACATCTGAAAATCGCCTTTCGGGCGGATCACTTCAGGCTCTTTCTTTTTGCCGCAGCCCGTGCAAAGGACGGTGAGAATCAGAAAGAAAAAAGCCTTTTTTATCATCTATTTTTTCCTTTTCTTTAACATCGAGGTGAATGAACACCGCTTTCAAATTGTTAGTAATTTAGCGTTTTATTACACTATGGCAAGCATTTTTGTAAGATGGGAGAACAAACATGAGTGACATCCACTACACCTGCCTCGACCGCTTTCTAAAGTATGTTACCTTTGACACGCAATCCTCGGAAGAATCCGACACGGTTCCAACCACCGAGAAACAAAAACGTCTCGGCGAGTATTTGGTCAAAGAGCTCGAAGCGATCGGCCTTAATGATGCGGCCATGGACCAATGGGGATACGTGACGGCGACCTTGCCCGGCAATGTCGATCATCATGTACCCGTTATCGGCCTCATTGCCCATTTGGACACTTCACCGGACGTTTCAGGAGAAAATGTTCAGGCGCAAATCCATAAGAACTACCAGGGTG
>METF01000003.1:0-124 GCA_001771235.1 Candidatus Zhuqueibacterota bacterium RBG_16_48_16
CAGCTTTGCCCGGAATTGATCAGACGGCTGTTGGCGCAGGTCTCGGCCGCGGCCTGCAGATCGGCATCCTGCAAAATGACATAAGGATCGCTGCCGCCCAATTCCAGAACCGATTTTTTCAGCA
>METF01000003.1:188-398 GCA_001771235.1 Candidatus Zhuqueibacterota bacterium RBG_16_48_16
GACGGCGTTGTTTTCGAGGACGCTCGCCACCCGTCGGCTGCCGATGAGCAGGCTGGCAAAAACGCCTTCGGGAAAACCGACTTGCTTGAAAACAGACTCGATGGCCAACGAGCAGCCGCACACGTTCGACGCATGCTTCAGCAAGCCGACATTGCCGGCCATCAGCGCCGGCGCGGCAAAACGAAAAACCTGCCAGAAGGGAAAATTCCA
>METF01000003.1:434-586 GCA_001771235.1 Candidatus Zhuqueibacterota bacterium RBG_16_48_16
ATTCCACGGCATTACGGCAAAGACGACTCCGAGTGGGTTAAAAGTAACATAGCTCTTTGCCGCATCGGTCTCGACCGTTTCGTCCCGTAAAAACGACTCGGCGTGCTCGGCATAATAACGGCACACCCAGGCGCACTTTTCCACCTCGGCAG
>METF01000003.1:595-718 GCA_001771235.1 Candidatus Zhuqueibacterota bacterium RBG_16_48_16
GAATGGGCTTGCCCATTTCGACGGTCATTAATTCAGCGTATTTCGCCCTATTCTCCTCAAGAACGTGGGCGGCGTTTTTCATCAATGAGGAGCGCCGGGCAAAACCCGTTCTTCGCCAATCCT
>METF01000003.1:888-2418 GCA_001771235.1 Candidatus Zhuqueibacterota bacterium RBG_16_48_16
TTCACGGCTTTGTCTCCAGCCGGTCGGCGATGTCGATGAGCATGCTGGCCGTCAGTTTCGACCTGTCGACGACGCCGACAAACATGCCCTCTTTATCGCGCACCGGCCAGAACTGAACGTCCCGCTCATTCATGATTTCCAATGCGCGGCGCTTGTCCGATGTTTGCCAGACGCACTCGTAATAAGGGATGAACTGCGGCAGGGATTTGATCTTCGCGGTATCCGCCTCTACCAGCCAACGCTCAAAATCTCCGGAGCTGAGCCAGGAATTCGCGCCGGTCATCAGCTCGCTCAATTGCCCCGCATCGACCAGGCCAAAGAGCGAGCCGTCGTCCTTTTCGATCACCACATATTTCAAGTAGGGGTGTTCCGTCAGCCTGCGTAAATACTCTTCAATCGCCGGTCCCCAGTATCCTCTGTAGCCAAGCCTGAAGCTCAGCGCCTGCACCTGCCGGCGAATCATCGAGGGTATTTTGTCAACCCCTTCCTTGCTGTCGCTGCTGATCGTCTCGACCGGAAGGGCGGTCACCTGGCTTTCGACCGGCGTGTTGGATGCCGCTTTTATGGCGGTGACGATTTTCAAATCGCCAATGGTCACCTCCTGAATCTTACCGGTAAGCAGCAGCCACAGGACGATGGGGATCAGCGCGAGCACGATATCCGAGTTTTTTATCTCGAATTTTGTGCGGGAGCGGGCGACGATCAAAATAGCCAACAACACGATAAACCCGCCGACAGCGATGAA
Source organism: Candidatus Zhuqueibacterota bacterium RBG_16_48_16 (assembly GCA_001771235.1). Lineage (GTDB taxonomy): Bacteria > Zhuqueibacterota > Zhuqueibacteria > Residuimicrobiales > Sediminimicrobiaceae > Sediminimicrobium. The sequence goes on from METF01000003.1 coordinate 1,634, forward strand.
CATTGTATTCATATTGACCTCGATTCAGATTGGCTGTGATTTTGCTTTCATATCTAAGAAGTCAAACTTTGCCTTTTTTGAGCAAAAAAAGTTTTTATTCGAACACGGATGAGACGGATAGAACGGATCAATACGGATTTGAATTCTCGTTTGCAGTTGATTGTGAGAAATTTTGTGGCTACTCAGCCCACGAAACACACTAAATAAACTAATTCTGCCATGATTTTTTTTTCGAGTTTTTTGTGTGTTTAGTGGGCTAAATAGTGTTTGACCGAAAACTACTTAATTTGAAATTTTGCTGTCATTGCGAGGCGTTTCCTTCGACAAGCTCAGGACAAGTTTTGCCGAAGCAATCTCCTGGAAAGTAATGGGATTGCTTCGTCGTTCGTTCCTCACTCCTCGCAATGACACCGCTGATAAGGAGTTTTTCGTTCAGACTCTAAATAGTTACAGGTTCTTTGCCAAAAGAACGACTGTTAATCCCATCCAAAAAAATCCGTCTTATCCGTTTCATCCGTTAAATCCGTGTTCCATCTCGTCTCCAGATCCAGCTCACTTTAAAATCCCACGGAACTCCATCCATTTCCGGCACAGCCCAGGCCAGTCCGAGGGCGCATCATCGCCGGAACCGAGACCGTAGCCATGGCCGCCTTTTTCAAAGAGATGCAGCTCGACCGGCACACCGGCCTTTCGCAGCGCCAGGTAAAAGCGCACGCTGTTTTCCGCAGGAACGGCCTGGTCGTGAAACGAATGCACCATAAAGGTCGGAGGCGTCGCCGCGGTCA
>METF01000003.1:2512-5758 GCA_001771235.1 Candidatus Zhuqueibacterota bacterium RBG_16_48_16
CAGTGAGATGACCGGGTAAATCAGGATCATAAAATCTGGCCGGGTGCTGATCGCCTGGATGGGATCGGCGGCGAGTGAATCGCCATAATCGAAAAAAGTGCCTGCCGTAGAAGCCAGGTGTCCGCCTGCGGAAAATCCCAATACGCCGACACGGTGTGTATCGATATTCCATTCTTCAGCGCGCAGCCGTGCCGTGCGGATGGCGCGTTTGGCATCGTTCAGAGGCGTGGGATGCGGATACATTGCGCCCCGACGATATTTGACGATAATGCCCGACACACCAAAACTGTTCAGCCATCGGGCCACCTGGTGACCCTCGTGATCCATGGCCACATGATTGTATCCGCCGCCGGGGAAAATGACAACCGCCGCGCCGGTCGCAACATCTTTATCAACGAGGTAAATCGTCAGCGTGGGATTGTCCGGCTCGCCGTCGCCCATTTTGTTGGGCGGCCCTTCCGGGTAGAGCGGCTCGACAAAAAAATCGCCCGCAAACAAACCAACACAGGTCGCCAACAGGACGATCAAAACATACGTTGTTGTCCTTTTCATAAGATGACTCTTTTTTCGACTATTTTCAAAACACACCAGTGCCTCCCTCCCCAATAGAAAACTTTGATTGAAGCGTACGGAAGTAGCTTCTATAACATATAGCCCACTCAATGAAATCCGAAGTGTCCTCGGCAGGCGTTCCAACAATTAACTTGTAGAATATCTCCGAACGCAGGTTATATTTCTTCTCATATTTATGAAGCTGTTCGGCCAGCTTGGCGATGGCCTTATCGTGCAACAATTCAAGGCTACCTACCTGCTGGATAAACTCCTCTTTGGGCATCTTACCTGGTTTGGTCTCTGAATTCATAATTATTTCCTCCTTGTCGGTGCCGTTACGACAAAATATCCTTAAATTGTTTCTGACGCAACCAGCGTCTCGATAATCACTCTATGTGTGTTTATTTACCAATTTCGCTCATAAAAGCTCGCCTTTCAACACCGTCACTGCGTGGCCTGCCAGCTTGACCCGGTTGCCATCAACGCCAACTTTGACAATCCCGCCCCGCGGCGATGCCTGGTAGGCGATGAATTCAGTCTTTTTCACCCGATCCATCCAAAACGGCCCCAGGCAGCAGTGCGAAGAGCCGGTGACCGGATCCTCGTTTATGCCCGCAGCCGGGGCAAAAAACCGCGAGACGAAATCGTAATGCGGCGATGCCGACGGGCTGGTGACGATGACCCCCCGCTCCGTAGTTTTTTTCAAAAGTTCATAATCAGGCTCCAGCGCCCGAACCTGTTCTTCCGTATCCAGGAGCACCAGATAATCGAATCGGTTTTTGCCGCTATAGCGCGGCGTTATCTGCAGCGCCTGAACTAATGAATAAGGGACCTCAATCTCGGCAGCAGGCTCTGACGGGAAATCCATTTCTATCCAGTCGCCTTTTTTCGCGGCCTTGAGGATACCACTTTTCGTTTTGAATACGGCTTCTTCCGACGGCTTTAAAATTCCCGCTTCGTACAGAACATGCGCCGTGGCCAGAGTCGCATGGCCGCATAGATCGACCTCCACTTTGGGGGTGAACCATCTCAAAGCAAAATGATGATCCAACCTCAGCACAAAAGCCGTTTCGGAAAGGTTCATCTCCATGGCGACGGCTTGCATCCAATCCTCAGAGGAAATCTCATTCAGCAAACAGACGGCGGCCGGATTGCCTTTGAACTTTTCGGCCGTAAAGGCGTCCACGTGATAAAGTTTTGGCATACGATAAGCTCCAACTCATGGTGGCAACATATAAAAAAGTCAAAATCATGAAAGACAAAATCATCAAGAATGTTCTAATAGAGTGACTTGAGTGCCAGGAGTAATTTGAATGCCTTGAGTGAGTGTAACTCAAGCCACTCCTGACTCAAGCCACTTCATTTTGATCCTGCTTCTTACGAGGCTGCTAAAAAACGGCCAGATTGCCCTGTGGTCGGTACCTTAAACATCCGCCAACCACTTGCCGGAAAAATACTTGCATTTTGCTTGTGTTCTGATTTTTTTCTTGAACAGATCCAGCCGGATTTTGGGGTTCACTTCTTTGGCCGATTCCGCCGCCGGACAACCGGCTTCCATCATCGCGCCCTTTCTATCCCCGTAAGCGTCATCAATGGCGCCAGCCAGGTTGCATTGCTTATAAACAATTTGCCTGTTTTTTGACTCATCCGTTACTGTCTTTTCATAGATGACTGCTGTTGGATGTCCGAATGGGCATTTGGGCGTATCGCTTGCCGCCATGTTTCCTGCTTTAAAAAATCTTTCCAAAGGATTGTGGAATGGCTTGTTTTCCTGACTATCGCTCATGTTATCCTCATTATTCTTTCGAACCCGATTCGTGTGATCCCATCAAATAACAAAACTGACGCTTTGCTTCTTTCCCATCGCACGAGATTTGAACGAGCCGGTCATTCAGGTGGGTAAAAATGTAGAAGAAATATATAAAATATAGGTGTTAAATCAAGTGATTTCCTGTAGAACTTTTTACATGGCCGGCTGGATTCTCCGTTGGTGAGAATTCCAGCCTGCCTTTTTTGTAAAAAGTCACTCCCCGTGTGGGATGTATCGGTTCAATGATCCTTGAGCGCATCAGCATCAGAGACGTTGACAAATCCAATTTGTGATATTTCTAATAGCCGGCTTAGGTTTACCACCTGGGCCTGTCGCCACGTCCCGGCCGCCCCTGCCGGCCGTCACGCCGAGTTGAGCGATCTTGTACGATTTTTGCGTACTTTTCTTTCTCTTCCTCTGTCAGGAGTTCCATAATCCTTTTATCGGATTTTTCATGAATATCACGAAACTTTTCAAACATCGCCTCTCTTTCGTCCCGCTCCTGATCCCGTAATGCATCCATTTCTTTGCGCTGCTCTTCGAGAATAGTCTTGACCTTTTCGACTTGTTCATCGCTCAGGGATAAATCTTTTTTCAGGGATTTGATCTGATCGTCAACGTTGCGCGGTCCCGGCCCTTGTCCCTGACCTGCCCCACGTCCTGGTCCCGGACCTGGTCCCGGCTGGGCAAAAACGATTGTGCAGGCACATAAGAGAATGATAATAGCACTGGTTTTCATAATAACACCTCGCCAGGTTAAATACATCCGTTTGTCTTTTGCTATTAGACAAAGCAACAGAGGATACATTCCCGTAAAGCCGAAATTTACAGTAAACAGCGCTTGAGCGAAAAATAGCGAAACGAGAGAAAACTGTCATTGCGAG
>METF01000004.1:0-278 GCA_001771235.1 Candidatus Zhuqueibacterota bacterium RBG_16_48_16
GATTATGTAGAGAATATTTCAGACTTTTGCTTTCGCTGATCTCGGCCCGCGAAAACCAGGCATCCTGGTTGAGCCACAGGTTGCCGTCCGATTTGTCCGGCGTTACCAGGTATTGCAGCGTGTTCAGCCGTTCGGCGGGGTTAAAAGACTTTTGATCGTAGCGCGGCTGGCGGCCGTTCCGATGCGGAAAAACCCATATCTGCAGCAGGCTTACCGGTTCCGAATCAGAGGCATTCACCTCGGAATGGTGAATGCCGGTGCCGGCCGACATGATCTGC
>METF01000004.1:306-1010 GCA_001771235.1 Candidatus Zhuqueibacterota bacterium RBG_16_48_16
TGATCTGCACGTCATTGGCGCGAATGATCTCCTCATGGCCGGTGCTGTCCCGGTGCGCCAGGGCGCCCTGAAGGGGAATGGTCACGATTTCCATGTTGTCGTGCGAATGGGTGCTAAAACCGCGCCCGGCTTCAAAGATGTCATCATTCAAAACGCGCAACAGTCCAAATTGCACCCGTTCCGGATCGTAATACTGGCTGAAGCTGAATGTATAGTTTGACTTTAACCAGCCGTATTCAAATTTACCCCGCGTATCCGCCCGGTGAATGATCTTTTCCATAAGGATCCTTCTATAATTTTTTTATTTTGCAGCTATTCAGCTACCAAGATACAGAGTCACGAAGGAACACAAAAATTTTTGTAAATCTTTGTGTCCTGGTGGCCAAAAATTACGATGTCTGAATAGACACTTTATTTCTCAATTGGACGGTTAAAGAACATCTCTTTTGTCGAGGCTATTCCGGCTAAAGCAAACCAGAAATGTCACAAATTGCAACCTGCGTCTTTCGACCGGGCCGCGGCGAAATAATCAAGGTGCCTGATGGGTTTTATTCTGAAACAGAAAGGAGTGATCATGAGAAGACGTGAGTTCATAAAGTATACAACAACCCTCGCCGGGGCATTGGCTCTATCACCTATTGAGTTGTTTGCGCGGCAGGAAGTGAAGAAAAAGTACGCCAATGATATAGTAACACTGGGCAATA
>METF01000004.1:1126-5414 GCA_001771235.1 Candidatus Zhuqueibacterota bacterium RBG_16_48_16
GGGATCAATTTTTGGGATTCGGCCGACCAGTACGGCACCCACCCCCATTTGAAGGAGGCATTAAAAAGCGTGCCGCGCGAAAAGGTGGTCATCCTGTCCAAAACCCACGCCACCACTACCGAGGAGATGAAAGCCGACCTCGACCGCTTTCGCCAGGAGATCGGCAGCGATTACATTGACATTCTTCTGCTCCACCTCATGACCGATCCTGAGTGGCCAACTAAGAAAGCCGGGGCCATGGAGGTTTTGGCCAAAGCGCGCGAGGACGGCATCATTAAGGCGCACGGCGTTTCCTGCCACACGATAGGCGCTCTGGAGGCGGCGGCCAACTCCGATTGGGTGCAGGTGGATCTGGCGCGGATCAATCCTTACGGCGCCCGCATGGACGACTCTGTGGACAATGTCGTACCGGTACTACAGAAAATGCACAAACAGGGCAAGGGGATGATCGGCATGAAGATTTTTGGCGGCGGCCAGTTGCGCGATAAAGTCGATGAATGCCTTCAATATGCTCTAAAACAAGCATACATGCATGCATTCACAATCGGCCAGGAAAACCACGATGAAATGGCCGACCTGCTGAAGAGAATCCCCGAGGCGAGTGTGGCGTGAGACCTATTTGTTTTCTGAACGAAAAACTATTCAATTTGAAATTTTGCTGTCATTGCGAGGCGTTTTTTGCCGAAGCAATCTCCTGAAAAGCAAGGGGATTGCTTCGCTCCAACAAAGCAATTTGAATAGGAAATGACTCATTTCTTCCCCTCGCAATGGCAGTTTTTTTATTTTGCTTGTTTTCGTTCAGACATTTGATTTTATCTGATTTTGAGTCCAATTGCAAGAATTATGTCTGGACGATCTTTCTCATTCGACGGCTGAGAAGCTCATTCTCATCTATTGACCCCTTCTCTCCCTTCTCTCGATTAATCCCCTTGGAATTCCGGCGAAGAACGCTATATTTAGCGCTCAGTTTAGGGGGTGAGATAGAATAAATGGCCATTGTTCAGGTTGCCGATTGTTTGTTTTTGTGTATCTATTACTTGCTCAAATTACCAAATTATTTTTTCTCACCCCTTATGCCTGTCGATCAAGGTGAGAAGAGGTGTCACATATAAAAAGCTCTATCCTGGGTTCCCTGTTTTTTCTGTTTTACCTGGGAGTATCCGCCTGGCTGCCTTTTTATAATATCTATCTACTCGATCGGGGATTTTCCGGCTCGCAGGTTGGGATTATCTCCGGAGTGTATCAGGCCACGCTGTTTTTTGCCGTGCCCGTATGGGGTGTTTTGGCCGACCGCTTTGGTGCGAAAAGAGTCCTGCTACTGTTGATGTTCATGGTAACCATCCTGATTTTCTTTTTACGGCTCGTCTCTCTCTATTATCTTTTAATTGTCTATATGCTGTTACTGGCTTCTGCACAACATCCGCTGGGCGCGCTGCTGGATAGCCTGGCCATCGGCCATCTCCGCCAGGCATCCTCGACGACTTTTAGCCAATTGCGCGTCTGGGGATCGCTCGGTTGGGCCGCAGGAACGGTGCTCATGGGGCACTACCTTGTTACGCACAAGACCGCTGTCATATTCCCCATCGCCACCGTTCTTTACACGGTTACCTGGCTGGTTGCCTGGTTTTATCAGGAGCCGGGCGAGAAAATCCTCTCTTACCCGAAAATCTCCCTGCGGCAATTGCGCTACGCTTTTGGCAATAGCAGGATTGTATGGTTTCTTATTCTGCTCGTTTTTTACGGGATTGTCGTAGCGCCACTCTATATTTTCATCAACCTGTATTACCGCGATATCGGCGCCAGCAACCAGCTCATCGGCCTGGCCTTTGCCATTCAGGCATTGAGCGAGGTGCCGTTCTATTACCTGGCGAACAGGCTGGTGCGGCGTTTCGGACCGGCCAAAGTGCTGTTGGCTGCCATGATCGCGGCCATGCTGCGCATGCTGGTTTACGCATTCATCAGCGATCCCAAAGCGGCCGTGGCCATCGGTGTCGCGCAGGGCCTTCACTTTTCGCTCTTTTGGGTCGCGGTCGTCGAGATCATGCATAACCTGGTGCCGCCGCAATGGCGCTCCACCGCCCAGGCGCTGCTCTGGGCGTTTCATCTCGGCGGCGGCGTCACCATCGGCAACATCGCCATCGGCCACCTCTCCGATCTTTTTCCCATGCGCCTGGTGATGCTGATGGCCTCGGCGTGTACACTGCTGCTTCTGGCGGGAATGATCCGGTATTTTAAGATTAAAATTCCCTTGACAATGATAAAAATCTTGCTATATTCTGCGGCAATTTGTAGAGTTAAATGGTGAAATCAAACGACCTTCTTTTTTATCCCGCTTATTTCGCAAAAAGAAATTTTTCTTTACAGGATTTTTGTCCAGTGTGTGAAGTCGAAGAAAAATCTCTCGTAAACCAGCAGTTTTTATTGGCCAGGTTCTTCCGCAAGATGCCCTTTATCCTTGTCAGGGAATTCTCGCGTTCAGACCGAAATTTCCTGTCCCCCCCGTGTATCCACTCTTTTCAATAAGCTCATCACTCTCAATTTTTCAGTCAATAATTGCCTTCATCATCGATACATTTTGTGTCGAGATGCATCCTCACGCCGGTGACGGTGTGGCGGGGAGGCTAGCTTCTAATCGACAAAAAAGTCGTATAGATTGTTTAACCAATATTTCTATAATCACATCATAATAACTCAAGGAGTACACAATGAAAAAGACTTATTTCCTCTGTGGGTTGGCAGCAATTCTGGCGCTCAGTTTGGTGCTGGGTTGTGCAAAGGCCCCAACAGAAAAAGTCGACGCCGCCAACACGGCCCTGGAACAGGCCAAAGCCGCCGAAGCGGATCGCTATTTTGCGGACGATTTTAAAGCCGTCAGCGATTCGTTGAATGCGGCCCAGGTGGAAATCGAGAAACAGAACTCGCGTTTCGCCCTGACCCGCAAATACGACCATGCCGCTGCGCTGCTAGACTACACAGCCGCCCATGCCACCTCGCTGGCAGAGAAAACCGCAGCTCGCAAAATTGAAGTAAAAGCCGAAGTCGATCAAAAAGTGGTCGATATTAACCTGGCAATAAGCGAAACCAAAGCCCTGTTGGCAAAAGCGCCAAAAGGCAAAGAAGGACGCCAGGCGCTTGAAGAAATGAAAAGTGAAATTACCACCGCCGAGAACTCGCTGCCCGAAATTACCGCGTTGTTAAACAGCGGCGATTATTTGTCCGCATCGGATAAAGCGACGGCTGTTCATGCCCAAGTGACTTCCATTAATGACGAGCTGAAAAGTGCCATTGCCAAAGTGAGCGGCAAAGCACGTAAATCAAGCTGAACATCACCCCATCCGCTTACCCCCGGCCCATGTTCTATTAGGCCGGGGTTTTTATTACCCTGATGACCAGACGAAAAAAAACAGATTACACCCGGCCTCCTGGCCTTCGCAAGAAGAAAAGAACGCGATTCCTGAGATATTCCATTCCGGCACTTTTGCTCACGATCTGCATTTTGCTGGGGGCTTACGTTTTTTCACCCGAGCCGCCGATGCGAAAGATAGACAACTCCCGGCGGATGGTCGAGCGGGCGCGAAAGGCAAATGCTGAGTTATATGCCAGGGAGTGGTATCTCGCTGCTGTCGAAAATTGGGACAGGATGATACAACAATGGCGACAGGAAAATGACAGGTGGTTTTTTAACCGGGACTACGACCAGATTGCCAGTCTCTGTGATTCGATTTCAAAACTGGCCGTATTAGCCGAAGCACACGCGCTGCAAAGTGCGGATTCCCTGCGGCTGGCCGTTGAAGGAGAAATAAGCTTTGTGAGCTATCGAATCCGGCAAATCAAAGACTATTATGAAACTTTGCCTGCCAAACATAGAACCACCACCCAATTGAGTCAAAGCGAAATCCTCTTTCTGGAAAGCAGGGAGGCTTTTAAAAGGGGTGACATCCAGCAGACGGTAAGAAAAATCCGCCAGGCGCAGACGCTGCTCAACGGCGTAGAAAAGTCGTTAAACTCGATGACCCTGGGCTATTTCCGCCAGCTTCCTTTATGGAAAACCTGGGCTGAAGAAACGGTGGAATGGTCGAGAGTGAACAAGCAGGCGGCTGTAATTATCGATAAATTCGCCCACACGTGCCTGGTTTATAAAAACGGGCAACGGATAAATGAATTCCCCGCAGAACTGGGCAAAAACTGGCTTGGACCCAAACAGCAACAAGGCGATTTGGCGACGCCGGAGGGGAAATACGCCATCCGTCAAAAAAAGGCCGGAGCACAGACAAAATACCATAAAGCG
>METF01000004.1:5460-6232 GCA_001771235.1 Candidatus Zhuqueibacterota bacterium RBG_16_48_16
AAAAACGGGCCGATTGAGCGCAGAGGCCAGGATCGGCGGCCTCATCGAAATTCACGGCGAAGGTGCAAAGGGCGTTGACTGGACGCAGGGGTGCATTGCCCTGAAGAACGAGGAAATGGACCGGCTCTTTGACATGACCCGCGTGGGAACGCCGGTGACTATCGTCGGCTCGCTTTTGGATAATCCACCGCAAGTTGTGGAGGAATAATTAGTGCGCTAACGAAAACCCTTTTACACGATGTCATTGCAAGGAGTGAGGAACGAACGACGAAGCAATCCCCCTTACTTTTCAGGAGATTGCTTCGGCTAAAAGCGCCTCGCAATGACAGCCAAATTTCAAAGTGAATAGGTTTCCTTCAGACATTAATAAAAAATCGAATACCTGCGAATTATGAACGGCTTTATTAGACAATTTTTTCTTCTCTTTTTGCAAAAACCAAAAGCCGTTTTTCAAATGGCTGGTAAATCCACAGACATTGTGGCTACGGGATGGATTGCCGGGCTGTGCGCGAGCTGCCTGCTGTTGCTCTTTTCTCATAACATTCGTGATGCCTTTTTCCTGATAAATGCGCCAAAGGCGCCCACGTCCGAAACCATCGACAGCCGTGAAGATCTAACAAAGGTGATAAAGAGTGAAAAACGCAGCGTCAATCAATTGAAAGCAAAACTGGCGAGAGTTGCGCCAATCGGACCCTATCTGATCATCGATACCAGCAATAACAAGTTTTATTTAAAAAGAGGAACACGGCTGCTACACAGTGGTACTTGTTCC
>METF01000004.1:6446-8139 GCA_001771235.1 Candidatus Zhuqueibacterota bacterium RBG_16_48_16
CGGTTATCTCATTCACGGCACGCTTTACCAGCGACTCCTCGGTTTGCCGGTCACGCACGGCTGCGTCCGCCTCGGTGATCGCGATCTGGAGATTATCTATAATACCATACATATAAATTCCAGGGTATTCATTTACTGACATGGACTCGTTGAATTTTCCAAAACCGGACAAACCGAAAAGAAGGATTGTCCATGCAGCGACCTCGTTTCTCGCTCCCGTATTCCTCTCTTTAATATGGATCAACCTGCCGTTGCTCAAAAATCCGGTGATCTTGCCGGACAAACCCGTCGTCGCAGCCAAAGCGTTGTCCGCTCAAATCGAAAATGAAAAAGAAACGGCCCAGGCCGCGGGCGAATGGCTCAGTCTGCGGGACGAGCGTATTTTCCTGGAAAATATCCATTCCTTAGCGAAAAGCGATTCCTTTGCGCTGGTCATTAACCTGGACGACAGTGTCGTTGCCTTGCACATAAGGGGCGTCAATGTTTTGGAAAGCAAGATATCGTCCTTTCGCACGAGCAAGGGATTGACTCACCTGCAAAAGGCGGGAGCACTTCCCCTCTGGCTTTCCCAGCCCTTCAGGTTGACAGATGCCTGCGCGACCGTGCAAAAGTCCCCTTATAAAGTTATTCAAGCGCCAAAAGACTCGGTGGAAGCAAGGAAACTGAAATCCAAAAATCCTGTTCCTGAACAGCGGGGCGTCTATTGCCGTTATGAATTCAGCCGACATTTGCGGCTCGACGTTTACCAGGCGGAAAAACCATCTCCCACGGACTGGCGCGCAGCGTTTTTCAGGATATTCAATTATATTGACAATGCCTATTTTTCATCCTGTGTTGATGTTTTAAAACTTCGCTGGCCGGCACATCGATTGCACATATCGCTGGAAATCCCCTACAGCGATGCCCAGGCCATTTATCGCGCACTGCCTGAAAATGCCCTGGCAGTGGTTCGACTATAGTATGAATTCTAACCCGGATAAATCGGAACTCAATAAAGTACAACCACGAATTTGCACCAATTACACACGAATTGGCACGAATTAAAGTTAATCCTGGTGTACAAATTGGTGAAATTCGCTTAATTCGTGAAAATTCGTGGTTAAACTTTTTAGAATTTACCTTTAACCATACTTGAAGACAAATTGATTTTTAAGATAAGTATTCTGCGCCTGAAAGGATGAACAATTGACCGCAATATCCGAATTCAGAACCGGGGCGGCCATTCGTTTCAATAACGATATCTGGATCATCACCGAATTTCACCACGTGACGCCCGGCAACTGGCGCGCCATGGTTCGAACAAAGCTGAAAAACATCAAGACCGGCCGCGTCATTGAAAACACCTTCCGCATGACCGATGAGATCGAGGCGGTGAGATTGGACTCAAAGACGATGCAGTTTCTCTATGAAGCGGACAACCTGCTTTATTTTATGGACACCAAAACTTTTGATCAGACCTTTGTGCCGGTGAGTTTTTTGGGCGAACAGCGCCAATACATGAAGGAAGGCAATACCTGCACAATTCATTTCCTGGAAGACGAACCGGTGACGGCAGAGCTGCCTATTTTCTTAGAGCTGGAAATAACCCAGGCCGAACCCGGCGTGCGCGGCAATTCGACATCCAATTTGATGAAAAATGCCACTCTCGAAACCGGCGCCAAAGTCCAGGTGCCGCTGTTCATCAAGGAAGGGG
>METF01000005.1:0-507 GCA_001771235.1 Candidatus Zhuqueibacterota bacterium RBG_16_48_16
CAGTAACAAAAAAGGCGCAATACAATAACCGACTTTTCGATTCTTGTATCACGCCTTTTTTCTGTTCACCTCCCAACAACCACTGCCTGTTTTGAATTGCAAGTCCAATTTTATCATTTTATCAGTAAATGTCAATCAAATTTTATCTGTCTTTATCTCGCAGGGTTAATTGTTTTGCCCGGAATAGTTTTGCCTTTCACTACCTGCCTGAATAGTCGCCGAGAAACAAACGTGCTTTTCTAAAAAACACACGTGTTTTCCCAAAAAACACATGAGTTTTTCCGGAAAACACAGGTGTTTTTCCCGGAATAAAAAGTCCCGGAGCGCCGGATAGAGCAACGACGCTCCGTCTCATAACTCTGACAGGGTTTGAAACCCTGTCAGAGTTTGCTCTAGTCGCTCACTTTTTGAAAGTTGATGTTGTTCAGGACGTTCTCAATTTCCTTTCCGGGGCGGAAATGGACTTTGGTGTCCTTGATCATTAGAAATGTGCGACTCACCTTGTCT
>METF01000005.1:634-947 GCA_001771235.1 Candidatus Zhuqueibacterota bacterium RBG_16_48_16
ACATCTATTCATGAAATGGATTACTGAGCGTGGGCATTATCACTTATATCCTCCATTCGCTGCTTCAGTGAATACCTGTCTCTTAACACAAATTTAACACCCCTTTCATTTTAACCTAACACTCTCGGTGTATTATAGATTGATTTTAAAAAGGCATGAAACGGTAGAGCAAACAAATCATGAGGTATCACCTATGAACGGACGCACTGCTACACAGGGATTTTTCACCATCTTTGTTGCATTTCTCATTCTCATTTTTAATTCATCCTATTCGGCTCCATCTTCCGGCACACTGACCGGCAAGGTGGTCGAC
>METF01000005.1:1047-1830 GCA_001771235.1 Candidatus Zhuqueibacterota bacterium RBG_16_48_16
TGCCGGCGGGCAGCTATAGTGTCGTTGCTACCATGATCGGCTATGCGAAGACGCATATCGAAAACGTGGCCATCACGGCGCAGGCGGTGACCAAAGTCGATTTTGCTTTACGTACCGAGGCGCTGCAAGGCGAGGAGGTGGTGGTGACGGCCAGGGCCTTGAGAAACACGGAAGTCTCTTTATTGAAGGATCGCCAGAAAGCGATTGCCGTGAGCGATGCCATCAGCGCTGAAGCCATTTCCCAGGCCGGCGCCAGCAATGCTGCCGAAGCGATGAAACAGGTGACAGGCGCTTCGGTGGTCGAGGGCAAATACGTTTATGTTCGCGGCCTGGGCGACCGCTATACCAGCACCCAACTGAACGGCGCAGAAATTCCCAGCGCCGATCCGTACAAAAGAGCCGGCTCCATCGATTTGATTCCCTCCAATCTCATCGACAATATCGTGGCGATAAAAAGCTTTACGCCCGACAAACAAGGCAACTTTTCCGGTGGAACGGTGGACATCAAGACTAAGGATTTCCCGGACCAATTGAACATGAAATTCTCCGCATCTTCATCCTTTAATACGCAAACGACGTTTAAGAGCAATGGGCCGCTCAGCTACCAGGGCGGTGGAATTGATTGGCTTGGAATGGACGATGGCACACGCGGCTTGCCGGATTTGGCAAAAAACGGCTCCTTTCCGACGATCCCGAGCACATTCGATCCCCAGGCGCTGGACAAGCTGATCGACTATTCCCGCTCGTTCAGCCCGGTCATGACCCCCACCGCGGCCAAACCGG
>METF01000005.1:1862-3904 GCA_001771235.1 Candidatus Zhuqueibacterota bacterium RBG_16_48_16
AATCAATTCGGTCTTTTCAATCGACCCTTTGGCTATATGGCCAGCCTTTCTTATAGCAACAGTTATACCTCCTACGACGATGGCGAGTACAACGCCTGGAATTTGGGCAGCCAAAACGCCTCCAAGCTGACTCCCATTTTCACAATGGATGACGTGAAAACCACCAATGAGGTGCTTTGGGGAGGATTATTGAAAACATCCTACAAGCTGACCCCGAAAAATATTATCAGTCTGAATTACTTGTACAACATCAACGGCGAAAGCTCTGCCCGGTACCTGGAGGGCCAGTATAATTATGACAAGCTTGACGACAAAGACGACCTTTTTCAAAGCAGCATGTTGGGCTTTAACGAGAGACACCTCAATTCACTGCAATTGAACGGTGAGCATCAATTCGACGGCCTGTTTGGCAGCAGAATTTCATGGCAGTTGTCTTCATCTTCCACGAAACAGGATGAACCGGATGTCCGCTATTTTTCCCGCTACGCCATCTATAATGATGGTGAGCTGCTGAGCTATGGTACTTTTTCCAACATTGCTCCCACGCGCATGTTTCGGACTCTGGATGAGACAAATAAAGAGGCCTCTCTCGACATCTCCATTCCCTTCAAACAATGGAACGGCAAGCCGGCCACCTTTAAGCTCGGCGGATTTGCCGGGGCAAAAGAGCGCGACTTTGCAGAACGCCGCTTCGTTTACAACGAAGGGACGGGCAGGGCCTCTTACAAGGGCGATCCGGAAAAATTCTTTGCGCCCTCCAATGTCGGCTGGGATTCGACCTCGATGGCCATAAACGGCGTGAGCTATCACGGCTATAAATTGAAGCTCTATATGACCGAAAGTGATATCGGCGTGAATGATTACACCGGCGACCAGGACATTTCGGCCTGGTATGCCATGCTGGATTTGCCCCTGTTAAACAGGCTGCGATTCATCGGCGGCGCCCGTTACGAAACCACCGATATTCGCCTGGTCAGCCTGGATGAAACAAAGGCTGATGGAGAAACATCGACAACAGATGTTCTCCCCTCGCTGAATCTCATTTATTCTCTAACACAAAACATGAACCTGCGGGGAAGCGCCACCAGAACACTGGCCCGGCCCAATTTTCGTGAGCTGGCGCCTTATGCCTCTTATGACTTTAGCGCCGGATTCACCCACATCGGCAACCCGGCTTTGGAACGAACGCTCATAGACAATTACGATCTCCGCTGGGAATGGTTCGCCAGACCGGATGAGCTCTACGGTCTGAGCTTGTTCTATAAAAAATTCCAGAATCCCATCGAACGGGCCTTTATCATTCAGGCATCCCAACGAGAGATTACCTGGGAAAATGTCGATGAAGCCATGGTGATGGGCGTCGAGCTCGAGCTGCGAAAAAACCTGGATATGGTGCATGACACGTTTCGCCATTTTACGCTCGGCTCGAACCTGTCGCTGGTTCGCTCGGAAATCAACATATCCGCGGAACAACTGGCACTGATGCGTGAGAATAACCCTGATCTCTCTGACAAAAGAGAGCTGGAAGGCCAGTCACCTTACCTGGTCAATGTCAATCTAAGCTATGATAATTTTAACAAAGGAATTTCTGGCAGCGTTTATTTCAACGTCTTTGGCAAACGGCTATCGGAAGTGAACAAGAGCGGCGAGCCATTTATCTACGAACAGCCGGCCGGCACACTGAATGCCTCGCTGTCCTGCAGGTTGATGAAGAACATCGACGTCAATCTCTCCGGCCATAACCTGTTAAATGCGCAATATAAAAAGACACAGGTTTTCAAAGATGTTGAATACATCTTCCAACGCCATACAAAAGGAAGAACTTTTGCCATTGGCTTCGGATATAGCCTGTAATAAACAAGCGGGAAAGGAGGTGGGCATTACTCAGAAGCTGTACAATAGAAACGCGAAAATGTGCGACGCACTTTGTTGATACAATAAGCATCGAACAACTTACTTTGAATAGAATATTTCTCTCAACTGCTATAAAATCTAAAGTGCGTCGCACATCGGACAACTCTGCAATACGAACGTTTTCTAGT
>METF01000005.1:4119-6908 GCA_001771235.1 Candidatus Zhuqueibacterota bacterium RBG_16_48_16
GTCCTGGCCCAGCCCGTGCAACAGAGTGGAGAAACGGTTACCGTAACCGATGCCGACATAGCGCCCTCGGCGCACGTGTATTGGACAGCGGACAAGACTTATTTGCTGAGTGGCCGAGTGTTCGTCGATGACGGCGCGGTGTTGAATATCGAGGCCGGCACGGTCATCAAAGGCCTGCCGGGGCAGGGCGAAAATGCCAGCGCACTGATCGTTGCGCGCGGCGGCAAGATTTACGCAGAAGGGACACCGGACAGGCCGATCATCTTTACCTCGGAAAGTGATGACCTGGCCAATCCGCTGGTACCAGCAGCGAACGAAGTTGGGCTTTGGGGAGGAGTCATCCTTCTCGGCAAGGCGCGGATCAACGCGCCCGGCGGCGAGACCAATATCGAAGGCATTCCTACCACTGAGCCAAGGGGCCTTTACGGCGGCAACGACGATGACGACTGCTCGGGCAGCCTGAAATACATTTCCATTCGCCACGGCGGTATCGAGATTGGCGAAGGCAACGAGATCAACGGCCTGACCATGGGCGGCGTCGGACGCGGCACGAGCATCTCTTACATCGAAGTGTGGAGCAATAAGGACGACGGCTACGAGTGGTTCGGCGGCACGGTCAATTGCGATCACCTGGTATCCGCTTTTTGTAAAGACGATTGCTTTGACATCGATGAAGGCTACCGCGGCAAGCTGCAATTCCTGTTTGCCATCCAGTCGGACAGCGTCGGCGATCACCTGGGCGAACATGATGGCGCTCCCGCAAGCTTTGTCGGCTCTGAGCCGTTTACACATCCCATCATTTATAACGCCACCTACCTTGGCGCCGGCGAAAACGGCCAGGCGGGCAGCCGGATGTTGCGCCTGAGAGAGAACTTTGGCGGCGAATACATCAACTGCATTTTTGGCGATTACCCGGGTGCGGGAGTCACCGTTGAAGATTTGTTGGAGCCTGATGCACGCGACCGCCTGGAGGCGGGCGACCTGGTGCTGAGAAACAATATCTGGTTCAACCTGAGCGCGGGCGACGACTGGTCCGCAATCGGCAGCGGCCAGGCATGGACAACGGCCCATCTTTCCAACGCAGCCAACGGCAACACGGTCGAAGACCCGCAGCTCAAGAGCATCGGGCGCAGCCAGGACAACAGCCTGGATCCAAGACCGACCGCCGCAGGCCCGGCTTATACCAACCTGGCGGCCTATCCCAATGATGACTTTTTCGCCAGGGTGAATTATAAAGGCGCTTTCGGCTCGAGCAACTGGGCGGCAGGCTGGACCGCTTTATCCCATTACGGCATCCTTGCCCAGCCGACGCAGCCGACAGGCGCAACGGTGACGGTGGCCGATGCGGACATTCCGGCAAACGCCGATGTCTACTGGACGGCCGATAAAACCTATCTGCTGAATGGCCGTGTGTTCGTCGACGACGGGGCAACGCTGAACATCGAAGCCGGCACGGTGATCAAGGGCATGCCCGGCCAGGGCGAGAATGCCAGCGCATTGATCGTCGCCCGAGGCGGCAGCATTTACGCCGAAGGCACCGGCTTGAATCCCATCATCTTTACCGGCGAGAGCGATGATCTCGGCAATCCGCTCATCCCTGCGGCTAATGAAGTCGGCCTTTGGGGCGGCCTGATCGTTCTTGGAAAAGCAAGAATAAACGCACCCGGCGGCGAGACCAATATCGAAGGAATTCCCACCACGGAGCCAAGAGGCCTCTACGGCGGGAATGACGACAATGACGGCTCCGGCGTCATCCGCTACGTTTCCATCCGCCACGGTGGGATCGAGATCGGCGAAGGCAACGAGATCAACGGTCTCACCCTGGGCGGTGTCGGCCGTGGCACGATCATCTCCAACGTCGAGGTGTGGAGCAATAAAGACGATGGTTTTGAATGGTTCGGCGGCACCGTCTGCTGCGATCACCTGATTGCCGCTTTTTGTAAAGACGATGCCTTCGATCACGATGAAGGTTTGCGGACGAAAATGCAGTTCCTGTTCGCTATTCTGGCCGACAGCGTCGGTGACCATTGCGGTGAGCACGACGGCGCCCCGGCCAGCTTTGTCAGCTCCGAACCCTTTGCCCATCCCGTCATTTACAACGCCACCTACCTGGGCGCTGGCGAGACCGGCGAGGCGGGCAGCCGAATCCTCCGCTTGAGAGAGAACTGGGGAGGAGAATACAAAAACTGCATCTTTGGCGACTACCCCGGCGCGGGCGTTACTGTCGAAGACCTTTTGGAGCCTGACGCGCGAGATCGGCTGGAATCCGGCGACCTGTTGCTGCAAAACAATATATGGTTTAACCTTGCCGCGGGCGACGACTGGTCAGCAATCGGCAGCGGCCAGGCGTGGACCACAGCCTATTTATCCAACGCGGCAAATGGCAACACCGTGGAAGACCCGCTGCTCACTTCGATCCGTCGCGACCAGACCAACGGATTGGATCCTCGCCCGCAGAGGGAAGGTCCGGCCTGGAATAACCTGGTGTCCTATCCGACGGCTGTCGTTCGCAGGAATTCGGACTCGACTGTTCCGAGCGACTTTGCCATGCAGCAAAACTACCCGAATCCCTTCAACCCGGCGACGACGATAAGCTACTCTTTGGCAAAAAATGCTAAAGTCAGGCTCAGCGTCTTTAACCCGTTGGGCCAGCTCGTTGAAACACTGGTGGACGGATACCAGTCCGCCGGCAATTACACCGCTCAGTGGAACGCTCTCAACCGGCCGACCGGAGTCTACTTTTACCGTCTGGAAGCCAATGACGTCGCGTCCATGCGAAAGATGGTTCT
>METF01000005.1:7001-8672 GCA_001771235.1 Candidatus Zhuqueibacterota bacterium RBG_16_48_16
TTGGCATGATTTAATAAATGTGCTGTCAAAAAAATGTCAAAAAAGAACTTGTCAGGTTCTAAAGGCATTTCAGGATGTGAGCCGGGGGCATCCACATCCTTTTACATATAAATATAAAACCCTGCTGCTCATGATTAGTTTTAGCTCTCCTAATGGTTTCTGCCAAAACCGCCTCATAGTAGCAGGGTTTTTTTATAGTGACAAATGTGCGACGCACTTTTTGAAATGACTGAAGTCACGCCTATTTATTGCTTCTCGGCGAGAAAACCAAGTGCGTCGCACATTCAGTCAATCTGGATCTAATGAGACCAAACTGTCATTCTCTTGAGAATCTTTGTAATTGGGGAATCATACCCGTCGTAGCAGCATTTTTTAGGAGGAATTCCCAAATCCGTTTGCGTTCTTTTCAATTTGTGTACGCTTGACAAAGATTCCTAAAGGAATGACACCCTCTTTTTAGTAAACTGAATTGATAGATCGTTATTAAACTTTTTGGTTCTGGCATGTCCGGGTTAGGTATTCTTTATTGAGCTTCCCAAATAGGAAAGTACCCCACCTTGCGGACGACCTCCTGGCCTTCCGGACTGATGACCCAGGTAATAAAATCCTTGACGATCCCCTGCGGCCTGTCGATGGTGTATAAAAAGAGGTACCGCGTGATCGGGTAAAGATCACGCATGACATTCTCCTGGGTCGGCTCGATGCCGTTCACCCGGCAATGTTTGACATTCGCTGCGTAGGCAATTCCCCCAAAGCCAATGGCATAACGGTTCGTCGCCACATTTTTTACAATCAACGCTGTTGTCGGCAACGGCAGGGTCGAGTCGCTGTAATCCTCACCCTCCAGAACATGCTCCTGGAAATATAAATAGGTGCCGGAATTCGGGGTTCGGTTCAATAAAATGATCGACGCATCATCCCCGCCCACCTGCCGCCAATTGGTTATTCGCCTGGTATAAATCTGTTTCAACTGATTCATGGTGAGATTATCAACCGGGTTTTGCTGGTTCAAATAAATGCTGAGCGCATCTTTGGCCACGGCATGGGCGACGCCGATACGGCCGAAATTTCGCGCCAGCCCCTGTATCTCTTCCGGCTGCAGCGGTCGAGAGGCCGTGCAGATATCGATATTGCCATTGACAAGCTCCCGTGCGCCAGTTGCCGTTCCGCCGCCTTCCACATGTATGGAAATACCGGCATGGCCGATCATATAATGTTCGGCCAACGATTGGGCCAGGATCAGCACGGTATCCGAGCCTTTTATCCGGATGATGGACGGCTCCCTTTGTGTGTATTTATGACAGCCGGGCAGAAGCGCCGGCAGCACGCATAAAACAACAAGATGAAGAATGACAGTTTTTATTGGGGCAATCATTTTTTCTCGGCCATGGATTGCAGTCGTGCGTTGATATAAGGCGTGCCGCTTTTCCATTCGGGCGGCTTGGCGATGTTGACCAGCACATCGGCAAAATGATAGAGAAACCGGCTGTGCTGTAGAGCCGCAGCCAAATCATAAGGCTGGCTCAAGTCGTCGAACGGCGTATGGTAATAATTCTCCCTCCAGTCGATCCATTTTTTTAACGCCTGGGCGTAATCGATATGGTGGTAATTCAGCCCGTCCATGATCAGTATCGAGGGAATTCCGGCCTTGGCAAATGCCAGTTGATCCGA
>METF01000005.1:8682-9224 GCA_001771235.1 Candidatus Zhuqueibacterota bacterium RBG_16_48_16
GACTCTTCATTAGCAAAAAGAGGCGGTATCGGCGAGGACTCCATACCCAGGGCTGCCGCGATAACATCCAAAATATCGCCCAGGGTGGAAAGCTCACCGCCGATGCCGACAACATCATGAAACGTATCAAAGGCGGCAAGGCCATCGATATTCACGTTGGCAATCGTCTTGTAAAGGGGCACTGGCGGATTGTCGAGGTAACAGGTCGAGCCCAGCAAGCCCTTTTCTTCGCCCGTGACAAAGAGAAAAATAACCGACCTCTTTGGCGGAACAGCCTTGCGGCTGAATGCCCTGGCGATCTCCAGCAGGGCGGCCACGCCAAAGGCGTTGTCGAAAACACCGTTATAAATGCTGTCTCCCTGGACGGGCGGCCCGACACCCAGGTGATCGTAGTGGGCGGAGAGGATGAGGTAGCTGTCCCCCAATTGCGCATCCCGCCCCCTGAGGATGCCGAGGACGTTGGAAGCGATAAAATCCCGTTGTTGAAATTTGCCTTTAAACGATAGGGATGCGGCCAGCGGAAAACTTGCCTGGGACGATTG
>METF01000005.1:9327-9800 GCA_001771235.1 Candidatus Zhuqueibacterota bacterium RBG_16_48_16
TAGGAAAGTGTGACGTCCTCGAAGGAATACTGTTTGACCCACTCCTCCCACGGCTTTTGCTCTTTTTCCAAAGGATTGGGGATGAGAATGCTGCCACGGGCGCCGCGGGAAATGGCGATCCTCTCCTTGCTTTCGGGAAAAGAATAGATGGTTGCGGACGGGCCGTTAAAAAAAGAGTCATCCTCGGACACCGGCTCGCCGGAAAGATAGACGACGATCTTGTCACTGACATCGACATTCTGGTAGTCGTTGTAATCGAACTCCGGGGCGATGATGCCGTAGCCGACAAAGACCAGCGGCACAGGCTGCGGCACAAAAGTCTGGGCGCCGTGCTTAAAAAGCAGGTAATCTTTTTGCAGTATAAATTGAAATTCTCCCGACGCATTGGTGAGTCTTAGATCGGACTCTTTGTCCACAATACTGCCGTGCATGGGAATCTTCTGAAAGAACGTCCCCTCGTCGCCAAAGGGCTC
>METF01000006.1:0-146 GCA_001771235.1 Candidatus Zhuqueibacterota bacterium RBG_16_48_16
TCAGCAATTCCACCCCGCCTGGTTTTCCATGCCCTGGAACTATGATCCTGGCGTTGGGGAATTTTTTCAGCAAGGCTTCGATGGTCTTTGGCCATTGGGCCAGATCGGCTTCTTCGGTGTATCCCAAAGATTTGGATTCCGCCGAT
>METF01000006.1:198-10075 GCA_001771235.1 Candidatus Zhuqueibacterota bacterium RBG_16_48_16
TATTATCGGCGGTGTGGCCCGCGCCAACATAAAAGAGGGACAGTTGTTTGCCGCCGATTGTGATGTTCAGCGAATCCGCAAAAGCCGTCTGTGGAACGGGCTTGTTTTGCTGTTGGGCTAAACGGATCGTTTTCGCGTGGGCATAAGAAGCTGCGCCCAAACAATGCGCCGCTTCCAGGCCTCCCATACAATCCTCATGGGAATGTGTTGCCACTACGGCCACCACCCCGCACTTGAGCGAGTCCGACACCCAGTGGCACAAGGCGACGGTCAAATCGTCCGTCCACGGCGTGTCGATGAGTGCGGCATCTTTGCCATCAACGACGATCAATCCATTTGCCGGCACCCGGCCAAAGGGTTCCATCTCTTTGTATGAGCTGTGTTGCCAAATATTGTCTGCCATTCGGATCACCACGAGATCACGATTGATTTCAAAGGGAGTTTCGACGCCTTTGGCAACGGCCAATGCGGATAAAATGAACGTTACAACCGGACGCCACACGTAGCGGGGGAATTCTTTTCTCTTCAACATACAGCTCCTCATTGAAGCAGATTAAATTTTTTATGGTGGAGCTTTGCTATGATTTTGCGATAAAAGGCTTTGGCAGGAATTTCGCCGATTTTTGTTTTGTAATCAAGGCGTTTTTGCAATGTGGCTGGGATTGGCTCGAATAAAAAAAAGCCTCGCACCACGTTGCGATGCGAGGCTCTTCAGGTAGGATGGAGGGAAAAAAAGAATGAATTGTTTTTTGTCACGTTAGTAGTCCAGGAACTCTCCATCTCCTGTGGTGACATTAATTGTCGTAATACAGATAGAACTCGTACGGATGCGGCCGCAGGTGAATCTCGTCCAGCTCCTTTTCACGTTTCCAAACTGTCCAGGCTTCGATCAGGTCTTGGGTAAAGACATCGCCCTTGAGCAGGAAAGCATGATCTTTTTCAAGAGCGACAATTGCTTCTTCAAGAGAACCCGGAGTCTTGGGTGTGCTGGCGAGCTCTTCCCGCGTCATTTCATATATATCACGATCGAGCGGTTTCCCCGGATCGATCTTGTTTTGGATGCCGTCTAGCGCGGCCATCAGGATGGCCGAAAACGTCAGGTATCCGTTGCAGCTTGGATCGGGGCAGCGGAATTCCACACGTTTGGCTTTCGGATTTGGGGAGTACATGGGGATTCGGCAGGCGGCTGAGCGATTTCGTGCGGAGTACGCCAGATTCACGGGAGCCTCAAAACCAGGGACCAACCGGCGGTACGAATTGGTTGTCGGCGCGGCAAAAGCCAGGATGGCAGGAGCGTGTTTTAAGATGCCGCCGATGGCGTACAACGCAAGCTGGCTGAGACCGGCGTATCCATCGTCTGCAAATAATGGCTTCCCGTCCTTCCACAGAGAAAAGTGTGTATGCATTCCACTTCCGTTGTCCTGAAATATCGGCTTAGGCATGAAGGTGACGGTCTTGTTGTAGCGCTTGGCGATGTTTTTGCATATATACTTGTACCATAGGAGCTGATCGCCCATTTTAAGCAGGCTCTGGAACCTCATGTCGATTTCGCTTTGGCCGGCCGTGGCCACTTCGTGGTGGTGGGCTTCCACGACAATACCGATTTTCCGCATTTCATAAACCATCTCTCCGCGAATATCGTGCATGGTGTCGGTTGGGCTTACGGGAAAGTATCCGCCTTTAAAACTAGGCTTATAACCCAGGTTTGGCTCCTCGAAGCGGGCGGAATTCCAGGCGCCTTCCTGGGAATCAATTTCGTATATGCCGCGGTGCTGATTCTGTTCGTAACGGACTTCATCGAAAATAAAAAACTCGGGTTCCGGGCCGATATAACAGGTGTCGGCAATTTGGGTCTTTTTCAGGTAGTCTTCCGCCTTTTGCGCAACATAGCGTGGATCTCGGGTATATTCCTTCTTGGTCACCGGATCGATGATGTCTGCGATGATGCTGACGGTCGGTTTGGCAAAGAACGGATCCAGGCAAAAAGTGTCCGGATCGGGAAGCGCCAACATGTCCGACATGTGAATGCCCTGCCATCCGCGAATGGACGATCCGTCAAAACCGACGCCTTCCACGAATGTGTCCTCATCCCAGGTATCAACGGGAAAGGTACAGTGCTGCCAGGTGCCGAGCAGATCGACAAATTTCAAATCGACCAGTTCGGCACTGTGTTCTTTGGCGAATTCAAAAAATTCTTTCGGGGTCATAGATCCCTCCTTAGTTGAGATGATGATTGTGCTGCCGGTCGCATGTTGCTCGGGTGCGACCAGCCGATGAATTAAACGAATCCTACTTGAAGATTGTCAAAGTATAAGGAAACTACTTTTCGCACTAAAACACGGCGCGAAAAGTAGTTTCCATCAAAGTAAAAGAGATGTTGAAAAAAGTCTCCTTAAAGATTCCAGGAAACGCCAATGGAAACCGTACTAGAAGTTTTGGAAATTCCGTCGTTCTTTAAGAATACGCTTTCGCTGGCATCATCAAGCCTGTATTCAAGCCTAAAAGTCAAGCCATCGCGTTCAAATGTAGGAACGATGGTGAAATTGAAGCTGCTAAAGTCTATTTCACCGGTTCTGGCGCCATCCTCATCGGAAAAGTATTCGGCCCGTAAGCCCAGGCCAATATTTTCAGCCAATATGACCACCGGCTGCAGACCGAAGCCGAGCCAGGCAGCATCTGTGCCGGCTATTTTTTCCGTCCCATAATTACCTTGAAAATTCAAGGTCACACCGGGAATAATATGGGTAACGCCGGTTAAATCAATCGAATTTCTGGCATCATCGGAATTATGTTGTTCCGCGCCGTAATAGTACGATATGCCAAATGCTAAAGGATCGCCGAGGTTGACGCCTAATCTGGAAATAATACTTTTATTCTCATTATTGTCAATTAATAAATCCCAGCCATTGATGACACCCAATCTAAGCTCGATTTCTTCGGACGCTGTGTATGTGGCATAAGCGCCAACATGGGTGAATGCTTCCGCCAGTCCATATAAATATCCACGCGACACCGTTGGATTTACAGGACCTTCAATAACTTCGATTCCCTGAAAGGTGACGAATTTACCGCCGGTGAAGGCAAGCTTGTCCGAAAAAGCATAAGAGAAATAAGCCTCCTGAATATCGACGGCAACAGGTCCCGGTAAATCCGAGCCTTGATGCAATAATCCATGGACTGCGGCGTCGGTTCCAAAGTCTATCTCGGCGGTATAGCTTACCTTTTCCGATGAGCTTCCTGAGGCCACAAGATGTACGTTGTTTAGTGCTATTTGATTTGCCCTGGAATCATAGGAACGAAGCGCGTTTGTTCCCCCTTTTCCGAAATTATAGTTATATGTAGTCTCAACGTATCCGGAAATGGCAGGACCCGTATTCTGAGCAAATACTTCAAGCGCATTGGCAGTAAGAAAAGTTAAAATAAAAACAGCCATCAATAGGGAAACCAATTTACACTTCATTTTTAACACTCCTTCAAGTATTAGGAAATGGTTCATATAATGTATGTGAATTAGTGTGTTGTTGTCTCTTGACAAGATTTAAAGTAATTCTCTTTTAACATGTCCGGCAAAATCATCCAGACGTTCAAATAGATAATGAACAATAAAAATCCTGCTACGAGCTGATCCATGACAAAGCATCTCCTTGTAAAAAGTTGTAGGGCAGAGGGCAAAGGCTGTGCCAATAATTAGCTGTTTTATCAGTTGTCGATTTAAGATTTTAAAGCCGCCGTTACGTTTTGTTATTCAACCGCTTATGCTTTGTGTCGACGGTTCGGCTGTAAGGAAGTTATAATGAACTCGAAGAATATAATCCTACATTTTAGTAGTACAGCAATTTCTTTACAACAATAATGTATGGAGCCAATTGATCGAGTCGGGTTATGTGGGCATGAGTGTTTGTGAACGGGCCTGGCAATACCTTAGTGATGGGGGCTCAATTTCTCAGCCATGAGATGTATCTGCTTTTTATTTTCGTGGTGTCTCCATACCAATGCAAAGAGTGAGACATTACCGAGCTTGATTTTTTATTATTGAAATTTTACCTACAATTTTGTATAATTGCAGGCTTTAAGTTACATTATCGTCACAAAACAAAGAGAATGGAAGGCGAGATACGTTCAGGAGGATGGAGCCTGCCCTCTCGATGTTTATGAGATTTGGAAAGGGCTTGGATAAATGACAATTACAACTTTACCGAAAGTGGGATCCGATATTATTATTCGCAAATTGTCAATTCTGGTCAAAATCAACCAGGCGGTCAGCCGGTCGCTCAACCTGCAGAATTCACTGAACGCCACGTTACAGGTTTTGCACGAGTCCTACCCCATTAAATCCGGGGCGGTGTTTCTGATGGATGAAGAGACGGGCCTGCTGAATATGGAAGCATCCATCGGCTACAGGCGGGAAACAGCCAAAACGGTCTATAAGCCGGGCGAAGGATTGACGGGCCGGATTGCCGCCACCGCAAAGCCGATCATTGTACCGCAGGTGAGCAAAGAGCCGTTGTTTCTCAACCGAATGAGCTCCTGGGATCCGGCCGAGGACCGGGAACAGACTTTTATTGGCGTTCCTATCATCATGGATTATAAAACCCTGGGAGTTCTGATTGTCAATCTGCCCTACACACCAAAGCGGGATTATGACAGCGCCATGAAATTTCTCACCCTCGTTGCCTCCGCCTTGCTCCAGCCGATTCAGTTGAACCACCTGGTAGACTTGGAGCGGAAAAAAATGCTGGATGAAAAAGTTTTGTTTAATGAAAAACTGAAAGAAGAATTCAGTTTTCACAAGATCATCGGCAACAGCCACGAAATGCGCGAGGTCTATGAAAAGGTGGCGCAGGTTGCCGGCGCCAACACGACGGTGTTGGTGCGTGGTGAGTCGGGCACGGGAAAAGAGCTCATTGCCCAGGCGATCCACTATAATTCGCCGCGCAGCGATAAGCCCTTTGTCCGTGTTAACTGCGCCGCCATACCTGAAAGTCTCATTGAATCCGAATTTTTCGGCCACGAGAAAGGGGCGTTTACCGGGGCCATTGCCCGGAAAAAAGGCAAATTCGAATTGGCCGATGAGGGCACCATATTCCTGGATGAGATCGGCGACCTTTCACCGATGACGCAGGTCAAGCTGCTGCGGGTGCTGCAGGAACAGGAATTCGAGCGGGTAGGCGGTACCGAAACCCTGAAAGTGGATGTGAGAATTATTGCCGCAACCAATGCCAATCTGGAAACGCGCATGTCCGAAGGAAAATTCAGGGAGGATTTGTACTATCGGTTGAATGTATTTTCCATCTTTTTGCCGCCCCTGCGCGACCGCAAAACCGACATTCTGCTGCTTGGCGATCATTTTATGCTCAAATACAGCCGGCAGCATGGCAAAGCGGTGAAACGCATATCCACCCCCGCAATAGATATGCTGGTTGCCTACCACTGGCCCGGGAACGTCAGGGAATTGGAAAACTGCATCGAAAGAGCCGTGCTTGTGTGTGAAGACCAGGTCATCCACAGCTACCACCTTCCACCCACGCTGCAGACGGCCGAAAGCTCAAATACGGTGCCCAAGCTGTCGCTCGATTCGGCCATTGCCTCCTACGAAAAAGAGTTGATCCAGGATGCTCTGAAAACGACCAAGGGCAATCGCGCCAGAGCCGCCAGGCTGCTCCAGACAACGGAAAGGATTGTTAACTATAAAATCAACAAGTACCACATCGACGTACTCCGGTTTGCCAAATGATGCGAACGGGAGCCTTCGTATGGTGAAAAATATGTAAGCATGGCCCCTTACCCGGAATTATTCCGCGCTGAATTTGTTTATTGAGATCGTATAGGAGAAAAATAACGATGAATAAGATAAATTCGCACCTCATTCTTGTCCCGGTTTTTTTCGCCATGATGCTGGCCGCTCATTTGTCGGGATGGGCCAAGGACAAACCGGAGGCATCACAAGCATCGGTATTAAATTTTAAAATGAAAAATATTGACGGCCAGACGGTCGATTTGGCCCGATTTAAAGGAAATGTCATTTTGCTGGTCAACGTCGCCAGCAAATGCGGCAATACGCCGCAATATAAGGGTCTGCAGGCATTATATGAGACCTACAAAGGCGAGGGCTTTGTGGTGCTCGGTTTTCCGGCCAATAATTTTAAAAACCAGGAGCCGGGAACCGATGCGGAAATCAAAAGCTTTTGCACGCTCAATTATGGCGTCAATTTTCCAATCTTTTCCAAAATTTCCGTCCTGGGCGAAGACAAGCACCCACTGTACAAGTTCCTCACCGGGCCGGAAACCAATCCGCAGTTTGCCGGCGACATTAAGTGGAATTTCGAAAAGTTTCTCATCGACCGAGGTGGCAAAGTGGCCGCCCGTTTCGATCCCAAAGTGCAGCCGGAGAGCGAGGAGGTTCGCTCGGCCATCGAAAAGCTGTTGAAAAATTAAAAACTCATTGAATCTTCTATACAAAAGAAATCTCGTGCTGTCTTTTGCGGGCGGTGCGGGATTTTTTTAATGTTAATCTTCGTATCTATTCAGGTATATCCACTTTAATCCGCCACAAAGACACTATGACACAAAGTTTCACAGAATTATTCTTTTGTGATCCTTTGCGACTTTGTGCCTTTGTGGCTGAATGGTTACTAATCTTAGATGAGAGACATATCAAAAACAGCCGTGATCTTTGCCTGGGGAATTGTTCTTGTTTTGCTTCTTGCAGCAAGCCTGATTGCCGCCCAATTCGAAACGGCGCCAGAAAGAAAACTGTACCAGGATATCCACGATTACCGAGTGGATGATTTTACTTTGATCGAGGCCGCCTTTATCCTTTCGGGAGCCAATCAGCCGGACAGTCTTGAATACTATGTCGGTTGGTACAACGATCTTCTTTCCACGTTAAAAGCGTACAATTTCGACCCCTTTGACCGCGTGAACTCTGCCGACAAGATTTTTGCCTATCTCCATGCCAATTGGCTGATCACCTATCAGGAAAGAGCCACGACGCTCATCGACGTTGTCAGGGAAAAGCGTTACAATTGCGTAGCCGGAACCATCCTGTACAATCTGATATGCGAAGACCTCAATTTCCGCACCGAAGCCTTTGAGACCCCGACTCATACCTACACCATTTTCCCCAATTTTACCGAGACCATCACCGTGGAAAATACCACGCCGATGGGTTTTGATATCATGAGAAATCTGCACGAATACTCCAAACACCTGCTCAGATTTTATCCTGAAAAACAGGCCTATCAAATAGGCCTGGACAGGATTTATGCCTATGAAAACTCCAAAGGCCGGCGAATCGATAACACCGAGCTATTGGGGCTGCTGGCCTACAACCGGGCCTATTTTGCCAGGGAAAAAAAAGACTTCAAGACGGCTTATGATTTTGTTTTGTTGGCGCAGCGATTCAATAAAGATTCCCGCTCCAATGTCAACTTTGAGATCGATCTTTATTATCATTGGGGAAAACAGTTGTTCGACGATGAGAATTACAAGGCGGCTTTTCGGGTGTACGCCGATGCCTATTATCGCTATTGGGAGTATGGGGACTTGGCTCATAATTGCAGAGCATCACTCTTTAAAGCTTTGGGAAAAAAGTGGGAAGAAAAAGAGTGGGAAGGCAACAAGGAGCTGGTTGACGATGTTTTCGATCTCGGTTTATTGGATGACAAGGATTTTATTCGCCTGCAGCAGATTATTCAAAACTGGGCGTTTTACTTTTACCAGACCAGGGACAAGCAATCCGCTTTTCAGGCTTTGGATGTTTTGACCAAAATAAACCCGGACGATCCGCAGCTTGCCCGGTTTAAAAAGCTCATTGAGGAGCTCTAATTCCTAAAAGCCTTTCCGCACCAGCCTGATAAAAATCAGATAGAGAATCCAGATAATCACAAAGAGCTTCATTCCCGCCCAAAGGTTTTTGCCGGTATCGCGAAACGACTCCTTGAGTGCCCCGGGCTTAAAAAGGTCTCCTTTTACCGCCAAAGACAAGACCCGGCTGGCGAAAAATACCACCAGAATGAAAAAGGTCAGGTAGAAAAAAACCCTCATGATTCACGCTGCTCGATGGTTGACGACAACTCGTACAAAAATTTCCTCGCCTCATTGTCCTCCAGCACGCCGAGCTTTGTTCTCGCTTTTTCCAGGCATGAGCGAATCTCCAATTTGGCCGCCTCGATAGTGCCACAGCGATGAAGGATATCGATGATTTTTTTCAAATGATCGATGCCGAGATGTTTGTTCTTGCGCATTTCCTGTAATTGATCGAGATACTTTTGCTCGGCGAACTGTTCCGCATGGGTGATAAGAAAAGTCTTTTTGTTTTGCTCGAAATCACTGCCGCGGTCCTTGCCCAGCACGTTTTGTTCGGACAGGATATCCAACAGATCGTCCTGCACCTGGAAAGCAATCCCTAATAACTCGCCATAGGATTGTAACGCCTTTATTTGTTTCTCTGACCCTTCCCCCAGGATGGCGCCGATTGTGCAGGAGGCGGCAAAGAGCCTGGCCGTTTTCTTGCCGATCATTTCAAAGTATTCATCCAGCGTCACGTCAGGGCGGCTTTCGAACTCTTTGTCCAGCGCCTGGCCTTCGCACACCTCCAGAATACTCGACGAAAAGTGCTTGCTAATTTCCTGCAAATGAATCGGGCTGATGTCGGCAAGTGTATCGTAGGCAACGACCAAAAGAGCATCTCCAGCTAAGATAGCTGCGTTTTCATCCCATTTCTTATGCACCGTCTGCCGCCCCCTTCTCATGTCATCGTGGTCCATAATATCGTCGTGTACCAGGGTAAAATTATGCACCATTTCCAGCGCCACGGCAGCATCCAACGCATTCTGTATATCTCCCCCAACGGCTTCCGCGGAAAGCAATAAAAGCAGTGGTCTTATTCTTTTTCCTCCGGATGACAGACAGTATTTCAAAGGATCGTAAAGAGAGACCGGACGCTCTTTCTGTACCAGTTGCATCATCCGCTGGTCTACAGTATCCTTGAGCTTTGTCCACTTTACTTTAAATTCATTGGTCACGACGGCAGTCCGGTATCCAGTGCATAAAGAATTATTTTACGTTGGACGAAAATTACAATAAAGGGGCAAGAGAATCAAGCGAATTTTCCAAACAAAAAACCCTTGCCTTTTGCAAGGGTTTTTTGTTTTGTAGTTCAAGCTTTAGCTTGATAATTTCAGCCTAAAGGCTGTACTACGAACTTTTACTTTTCCATAACCCGACAAATAATTCTGAAATGAGCTACCAAGCAAACAAGTTGATCCCTTTCGTTTATTTTGTGTGTTTCGTGGGCAAGACAGTTACTTAAACTCTACAAGCCGATGACATCTTTCAGGATCGCACCGTCGAGATTGGTCCCATCCATTTTGGCGTTGGTCAGGGAAGCTTCTGTCAGGTCGGCGCCGACGAAGGATGCGCCAGTCAGGTCGCTCCGCTCCAGGTGGGCGTTAACAAGCCTGGCGTGATCGAGCCGGGCGTTTTTCAAAGTGGCCCGTTTCATCCTGGCCCGCGTTAAATCGGCGTTGCTTAGATTGGCACCTTCGAGCGTTGAGCCCAACAGGGCGACGTGATGCATGCTGGCTCCTGACAGGTTCGCCCCATCGAGATTGGTATCCTGCAGGTTTGTCTCTACCAGGTTTGCGCCTTCAAAGCTCGCTCCGAGCAAATTACAGCCGAACAAAAAAGCGCCTTCCAGGTTTGCTCCCTGCAGATCGGCGTTTTCCAGGTTTGAATTTTGCAGGTGAGCCCTGGAAAGATTGGCGCCGGCGAAACTAACGTTTTTCAGGTTTTCGTAGGAAAGATCGGCATTTGAGAGGTCGAGACCGGCGAGAGACTCACCTTTTCTAACTTTAGCTAAAATATCTTCTCTGGC
>METF01000006.1:10158-10423 GCA_001771235.1 Candidatus Zhuqueibacterota bacterium RBG_16_48_16
CCTGTATTGGCCTTTTCAATCGTTCCGTTATACAAGCCAGCTTTAAATCGCCGCCGCTACTTCTCAGGGATGTCAGCGCGCTGATGAGTAATCCCAGCCCGGAGCTGTTCATCCATTTGACCTTGCTCATATCCACGACGACATTTGTGTTTTCTGCTTTGATAGCGCCATCAACGACATTGCGGAGCTTTTGCGTCTCCGCTCCGCCCATTATTTCGCCTTCCAGCTCTATGACCAGAACGCGGCCATCGAGACGAGTTGCAAC
>METF01000007.1:0-283 GCA_001771235.1 Candidatus Zhuqueibacterota bacterium RBG_16_48_16
GTTTATGAGGCTGTTGGATTTTGTCGCTCTCTATGGATTGATCCTCATGCCCATTGGCGCCGTGGTTTTTGCCGAACACTGGATATTCCCCAAAATCGGGCTTGATCAATATCGCGCCGAGAAGCAAAAGCTTTTTATTAACTGGCCCGCCTTTATCACCTGGGCGGCGACGCTTGTCATTGTTTTTATCATGCCGATTCACATATTTTTCAAATGGCTTCCGGGATATGGCATCGCCCAGGTGCTGTATATTGGCGGAACGTTCGTTGCGGTGAAACTCAAA
>METF01000007.1:351-3776 GCA_001771235.1 Candidatus Zhuqueibacterota bacterium RBG_16_48_16
AAAGAAATCATGTCAAAAATATCCCCATACATTTCGCTTGCTTCGCTGGCGACCATCATCATTTTCTCGATCCTGGTTTTTGGCGGAAAACAGGGCAAAGAGATTTATATCTTGTGGACAAACATTGCCACGATTGTCTATTTTGTCTTTTCGCCTTTCTGGTTGGCTGCTTCAAAAGCGGGAAAAGTCTAGTCGCCCTTTATATATTTTTTTCCAACAGATAGAAACAACCCAACAGATGAAAATTTTTTTATGATAAAATCCGTTGGGTTGTTTCTATCCGTTGGTGACTTCTTCTTTATCGATTTTATTGGCTTCCGGTTTATCCGAATTAAGTTTTAAGAAGGCTGACTGCCGAACGCTGAAAACCAATCGTTCTACCTGGGTCATATAAATATCTCACCGTGCTTACGAAATGGGGTCTGGCAGCAAAATTTCATCTTCAAAACGAGAGCCAGTAATTCATTTTTAACAAAAAAACATTCTCCGGATAAAGATGAAACAGGGCGTTCATGTCATCGATTGCGGAAAAACCATCCGGGTACTCCAGCCCCGTCCTGCCTTGCGACCATACAAAATAGAGCGTGGAGCCGGGAAGATATTCCCAGCGAATGACCAGGTTCGAGCGGAATTGGCGAAAATTGAAATCCGGGTTGCCGATTGAAAAATCAGTAATCCCGTCGACATTCTCGTCGATGTGAATCGCATTGCCCGTGCTATTAAGGTCGATTTCCAAAGGGTCGTAGCTTTTGAATCGGCCGGCATAATCCTTTGCGCGCGGATTAGTAATTCTCTTGTACCGGGAATATTGGCCGGTTGAAATAAACGGCTGACCGTAAAATTGAATGGAAAAATTTGAAGTGATGCTATAGTTCAGTCTAAAGACGATGCCGAGTGTTTTTTGCTGAATGGCGGCAAAAATATAACGGCTTTGGTTGTCCGGTGATACCGTTGCGACATATTGCAGTGGATCATTCTTCCAACTAAAGAGCGGCTGAACAGATAATGAAATCCTGCTGCCTGGCCGCCAAAGCATACTGGCTCTCAAGGTATGTGTTTCCGAAGAATCCGTCTCTCTCCAATAATTGACAAGAGACAGACTGGCGCTCAACGCATACCTGCTGTCACTATAAAATTGAATCCAGTTGCTCCAGGATGATGGTAACAGGAACGCCGGACCGCCGCGCAGGAAATAGGGGGATAATTGTTCGTCGTTTCGGGTTATGCCCATGCCAAGCCAGTGATAGCTCAGGAATTGCAGCATGAAATTGATGTGCTGTTCACCAAAAATCTTTTCCCTGCCGAAATTCCATCCTGCCCACTGGTCGATATTGATAAGCAGTCGCCGGGCCAGGCCGATGGGTGTCCAGTAATCGTAGCCGATGTGAGCGAGCTGCATGATTTGATCTGCCCGGCGCAAATAGCCGATGTCGTTTAATTCAAAGCCCGGCGTTCTCCAGTATCCGCCCAGAAAATAGCGCCAGTGGCCGCCTCCTATTTTGCCGATGCCGATATAGCCGCCGTTTCCGGAAAGGCTCGTGCGCGAGGAATCGAGATCCAGGTGCGAGGCGTCCGGCCTCTGAAAATACCGCGCCGAAGATGTCTGCGCCTCGAGCAGCGCTTGTTTGTCTCCGGCGATTTGGCTGAGTGAGGCGCTAAAGTCGAATTTATACTCCCGGTTGTGCCATGTGTGGCTCAGATCGACGCCTCCGGCATACGCTTCTTTGTTAAGGAATAGAAGGTTTGGCGAAGAGATATCACGATGAGTGCCGGTGAAAATGCCGCCGAACGTCGTGCCGCCTTGATGGAGATCTTTTTGCAGCCGTCCGACAAAAAAATTCGCCAGGGGTTCAACCGTTATATCCTGATGAGTCTGCCCGGCGGAGAGGAGTGCTTTTTCTTCAGCGGTAACGGCATCCAGGATAGCAAAGGAGTAGCCGTGCGCCGTTTTTCCGGTCAGCTTCAAGGCGCCTAGAATGGAGGTCGTCGCCGGCACATTTAATGAATAATTGCTTTGAACCGTTGGCGAATATTGCGGTGCGCGGCCGATTCGTCGGGAATAATAAATTTGTTCCTGACTCGCGTCCAGGCTGGTATTGGTCAGGGGATAGGAGAAAATATTTTTCCCTTCAATGAAAAACGGTCGCTTTTCCTCAAAAAAGGTTTCAAAAGCGGTGAGGTTGACTTCCGATGGATCGGCTTCGACCTGGCCGAAATCGGGATTTATGGCAAAATCCAGGGTCATATCGCTGCTCAAAGCAATTTTGCCGTCCAGCCCGCCTGAGAGGAAATTATCCAGTTCTTTAACCGGGCCGTTCGCCGATCCTGTTTTATATGTGTGCCTGCTGGCCACGGAATAAGGCAGCAGCTCCAGCCGGAGAGGAGCGGTGATATTCTTCAGGCCGAGCAGCTCCCCAAAAAGCGGAACCATTAGCGGTGCATTATGTGGAATGAACTGCCAGCCGGACAATTCCTGGCGGCGAAAGATGTATCGATAAATTTCTATGCCCCATGTATGCTCCCGGTGATTCGCATATCGCAACTGGCTGAAGGGAATGCGCATTTCGGCAAACCAGCCGAGATCGTTTTTGCTGGTCGCAACGAACCAGACCGGCTCCCAGCTCGGATCCTCGATTTCTCCGCCATCGGAGTGAATGACATCTTTTTTAACGCCGACCGGGTTGACTGAAAACTCGAAGGCGGTGCGTTTATCCGAGTAGCTGTCGATGAAAACACCCACCATGTCGGATTCGCTGATATCATCCCTTCTGGTGGTGCGACCGACAATGTCATCCGGCGAAAGGTCGAAAGCGTATATGCCTACATATAAATTGTGGTCGTCATAAACGATCTGAAAGAACGTTTTCTCCGATGCCGGCTGCCCTTCGTGCGGCATGATTTGAACAAAGCCCTGGGCTTTTGCTGCCTTGCGCCAGATAGGGTCGTTGAGAACCCCATCCACCTCTGGAGCGGAGGAATTGATGCGCATAGCTTTATATTGCCGTTTCGCATATACATCACCGGCCGATGCAGGGAGCGCCGGGCGGTTTGCCTCAAAAACGGCGATGGATACAAGCAGGAAAAAAGACACCCGCCATTTTAGAGTGCATTCTAAGGGCAGCTCCGGTGAATGAAAAAATCGCCACAGGTTTTTGAGATATTCAATCAAATGAGGCCCGACCAAAACAAATAGATGATTACAAGATCAACTTGCCCGGTAAAGTATAAAGTATTTTTAAGAAAGGCACCCGCCCCATTATGGATGATGTGTTGAATGAAGCTTAATGGTATCTTCCCAAGATTCATCCCTTTTTAGCAGGTTTAATCGCAATAGACTGCATTGCCTTACATGCGTTGCCTTTCAAAATGGTTTTCATAACGTTTTTCATCCATCATCGATTTCTTTTTTCGATCATGATTTTCGT
>METF01000007.1:3790-7324 GCA_001771235.1 Candidatus Zhuqueibacterota bacterium RBG_16_48_16
CATTGAAAAATCCCCTTCTGCGTCCTAAAATGTGGGGAGCATTTTTCCCTTCTTTTAATGCATTCATGAGAGACATGCCAGGTCTGCCCGGATCGAAATATCCTTTCAAATAAAAAGCGAGCGTCCCGGCTTGTTTTTCTTCGCCGCGAAAGGGCAGGGGATCGGAGCCGGAGATGGAGCGAAATCCTTGTTGTGCTGCAAATTTCATCAATCCCGGCGTCGGCCAAAATGTCGGCCTCATGGACGTGTCGCCGATGAAAAGAGAACGAGGGGTTGATGAATTCATGGCATTAAAAACAGTCGTTTTTCGCCCGAACATCCATTTGCCCGGCGCCCAGTTGAGTATCGGAATGCCGCCGGATTTTTCTATCAATTCGATGATCTCTGTCGCATTTTTTCGATTGTCCTGAATATGGATCGGGCTTCCTATTGAGCAGATTTCCAACCCTTCTTCTGAATTTATCTGCCTGCCGGCAACAAGATATAGCCTGGTTTCATACGTGTGTTTATCCAAAACATGGAGGCAAATATCTTCGCCGTGTTTTTCAACGATAAACTCATCAAGCTGATGCCCGTTATTGGACTGTTCGATTCTTTGAAAAAAATGACAATCCGAGCGCTCGACCAGGAGAAGATAATAAATGGCATCTTGCCCGCTCAATTCCTGATGGCTCAATTTTGTCAAGTTTTGAAGTGCACAACGAAGAAAAAAATTGAGGTCATGAACCGGGTAAATGTGTATGTGGCCGTCCGCCAAAAATATTTGCTCTTGCATCGCTTCTCATCGGATATTAGATTGACAATTACCGACGACTAGATTAAATTTACCGCAACGGTATGCCGAATTTAATGACATGATTTTAGAATTGCAAATAGTTTAGCCGAACAAAAAGAGCATTTCTGTGAATTGAGATATTAAACCCTGTGTTCTGAAAATGAGAAGGATATCTATCTCAGCACACCGGCCAGGTTCCTTTATCCCGCTGATCGTTGATCGCACTGCAAATCACCGAAAAGGCTTACCATGAAAATTGCGATAACCGGCTCAAATGGTTTCATCGGATCGGCGGTCGTCACTTACCTGCAACAAAAGCAAGTGACCGTCCATCGACTGGTGCGGCACAAAGCAGCGTTGACAGCCAACGATATTTTTTGGCATCCGGCGACAAAGATGATCGAAAGTCACAAGCTGGAGGGGATGGACGGCATCGTTCACCTGGCAGCGGAAAGCATTTACGGCTATTGGACGAAAAAGAAAAGGGAACGGATTTGGAACAGCCGGGTCCATGGCACGGCGTTCCTGGCCGGGGAAATTGCGAAACTAAAGACCCCGCCCAGGTTTTTCCTGAGTATTTCAGCGTCCGGTTATTACGGGAACCGACCCGGTGAGGTGTTGCGCGAGGAGAGCGGGCCGGGGGAAGGTTATTTGCCTTCTGTATGTACGGAATGGGAGGCCGCCGCAAACAAGGTAAAAGAAATTGGCGTCAGAACGATTCATCCGAGACCCGGTCTTATTTTAGCTCGACACGGCGGCGCGCTGTCAACAATGTTGCCGTTCTTCAAACTCTGTTTAGGAGGGCCAATTGCCGGCGGAAAACATATTTTTAGCTGGATTACCCTGCAGGACGCGGTTGCCGCATTGTACCACCTGATGATGAACGAAAAAATATCAGGCGCTGTCAATGTCGCTTCGCCTTACCCGGTAAGCAATAAAGAATTCGTCAAAGCATTAGGAAGAGCCATTCACCGGCCTGCCGTTTTGCCGATTCCCGCCTTCCTCCTGAGACTCTTATATGGCGGCTTGCCCGATGAAACCTTGTTGACCAATTGTCATCTCGACCCGAATCGACTCATCGAATCGGGATTTGTGTTCCGGCATGAAAAAATTGATGGCGCGATGAATTATGTTTTTGAAAAGGAATTTTTATAGTGTCTTGGTGCCTTGGTGACAACGATTCATGAATGATTCGGGCTAAATGGTTGCTGCATATTTTTTATAAACTCACAAGAAAATGGAGAAAACTGAAATGAGCAAGGTTTATGATGTCGCCGTCATCGGAGGTGGAATTGTCGGTTTGGCCTCTGCCATGGCTTTAGCAGAAAAAGGTTTTTCAATCATCGTCATCGAAGCCGAGTCTCAGCTCGCCGCGCACCAGACAGGAAACAACAGCGGCGTCATTCACTCCGGCCTCTACTACAAACCCGGTTCTCTAAAGGCGAGTAATTGCACCGAGGGCAGGGAGACGATGTACCGGTTTTGCGAGCAGCACGGGATAGCTCACGAGCGATGTGGCAAGCTTGTCGTTGTTACCAAAGAGAGTGAATTGCCCGCTCTTGAGGAGCTGGAGCGTCGCGGTACCGCGAACGGTTTGCAGAATTTGCGTCGGCTGAGTGCGGAAGAGCTGCGTGACCACGAGCCTTACGTGAGTGGTTTGGCCGGTCTTTTGGTTCAAGAAACCGGCATTGTCGATTTTACCCGGGTGACGCAGGTGTTTGCGGAAATAGTGAAACTGCACAATGGCGAAGCCCTGACTGGCGCGAGGTTCTACGAATTGGGTAAAGACGGAAATGCCCTGGTGCTAAAAACTACGAAGGGAGATATTCTCGCCAGGAACCTCATAAACTGCGGCGGGCTGCAGTCGGATCGTGTTGCGCGGCTGTGTGGTGTGGAACCCGGCCTTAAGATCGTTCCTTTCCGCGGCGAATACTACGAGATCGTTCCTGAAAAACAATACCTCGTCAAAAACCTCATTTACCCGGTGCCCGATCCGCGCTTTCCTTTTTTAGGCGTTCATTTTACCAGAATGATACAGGGGGGCGTTGAGGCCGGACCCAATGCCGTGTTTGCTTTCAAGCGAGAGGGTTACAGGAAAAGCAGTTTCTCCATAAAGGATATGGCAGAGACATTCGGCTATGGTGGCTTTTGGCACATGGCGTTCAAGTTTTGGAAAATGGGCATGGGCGAATTCTATCGCTCTTATTTTAAAAGGGCATTTGTAAAGGCCCTCCAGCAGCTCGTGCCGGAAATTCAGTCTGCCGACGTGCATCCCGGGGGAGCGGGAGTACGCGCCCAGGCCGTGGAGCCGGATGGATTTCTGGTGGACGATTTTCGCATCGTCGAGGCGGAGAGAATGATTCACGTGCTCAATGCCCCATCACCTGCGGCAACGGCCGCGATCAGTATTGGCAAAACCATCGCCCAAATGGCCGAAAAGAGTTTCAGCCTGAATTGATGCGTGATTCTCATATCGTATTCATTTTTTCCTGACTGTTCCGGTGTTACGGTCTCTTGCAGGAAGAGAAGCGATTCGCTCTTACCAAAATTGAGCGATTCAGCCAGAAATTGATTCACTAACAAGTGTTATATTCGGTGTTCACGCTTTAGCGTGTCCCCCTGCCCCAAGCAAGCTAAAGCTTGAACTCCGAACCCTACAGATAAAAATCGCTCAATTTAGGCTTTAAAAAGTGTCACCCAAAAGCAGCGTGACCCCATCCATTAACAGCAGCAAGGCGAATACGAACAGGGATATCCCA
>METF01000008.1:0-3194 GCA_001771235.1 Candidatus Zhuqueibacterota bacterium RBG_16_48_16
TGGAGGGCAGGCCGCTGGTCCGGGAAGCGTCTCTCGAACATTACAAGGAAGAACCGAATTTTGCAGCCGAGGCGGTCGAGCATTTACCTTTGAAAAACCTGTGGAAAGAGCACAGATACGATGAAGGCTATCAATGGGGAATGACCATCGACTTGAACGCCTGTATCGGATGCAATGCATGCACGATAGCCTGCCAGAGCGAGAACAATATTCCTATCGTCGGCAAAGAGCAGGTGCGCAGAGGCAGGGAGATGCATTGGATCCGTCTGGATCGCTATTTTAGCGGCGAGCCTGCCGATCCGCAGGTCGTCTTTCAGCCCGTTGGCTGCCAGCATTGCGAAAACGCCCCCTGCGAGCAGGTCTGTCCGGTGGCGGCCACTGTGCACGATAAGGAAGGCTTGAACCTCATGGTCTATAACCGTTGCGTGGGAACCCGGTACTGCTCCAACAACTGTCCCTACAAAGTCCGGCGCTTTAACTTTTTCAATTACACCGGCGATCTTGCGGAAATCGTCAAAATGGCGCAAAATCCCGACGTGACGGTTCGGTCGCGCGGCGTCATGGAAAAATGCACTTATTGCTTGCAGCGCATCAACCAGGCAAAGATGAAAGCGAAAAAAGAAGACCGGCTGGTGGCTGACGGCGAGGTGACGACCGCCTGCCAGCAGGCCTGCCCGACCCGCGCTATTGTTTTTGGCAACATCAACGATCCTGAAAGCCGGGTTGCAGAGATGAAAAAAGACGACCGGCGTTATGAGATTTTAAGCGAGTTTAATACGCGACCCAGAACTTCTTACCTGGCAAAATTGAGAAATCCGAATCCAAGCTTGAAAGAAAAATAACACCGGAAAATACCACTTAAAATTATTTTGTTAGTGTCCGAACGAAAACTATTTATTTAAAAATGTGCTGTCATTGCGAGGCGTTTTTTGCCGAAGCAATCTCCTGAAAAGTAGGGGGATTGCTTCGCTCCAACAAAGCGAATTGAACAGGAAATGACTCATTTCCTCCGCTCGCAATGACAGTTTTCTTTCATTTCGCTAGTTTTCGTTCAGACATTAATTATTTTGTCCTTAAAATTCAGAGAGCAAAATCTCTCGTCTAGTGCAAACTTTTGCTGGAATAATAATAACCGGCAAAATCCCTGGTGAGAATTTGAATACAGCATTAAACGAATTGGACCACACATATCTGTACGATCCGCCGCTGATTGAAGGCAAGCCCTCGTTTGCCACCATTAGCGCGGAGATCAGCGACATCGTTGAAAAGAAGACGCCGCGACCGTGGTTTTTGGTCTTTGGATTTACCGTTTCATTGACCCTGGTATTGTTCGGCTGTCTGGGCTATCTCTTTGTCGAGGGCATAGGCATCTGGGGCGTCAACATTCCCGTCGGATGGGGCTGGGCTATCATCAACTTTGTCTTTTGGGTGGGCATCGGTCACGCCGGGACGTTGATCTCGGCCATCCTCTTTCTGCTCAGGCAAAAATGGCGAACCTCGATCAACCGCTTTGCCGAGGCGATGACCCTTTTCGCGGTTATCTGCGCCCTGCTTTTTCCCCTGGTGCATGTCGGCAGGATCTGGTTCGTCTACTGGTTTTTTCCCATTCCCAATCAAATGCAAATGTGGCCCAATTTCCGCAGCGCCTTGATGTGGGATGTTTTTGCCGTCTCGACCTATTTCATCGTCTCCGCTCTATTCTGGTATGTGGGTCTCATTCCCGACCTGGCCACCTTGCGCGACCGCGCCAAATCCGGGGTGAGAAAGATCGTCCTGGGTTTTTTTGCCATGGGCTGGCGTGGCGGCAATCGCCAGTGGAAACACTATGAAATGGCTTATTTGCTTTTAGCCGGCCTGTCCACGCCGCTGGTGCTGTCCGTACACAGTGTGGTCAGCACCGATTTTGCCACCAGCATTTTGCCCGGCTGGCACAGCACAATTTTCCCGCCGTACTTTGTGGCCGGGGCGATCTTTAGCGGATTTGCCATGGTCACCACTTTAGGGATTATGGTCCGGAGGATTTACCATCTGGAACACATTATTACTTTGGGCCACCTGGATAAAATGGCCAAGATCATGCTTGCGACGGCATTGATGGTCGGCTATGCCTATACCGCCGAATTTTTCATCGCCTGGTACAGCGCCAACGACTATGAAATGACGGCGTTCATGCTGCGTGCGTTTGGCCCTTATGCCTGGGGCTACTGGATCATGATCTCCTGCAATGTCCTGGTTCCCCAATTGTTCTGGTTCAGGAGACTGCGGCGCAGCATACCGGTCATGTTCGTCGCCTCGATCCTGATCAACGTCGGCATGTGGTTCGAGCGTTTTGTCATTGTCGTATCGTCGCTGGCGAATGACTTTCTGCCGTCGAGCTGGGACTATTACAAGCCGACCATTTACGATATCGGCACCTTTGTCGGCACAATTGGTTTGTTCCTTACCTTATTTTTGCTGTTCATTCGATTTTTGCCCATGGTGGCCATGTCCGAAGTCAAAGGCGTTTTGCCCCAGGCGGAGCCTCATTATCATGACAACGGAAAAGAGTAAATAGGCGAGCTGGAAATGGCAGTCAGGCAAAAAAATAACCGTGGAATTCTGGCGGAATTCAAAGACACTCACGATCTTCTTGTCGCCGCGGCAAAAGTCCGGGATGCCGGATACAAAGCCTTCGACTGTCTTTCGCCGTTTCCCATTCACGGCATGGATGAGGCCATGGGTTTGAAACGCTCACCTCTTGGCTGGATGGTCGGAATCATGTCGCTGGTTGGCGCAGGGCTGGCGCTTTTGCTGCAGTGGTGGACCAGCAGTGTGGCTTATCCGCTGGTCATTTCCGGCAAGCCTTTTTTCAGTTTCCAGGCTTATGTTCCGATCACTTTCGGTATTGCCGTGCTGTTGGGCGCGCTCACCAGCTTTTTCGGCATGCTCGCCCTGAACAGGCTGCCCAGGCTTCATCATCCGGTCTTTTACTCGGACCGCTCGGCAAAAATAACTGACGACGGATTTTTCATTTTCATAGAATCACACGACGAAAAATACGATGAAAAACAGAGCGGGGATTTTTTGCAGGGTATCGGCGCTGTGAGTATCGAAATGGTTCGGGGGGATGCATGAACGGAAAAAAGCGAATTCTCATGATCGTTTTGTTGACGCCATTGTATCTGTGCGGTTGTTTCCGCGGACGGCCGTCCGAA
>METF01000008.1:3206-3273 GCA_001771235.1 Candidatus Zhuqueibacterota bacterium RBG_16_48_16
CACCTGGTGCCGGACATGGACGATCAGCCGAAATACAAGGCTTATCAATCCAGCGAATTTTTTAAAG
>METF01000008.1:3386-3616 GCA_001771235.1 Candidatus Zhuqueibacterota bacterium RBG_16_48_16
CCGGTAGCGATCACCTTGCCGCTTCTTCAGCGAGGGCAGGAACGATATAACATTTTTTGTGCACCCTGCCACAGCCAGGTCGGAGACGGCCAGGGGATCATGATCAAAAAAGGATATATCCCGCCGCCGACTTTTCATTCCGACAGGCTGCGCCAGGTCGAAGACGGTTACCTGTTCGACGTCATTTCGCATGGCATACGCAACATGCCCGCTTACGGCCCGCAAGTGCC
>METF01000008.1:3758-4932 GCA_001771235.1 Candidatus Zhuqueibacterota bacterium RBG_16_48_16
CATTTCGGGAAAAAGGCGCAAGTCATCTTACCGGCTGCCGCTGTCGGCCTGCTGCTTTTATCTTTTATCGGCTACTTTTTGCATCCCCGGCAATTTTTTTATTCGTATTTAACGGCATTCGTTTTTTGGCTGACCATTGGGCTGGGCGCGCTGTTCCTGACCATGCTGCATCATTTGACGGGATCGGTGTGGAGTGTGGTACTGCGAAGAGTGTATGAAAATATCATGTCGGTCGTCCCTTATTTTCTCATACTGCTCATTCCCGTGTTTTTCGGGATTCACGAGCTGTATCACTGGTCGCACAAAGAAGCGGTTGCCGCAAATGCGATTCTCGCCAAAAAAGCGGCCTTTTTAAACCCGACCTTTTTCATCCTGAGAAGCGTGCTCTATTTTGGCGTCTGGTATCTCATCTCACGCCTGCTTTGCGGATTCTCCCTGAAACAAGACCAAAATAAAGCATCCGCTGAGGCCATCAAGCGGGTTCGGGCAACAAGTGCGGGCGGTGTCATTCTTTTTGCGCTTACGATCACCTTTGCCGCATTCGACTGGATTATGTCCCTGGACGCGCACTGGTACTCGACCATTTTCGGCGTTTACCTGTTCAGCGGCAGCACGCTGGCCGCATTGGCCTTCATCACACTGCTTTTGATCATTCTAAGAGATAAAGGCATTCTTGCGGACAAGGTGACGGTCGAGCACTACCACGATCTCGGAAAATTGCTGTTCACCTTTACCGTTTTTTGGGCCTATATTGCCTTCTCGCAATACTTTCTGATATGGTATGCGAACATCCCCGAAGAGACGATCTGGTACCAGCACCGCTGGATCGGCGGGTGGAAGGCCGTCAGCTTGCTTTTGGTGTTCGGTCATTTTGTTGTACCGTTTTTTATTCTCATGATCCGGTCGAATAAACGGAATTTCGCTGTCCTGGCGGTGATGTGTGTCTGGCTGCTGTTCATCCATTGGATCGATATCTACTGGCTGGTTCAGCCGAGCCTGCATCAGCACGGCGCTTCTTTTTCCTGGATGGACTTGACCCTGTTCCTCGGCATGGGTGGACTATTTGTCTATCTCTTTATGAAAAAATCGGCGCAGTATGGACTCTTGCCGCGCAACGATCCGCAAATGGAAAGGTCTATCCGAATCAAGAATTATTAGCTGTAAAAATTTAGCC
>METF01000008.1:4945-5711 GCA_001771235.1 Candidatus Zhuqueibacterota bacterium RBG_16_48_16
AGTACAAAACTTTAGTTTTGCTTTGTTCTGGTCTTCACTAATCTTTAGAATTTAAGCAGCAACAGCCGTAATGCTAAAGCATTACACTCCGAAAGTAGGTTTCGCTGTAGTATTATTCAGGTGTAGGCTAAGGAAAAAAGATGGCGAGTTTTTTGTTTTACCTCAGCCTTAGCCTACCCCTGAACTGCATCAATCAATTTTGAACAAGAGTGAACGAGCGCGAAATGACAGACGCTTATGAAAAGACGGATGTGAATGTAAAAAAGCTGTTCCTGGTGACGCTCGTCGTGCTGGTTTTTGTG
Source organism: Candidatus Zhuqueibacterota bacterium RBG_16_48_16 (assembly GCA_001771235.1). Lineage (GTDB taxonomy): Bacteria > Zhuqueibacterota > Zhuqueibacteria > Residuimicrobiales > Sediminimicrobiaceae > Sediminimicrobium. The sequence goes on from METF01000008.1 coordinate 5,248, forward strand.
GTTATCGTCATTGTGGCGATGAACGAGCTTTTTATCTTTAGCAAAGAAAGCCAGGTTTACCAGGCGGTGCTGAAACCGGAATCCGCCGAATTGAGAGACTTGCGCGCAAAAGAAGCGGAAGCTCTGCACACGTATAAAGCGCTGGATGCGGCAAAAGGCGTCTACCAAATTCCAATCGACCGGGCCATGGCCTTGATTGCTGAGGAAGCTTTTGCGGAAAAGATGAAAGATGAAATGTAGCTTTGTCAAATTTCTTATCCTGATGGCTATTTTTGCCAGTGGAACAGCCAGCTCACAGGTGGCCAATTTCAGCCCGCCGGATTTGCAGAAAATCGATGTGGTCGAGAAACCAGGCCACCATATTCCGCTCGACCTGACATTCCAAAACGATCACGGTGAAGTGGTGCCGCTGAGCGATTATTTCCATCAAGACAAGCCGGTGGTCATCGTTCTGGCCTATTACA
>METF01000009.1:0-4602 GCA_001771235.1 Candidatus Zhuqueibacterota bacterium RBG_16_48_16
TCCAGGAGGCTGGACAGCACTATCGTATGCGCTGCCGCAACTCCAGGAGGCTGGACAGCACTATCGTATGCGCTGCCGCAACCAGCACGGATTCGGCCAAAGGCGGCCATTCACCCTTTATAATGATTTGCCCTTGCACCCGGCTAGCCACTTTGCGTTTTGCCTTGGACAATTCGGCCGTGATATTCACCGAGTCGATCATATCTTCGCGGTTTTTGATGTCGATGCCGCCGGGCACGAAATGATTCGGACTGTCGAAATAGATGCCGATGATATTGGTGACATCCCAGGGCTGGTCTTTTTCTTTCCACACCACGCCTATGGCGGCGAATTTTTCCGGAGGCGTGTAGATTTCATACTGGACGGAATCCTGAAAGAGTGGGAGGGACTCGCCAAGAACGATTTCAGTAATGGCCGTTGGCGGGAATTTTGTCGAGGCCACGACAATGACCTGGTCGGTATTTTCGGGCCATTTGTCTTTGAAATAAACCGTGCCCTTAAAGCCGCTTTTGGTCGGCTCCAGGCCCGGGTCGATATGGCAGCTCGCGGTGATAAAATAGAGGAGGCTGATGATGATGTAAAAAATCTTGCAGCGTCTTTTTCTCATGTCAAAACAGCGATAAAGTGCTTTAAAAGCAAGGCCTCTTTCACAGACCGAAAGAGGCCTTGGAGTTGAATTCAGTATAAATCGCAGACAGCAACGATCAAAACGAACGCTTTATTCCGTGTTTTTCGGCATCGGTTGACCAGGCATGAGAGCGGCTCAGAATTCAAGGTCAACACCGAACATGAAATTGTTTACATTCATGGTGTACAATCCGGCCATGTTGCGGTATTCATCGCGGTCGTGGCTCTCTACACCTGCTGATTTGTGGAAATTCCAGGGTTCTACAGTGGTATCGCCGATGAACATTTTTTCATAGCTGGCGTGAAGCTTCAAAGGACCGATGGGATACTCAAGTCCTACGATGAGCACGTTGCGTCGGTTGATATCGGGAATCGTCGGGGTCATCGTTTCCGTCACCGCCGCATTAGGCTCGGAATAGAATGCTCCTCTTAGCTTGAGCGGAGCAAGAGCGTATTCCAGACCAATACCCGCGCGAATCCCATCTTCCCAGTTCTCGTGCAGATGGGAATAGAACTCGCCGTCTTTCTTTATGTCAATAACATCCCAAGTCGACCACTGGGTATAAGCAACGTCCGCCGAGATCAGCAAGTTGGCTATACCGGTATACTTTAAGCCAATACCGGCCCTCATGGGCAAAGGCAAATCAGCCGTTACTTTGAGATTTTGATCTTGCGGCACTTGTTGTCCGGAGTACAGCCCAAGCAATGACGACGATGTCAGCGCGGCATGTTGCGCCTGGGATATGAGGCCCATCGCCAACATGCCGTCGTACTGAGCTTTCAGCGTGGTCATAGAGGCCGCGAGAGCCGCCTGGTTATTGGGCAAGTAGGTTATGGCGTCAACGGTGCCTTCCAGCGAGATGTCTCCATAATACTGCACCGAAGCGCCAATGGTCAAATCTTCCGTTGCCTTGTACATGATGCCAAAATTCGCGCCAAAACCCGTTCCATCGCCCTCGAGGTTGGTGCTGGTCAGGATGTGATTATACTGAGCAGCGAAAGCGCCTGTGGGAGAGAGTATCGGGGTGAAAACAGCACTGAGCGGTTGCAGACTGGCGTCAAAGAGGTAAGGATTCGGGGTGTAGTTTGGCTTGAAAATCTTGATGTCTGCCATCAGGACGCTCACACCCAGGCCAACGGATAATTTATCACTCACTTCGTAGGAAAAGGTGGGATGGATATCGATGACTTTTAAGTCGTCCTCGTAATCGAATTGCGGGTACTCGCTATTGTATGTCGATGTGTTCAGCAAGTCCCATTTAGCTCCCAGGCCAAAGGACGCCCAAAAACCAACACCAAAAGCGTATTTCCCTTTGCTCATGTAAACGCCTCCGGAGGGGATAAAGTAGGTCGTGGGCTCGTTCTCCACGGCCGATGCTGAGGTGGCACTAAACTGCTGCCCGGCAAACTCGGCTGGAGTGTACCCTACCGTGGCTTTGATAAACTCTGTACTGACACCGGCATTCCAGCCCTCAGTCTGCACCAATCCCGCCGGATTCCAGAACATGGCGCTCCAATCGTCGGCTACGGCCCGGTAGTTACCGCCCAGGGCTTGCGCCCTCGCGCCGACTCCCGTCAAATCCACTCCTGCTGCAAACAACTGGCTGGTGAGGAAGAACACACATCCAAGTAGAACGATCCCCTTGGCCATTGACAATCTTTTCATCTGTTTTCCTCCATTGTTACTGATGCTCTTGTTAATGGTTTCCATTAGCCAAGAATCGGCAACGGTCGTATCGCTGAATTGAGGAAATGTTAAGCAAATTTTATACGTTTGTCAATAACAAAATTGGTTTTGACGAAAAATAAACCTTGGGGAAATTTCTGCCAAATAAGGATTGACATTCTTGTGCCTAATTAATAAATTCATCCCTCAATAATTAGACCGGGTGCATCCCGGTCCGATGTCAACAAACACGATAAATCCCATCTATAGAACCCTCGCCTTATCTTCAAATAAACTTTTTCATTGTGGCCGGGTTGCTCATAATCTTTGCATTCCCATTTTTTCTAAGGAGGTCATGCAGGAGTGAAAATTCTCGTCTTGGTCAAACAGGTGCCTGATACCGAAGCCACCATCAGGATTTCAGGAGATCGGAAAAAGATCGATGAAGCCGGTGTCAAATTCATTGTCAATCCTTACGACGAATTCGCCATTGAAGAAGCGTTAAAGCTGAAAGAAAGCGGTGCTGCCACTTTTATTGTGGCCGTGAGCCTGGGACCGGACCGGGTCAAGGAAGCCCTGCGGACAGCCGTGGCCATGGGCGTCGATGATGTCCTCCATTTAAAGACAGCAGACCTCGGCATGGATGGACTTGCCACGGCGCAGTTGCTGTCAGAAAGTATCAAAGAAATTGGCTTCGATCTGTTGCTGATGGGCAAGGAGGCCATCGATGACGGCAACATGCAGGTCGGTCCGATGCTGGCCGAGCTGCTCGATGTTCCATGCCTGTCCGTCGTTACCGCGCTGCAAGTAAATGGAGCGAGCGTCGTGGCCGAGCGGGAAGGCGACGGCTGCGCCGAAGTGTTGGAAGCGCAACTGCCGTGTATCATCACCTGCCAAAAGGGACTCAACGAGCCACGATATCCATCCATCCGGGGTGTGATGTTGGCCAAGAAGAAAGAGATTGCTGAAAAAATTGTTCAATCGGCTAATCACACTGTTTCCGTTGAATCTTTATCCTATCCGCAGGCCCGCCAGGCTGGCATGATCGTCGGCGAAGGCGCCGCTGCCGTCCCGGAGCTGGTCAAAAAACTGAGAGAAGAGGCGAAGGTTATTTAGCTTTCCACAAATATCCCGGAGGTTTTTTTATGTCGACAATTCTCGCCGTAACCGAATGTAGAGATGGCAAGCTTCATAAAACGAGCCTGGAGGTTGTATCGCAGGCGAAAGCATTATCGGAAAAAATCGGGGCCGGAGTCGTTGCACTGGTTATTGGCTCCGGCATCAGCGTAGAATCGGCGTCGCTCGGTGAATACGGCGCGACCAAAGTCCTGGTTGCCGATGGTCAGGCGCTGGAAAACTATCAGCCCGATTTGTACAAATCGATCATCATCGAGGCGATTCGCCAAAATTCCGCCGAGATTGTGTTGGCGCCAGCGACTGCAATCGGCAAAGACATCATGCCGCGTGTGGCTGCTCGACTTGAGGCTGGTATGGTGTCGGATTGTACGAAAATTCTGGTGCAGGACCACACGATCCAGGCGGAACATCCCATTTTCGCCGGCAAGGCTTTTGCGCTGTTATCCGTGAATTCCGCTGTTAAAATAATAACTCTTCGACCGAGCGTTTTCGATGCCATCCAGACGAATCCGGGCGTTGCCGCTCCTGTTGAAAAAGTCGGTCTGCCCGCGATTGAAATTAAAGTCAAAACCAGGGAAGTGAAAAAAACCGGCGGCAACAAGCTGGACGTGGCAGATGCTGATATTATTGTCACCGGCGGACGCGGGGTGCGCTCGGCGGAAAATTTCAAGATCATTGAAGAACTGGCGGCTTGCCTGAATGCTGCTGTTGGCGCGACCCGCGCTGCCGTCGATTCCGGCTGGCGGCCGCACGAGGAACAGGTCGGGCAAACCGGCAAGGTTGTATCGCCAAATCTTTACATTATGTGTGGCGCTTCCGGATCGATTCAACATTGGGCAGGTATGTCCGGTGCTAAATGTATAGTAGCTGTTAATAAAGATCCGAACGCTCCAATTATTGAAAGGGCAGATTACAGCATTATCGGCGATCTATTTGAAGTGGTGCCTGCTCTGATAGAAGAAATAAGGAAAATTAGAGGTTAAGAATTGAGTATTGAGGTATCTATGCAAATTCCAACGCGTGAAATTTATTGGAACATCCCTGGCCATAATTTATTATACCTCCTGTTTGCGACTTCATTGATCATATTCGCTTATGGTTTTTATCGTCGTTATCGTCTTTGGCGACTAGGTCGACCCGAAAATCGCTCCGGTCATTTCAGAAAACGTTTA
>METF01000009.1:4779-5929 GCA_001771235.1 Candidatus Zhuqueibacterota bacterium RBG_16_48_16
TGGTCCTGGATTTATTCGGTGTCTTGTTTATTCTGGGAATAATCTTCGCTTTGGTTCGGAGATACATCCTTCGTCCGGATCGGCTTAATATCGTGTTGGATGATACAGTTATTCTACCCTTGCTGCTCTTGATCGCTATTACTGGTTTTGTGGTTGAGGGCGCACGCATCGCCGTAACTGAGCCGCAATGGGCAAAGTGGTCGCCAGTTGGAAATACGATTGCAGGTGTATTTCGTGGACCAGACCTGGCCCAAACTGCGATGCAACACCGCGTTATGTGGTGGTTCCATTTAATCATCTCTATGGGATTCATCGCATATATTCCATATTCAAAATTATTTCATATCATTATTTCACCGGCAAATATCTATTTAAAGTCGTTCAAATCTCGTGGTCAGTTGAATAAAATTGATGATATTGAAAATCGTGAAACTTTTGGGGTCACGGATATTTCGGAATTTAGCTGGAAACAGTTATTGGATTTAGATGCCTGCACCCAATGTGGTCGTTGTCAGGATGAATGTCCGGCGTATAAAAGTGAGAAACCTTTGTCTCCCAAAAAAATAATTCTGGACCTGCAGAAGTACATGACAAAACGTGGCAAAATACTTTTGTACCAGAAAAAAGTGGGTGAAGAAATGGCTTTGGAGCCAATTGTGGGTGAAGCAATTCAGGAGGATGAACTCTGGGCATGTACAACCTGTATGGCATGTCAGGAACATTGTCCTGTAGAGATCGAACATGTTCAAAAAATCATCGATCTGCGTCGATCCCAAATGATGATGGAGAACAAGTTTCCCCACGAGCTCAACGCCACCTTCAGGGGTCTGGAAACCAACGCCAATCCGTGGAACCTCGGCCACGACAATCGGGTGGATTGGGCGCATGGGCTGGATGTGCCTTTGATGGCCGATCATCCCCAAGTGGATTATTTGTGGTGGGTCGGATGCGCCGGCTCATTCGACGACCGCGCCAAAGGCGTTTCCGTCGCTTTGGCCAGGCTGCTGAACATGGCGGGCGTCAAATACGGCGTTTTGGGTCTTGAAGAAAAGTGCTGTGGCGACCCGGCGCGGCGGGCGGGCAACGAATATGTTTTCCAAATGATGGCCGAAGAAAACATCGCAACGCTGAGAAAGTATTCTTTTAAAAA
>METF01000009.1:5951-14151 GCA_001771235.1 Candidatus Zhuqueibacterota bacterium RBG_16_48_16
GGCTACCATATTTTGAAAAATGAGTATCCGCAATTTGGCGGACAGTTCGAGGTCATACATCACAGCGAATTGATCCGGGAGTTGATTCGCGATGGAAAGATAGCAGTGGCTCAACGCCAGGAAAAGGCGACCGGTTTTCATGACTCCTGCTACCTGGGCCGCTATAATCATATTTATGACGCGCCGAGAGACATTCTGAAAACAGCCACTAACGGAAATTTCAGAGAATTGCCGCGATCCCGCAACAAGAGTTTCTGCTGTGGGGCTGGCGGCGCCCGGATGTTCATGGAAGAAAATATCGGCAAGAGAATCAACCTTATGCGCGTTGAAGAGGCAAAAGAAGCCGGTGTCGAGCTGCTCGGAGTTTCCTGCCCGTTTTGCCTTTCCATGCTGGATGACGGTATAAAAGAAAAGGGCTTTGATGACTCGATGCAGGTCAAGGATATCTCACAAATCATTTTAAACAGTGTAGAAGGCAGTGAGTAAGAAAAAGTTAACGCCCCTGATTATTGCACTTTTCGTCTTCGTCGGCGCAAGCGCATACTGGTCATGCTCCGGTGAAAAGCAGTTATTCGATATCCAAACGATTGGCGTGCAAACAAAAATGGCGGGAAAAGAGGATGTGCTTCTTTTGGATGTTCGGACGCCGGAAGAATTCGATGGCCCACTCGGCCACCTCGAAGGAGCAAAGCTCATCCCGCTACAGGAGCTGCCACAAAGGCTTGACGAAATCAAAAGCTATAAAAATAAAGAGATCGTCGTCTATTGCCGTAGCGGCGGGCGTAGCCAAAGAGCGAGCCAGATTTTAATCGACAATGGCTTTCGCAAGGTGAAGAATATGGTTGGAGGAATGCGAGCCTGGAACGAAATGCTGGAAAAGCGATGACCGCTCGCGTGTAATAGTGCACAAGTAGGGCAATAGTTGCATTCAATAAAATTGAACCACGAATTTTCTCGAATTAAGCAAATTTCACGAATCTTTACACCAAGACTCATCTTAATTCGTGCAAATTCGGATGTAATTGGTGCAAATTCGTGGTTGTGTTTTGTTGGGTTCCGGTTTATCCGGTTTAGATTTTTGGAATCGAAATCATCTTTTATCGTTAAAGGACGCTTTTGGCGTCCTTTTTTTGTAAGTCCACTGAACCGGCAAAAATGGTTTCCTAAATAAATGATATCCAGCAAAAGATTTCTTAAATATTTTAGGATTTGAAAGCCAAAGATATACTTGCTTTGCACGAACAAAGCTGATAAATTTGCCGAATGAATTTTTTACAGCCATATACCCGTTATCCGTTGATGTTGGCGCCGCTGGCCGGGTGGAGCGACAAGGTTTTTCGGCTGATATGCCGGGAATTCGGAGCGTCATTGTGCTTCACGGAAATGGTCAGTGCGGAAGGAGTGGTGCGCGACAACCTGGCAACCAGACATCTGTTGGAGTCCGACCGGGAGGACAGGCCTTTAGGAATACAACTGTTCGGTTCCGATCCCGGCGTATTGGCAGCCGCCGCTAAAAAAGTCGTCGAACTCGCCCCTGACGTGATCGATCTGAATTTCGGCTGTCCGGTAAAAAAAGTGGTCAGGCAAGGCAGCGGTGCCGCACTGTTACAGGATATCGATAGAATGGTCGGCATTGTCAGGGCTGTAAAGGATGCCGTGACGCTTCCCGTGTGGGTAAAAATTCGTTCCGGCTGGAATGAAGATGTTTCGCTGGATGTATGCCAGCGATTGGAAGAGGCCGGAGTCGATGGCATCACCGTACATCCGCGCCTGCAAGCGATGCATTTCAAAGGCGCGGCGGACTGGTCTGTCATTAAAAAGGTGAAAAAGGCTGTTCGCGTTCCGGTCATTGGCAACGGCGATGTCGGCGACTGGAGGGATGCCAAACGGATGTTCGATGAGACCGGCTGCGACGCGGTGATGATCGGCCGGGCCGCCAGGGGAAATCCCTGGATATTCGCACAAAGCCGGGAGCATCTCGAATACGGCACGATGCCCGGCGACATTCCTGCTGACGAACGAATCGATATCTGTACGCAGCATTTGAATATGGCGGCTGAACAATTTGGCGAGCGCAAAGCCGTTAAATTGATGCGTAAACATATAAGCCACTATTTGAAGGGGCTGCCGCTCATATCCGAATTAAGAGCGCAGCTCTTGTTACTTGAAAAAAAGTCCGATGTTGCGAAAAAGCTGGAGGAGTACAAAAATATTCTGGGCGAAAAAACGACATCGGCGGCTAATACAGGAGATAATCACGACCGGATATCGAGCTGGGCTGGTGAATAGACATATAAATGGAGGTTGAATGTTGTCAAGAAGAATTATCATCGCCGGCGCTGCCGGACGGGACTTTCATAATTTTAATACCGTTTTTCGGGATCATAAAGAATACACGGTCGTGGCTTTCACCGCCACGCAAATACCCAATATCAACAACCGAAAATATCCCGCCGAGCTGGCGGGATCTCTCTACCCGCATGGAATCCCTATCAAGCCGGAAGAATCTCTGGCGGATCTGATAAAAGAATATGGCATCGATGAAGTGATGTTTTCCTACAGCGATGTTTCGCATGAATACGTCATGCACCTGGGGGCGCTGGTCAATGCCAGCGGCGCGGCCTTTTCGCAGTTGGGCACTAAGGCGACCATGCTCAAATCCCGCGTGCCTGTCGTAGCGGTTTGCGCCGTGAGAACGGGGTGCGGCAAAAGCCAGACGACCCGCAGAATCAGCCAAATTTTAAAAGAGAAAGGCAAGCGAACCGTTGTGGTGCGCCACCCCATGCCCTACGGCGATCTCGTCGCCCAGCGGGTGCAACGATTTGCCACGATCGATGATTTGAAGAAACATCATTGCACGATTGAAGAAATGGAGGAATTTGAGCCGCATATCGCCCGTGGCTCGGTTGTCTATGCCGGCGTCGATTACCAGGCCGTACTGACAGAGGCTGAGAAAGAGGCCGATGTCATTTTATGGGATGGCGGCAATAACGACTTGCCTTTTTTCAAACCGGACATTCATGTCGTTGTCGTAGATCCGCTGCGCCCCGGACATGAGATATCCTATTACCCGGGGGAAACCAACCTGCGCCTGGCCGATTATGTAGTCATCAACAAAGAGGTCGAGGCGCTGGTGGAAGATATCGAAAAAGTGAGACGGAACATTTCTTCGGTGAATCCAACGGCGCAGATCATCGACGCGGCATCTCCCATTCGTATCGAAAACCCCGACATCATCCGTGGGAAAAAAGTGCTGGTCATCGAAGACGGACCGACAGTGACGCACGGAGGCATGAAATATGGGGCAGGCATCGTGGCTGCGAAAAGATACGGCGCCCATGTGATCGATCCGCGGCCTTATCTTTGCGGAAGCCTGGTTGCGACGTTCCAGCAATATCCGGGCATCGGCACGTTGCTCCCGGCTATGGGATACGGTGAAAAGCAAATCAAAGACCTGCAGCAGACGATTAACGCCACGGACTGCGACGCAGTTATTATTGCCACGCCCATCGACCTGCGCCGAATTGTGGAGGTAAACAAACCCAGTGTGCGCGTCTTGTATGAACTGCAGGAAATCGGTCGTCCCAACCTGGAAGATGCACTCGCAGAGTTGTAATCCGATCTTAAAAATTGTATTCGGCTGCAATTTTTCTTATATTAGCCCTTTGATTTAACGACCCATGATGAGTACGTCTATAAACAAGGCAAAAGCGAAAACGGCTGTCGTGGCTTTGGGCGGCAATGCCATTACCAGAGAGTTCGAGGAGGGCAATATTTATCAGCAGTTTGCCAATACGCGAAGGGCGCTTTTTGGTGTGGCAAATTTGATCGAGCAGGGATACAATCTGGCCATCACCCACGGCAATGGCCCACAGGTCGGCAACGCGCTCATACGGGTTGAAAAGTCCAGAGATCAGGTGCCGCCAATTCCGTTGGGGGTGATTGTGGCTGATTTGTGCGGAGGCATGGGCTATATGATCGAGCAGTCCCTGCAAAACAAAATTTTGCAGCGCGGACTGAAGAGGCTGGTCGTCACCATACTTTCCCAGGTGATTGTCGATCGCAATGATCCTTCGATCCAGAATCCGACAAAATTCGTCGGCCCATTTTATGGCAAAGACGAGATCGCCGGCCTTGAGGCCTCCAGAGGTTATATTATCAAAGAAGATGCCGGCAGAGGCTACAGGCGCGTCGTTCCTTCACCGGAGCCCAAGGCCATCGTGCAAGTGGAAATTTTAAAAGAGCTGATCGCGCGCGGAATTATCGTCATTACGGCAGGAGGGGGCGGCATTCCGGTTTACATCGAGGATGACGGCCGGCTCGAGGGCGTCGATGCCGTGATCGATAAAGATAAGGCCTCCGCAATTCTCGCAAGAGATATCGAGGCTGATGAGCTGTATATTCTCACGGCCGTGGACAAGGTTGCCATTGATTACAAGACGGACGCGCAGGTTGACCTGGATGGGATGACGCTGTCTCAAGCCAAAAAATATAAGAAAGAAGGCCAGTTCCCTTCCGGCAGCATGGGACCGAAAATCGACGCCGCCATTACATTTTTGGAGAGCGGAGGTGAAAAAGTCGTCATCACCTCTGTCGAGAAAATGCCTGAAGCGATTTTAGGCAGGAACGGTACGCACATCGTTCACTGATCGATATACATAGTGCTGAACGATTACTATTCAACCTAAAATTCTAAAACAGATAATGCATAAAGCTAGCGGAGTGGTTGAAATTATGAGAGCTTCACCTGTAAATAAAATCGTTGAAATAGAAATAAATGAAAAGTGGTGCAAGGGCTGCGAAATCTGCGTCGACGTCTGTCCGCATGATGTGCTGGTCATGGAGAATGGTATTGCAAAGGTAAAGGACCTGGAATCATGCACGGCATGCAACCGTTGCGAGCTTCAATGCCCCGATTTTGCGATTGTCGTTATTTCGCCCAAACAAGAGACGCAACCCGTAAGCTAGGAGTCCGGAGTGGAAGCGAAAATCAAGATGGAACAGTTGAGATGAACGTGGATTCGAAAACCAGAGTCATCACGGGAAATGAGGCATGTGCGGAGGGGGCGGTGGTCGCCGGAATGCGTTTCTACGCCGGATACCCGATTACACCTTCCTCGGAAATTGCCGAAATACTTTCCTACGAGCTGCCGCGACGTGGAGGTGTTTTCATCCAGATGGAAGATGAGATCGCCTCGATGGGAGCGATCATTGGGGCGTCGCTCACCGGCGCCAAATCGATGACCGCAACCAGCGGCCCGGGCTTTTCGCTGATGCAGGAGAATATCGGCTATGCTGCCATGGCGGAAGTGCCGTGTGTGATCGTCAATGTAATGCGGGGTGGACCCAGCACAGGCTTGCCGACCCTTCCATCCCAGGGCGATGTCATGCAGGCGCGATGGGGAACGCACGGCGATCACCCGATTATCGTCCTGGCCCCATTTAGCGTTGCGGAAACCTACGAAATGACCATTCGGGCGTTTAACTTGGCCGAGCAATTCCGAACGCCTGTCATCTTGTTATTGGACGAGATCATTGGTCACGTAAATGAAAAGGTACGTCTTCCGGAAAAAAGTGCCATAAAAATCATCGACCGGATCAAACCGAACAATAGCCCTCAAGACTATCTGCCCTATCAACACACAGGAAGCGGCGTTCCGCCAATGGCCAATTTCGGAGAAGGTTATCGCTATCACGTTACGGGATTGGCCCATGATGAAACCGGTTTTCCCACCAACAGTTCCGAGGAAATAGAAAAACTGCTGGACAGGTTGCATAAAAAGATCGACCGGAAAAGAGACGAGATTGTCGAGGTCGAAACGTATTTGATGGACGATGCGCGAATTGGGATTGTTTCTTATGGCTCTTCCGGCCGATCCTCGCGCAGTGCCGTGAGGCTGGCACGGGAAGCTGGCATCAAGGCCGGCCTTTTGCGGCTCAAAACGATTTGGCCGTTTGCCGACAAGGAAATCAAGAAATTGGGCAGTGGTATCCGGCATTGGATCGTCCCCGAGCTTAATTTGGGACAAATTGCCCACGAAGTCGAGTGGGCGACCGGCAGCCGCGTGCCCGTGACAAAAATAAACCGGGTGGATGGAAATCCCATCTCTCCGTTGGATATTGTTGAAATAATTAAAAGAGTGAATTGATGTTCGACTACGATCCCTATCTTCGCTTATCCAAATTCCCGTTGATTTGGTGTGCCGGTTGCGGCGATGGCATCATTTTAAAAGCGCTCATTCGCGCCATACATAAAGTCGGACTGACACAGGATAACACCTGCCTGGTGTCCGGAATCGGCTGCTCGAGCCGTTTGACCGGTTACATGGATTTTAACACCCTTCACACGACTCACGGCAGGGCGCTAACTTTTGCAACCGGGGTTAAAATGGCCAGGCCGGAGCTGAATGTCATCGTCGTCACCGGCGATGGCGATGCAACGGCGATCGGCGGTAACCACTTTATTCATGCGGCCCGTAGAAACATCGATATGACGGTTCTGATCTTCAACAATTTTATTTACGGCATGACAGGCGGCCAGGTATCTCCGACGACACCGCGCGGCAAAAAAGGCAGCACGGCGCCGTATGGGAGTTTTGAAAACACCTTTAACATCAGTGGATTGGCCGAGGCGGCCGGGGCAAGTTTTGTAGCTCGCACAACCGTAGCGAATGCAACTCAAGTGGAGCTTTATATTAAAAAAGCAATTGAAAAAAAGGGTTTTTCGCTTGTCGAGATTATGACGCAATGTCCCACGGCTTTTGGCAGGCGAAACCGGTTGGGAGCGGCGGTAGATATGCTGCGGAGCTTTGCCGAAAATTCTGTGTCCATCTCAAAAGCCAGGAGCATGACCGCAGAAGAGTTGGAAGACAAAATAGTAACCGGCGTCTTGGTCGATACCGACAGGCCGGAGTGCCGGGAAGAGTATCAAAAACTCATCGAGTCCGTTCGGCAATCTTAGCAAATTGAAAATTAAATGAAGGATGAATTTCTGATGGCTTTCAGGTATGAAGTTCGGTTAAGTGGAGAAGGAGGGCAGGGCCTGGTGTTGGCAGGAAAGATTCTTGCAGAAGCGGCGGCAATTTATGACGATCTTAATGCAACCCAAAGCCAATCGTACGGTCCGGAAGCAAGAGGAGGGGCGAGTCGATCGGAGGTGATCATCTCCGATGACGATATCGACTATCCCAAGGCTATGAATATCGATCTGCTCCTGGCACTCACCCAGGAGTCATGCGACAAGTACAGTAGCGATCTCAAGGAGAACGGCATCCTTCTCGTCGATGAGGAGAGTGTGACGCATTTGCCGGAAGGGAATTTCGCTGTTTATAAGCTGCCGATCATTCGAACAGCCCGGGAAGAAGTAGGCCGGGCGCTGGTTGCCAACATTGTCGCCCTGGGAATCATCGCCGGCCTCACGAATATCATTTCCATCGAGGCGCTCAATGCCGCCATCGAATCGCGAGTGCCTAAAGGAACGGAGGAGATGAATTTGAAAGCATTCCAAAGCGGCCTCGATATGGCAAAGAAAATTAAAAAATGAAAAGAGAAGAGCTGAGAGACGGAAATCGGATGAGGACATGACAATGGAAAGAACGCTGGCGATTCTGAAACCGGATTGTGTTCAAAGAAATCTGATAGGAAAAGTAATCGACCGGATTGAAAGCGCGGGATTCAAGATCGTCCGAATGAAAATGGTTCACTTGACGCGCGCCATGGCTGAGGGATTTTACGAGGTCCATAACGGCAAGCCATTTTTTGCCGAGCTCGTCAATTTTATGACAGAGACTCCCTGCGTGGTGGCTGTTTTGGAAAAGAACAATTGCGTGGAAGCCTGGCGTAAAACCATGGGCGCAACAAATCCGCAGAATGCCGAGCCAGGGACTATTCGAAGGGACCTGGCCGAAAACATGGGACGAAATATCGTTCACGGCTCCGATTCGACTGAGAACGCGGAGCGTGAGATAGACTTTTTTTTTAGCCGCAGCGAGCTTTTATAAGCTACTCATCCCTTTAATCTATTCGACGTTCTGAGAGCTGCCGTACAGCCGTAACTCTTAGCCTGAATAATTCATTGCCACAAAGTCCCGAAGGCACTAAGTTACACAAAATTTAGAGAATATTTAGTTTGTCGAGCAACTACAAGGAATCGATTCAAAAATACTGTTTTAGACGCCCTGCTTTATAACTTTGATCCTTT
>METF01000009.1:14309-15703 GCA_001771235.1 Candidatus Zhuqueibacterota bacterium RBG_16_48_16
ACCTGAACAGAGATTACGCTCATTACAGTCCGGCTTCTGAGGGAAAAACTTTTTATTACAAAGAGTCCCCCAATCCTTGTGAAATAATCCGAAAAAATCACTACGACCTGGTCATTCCCATGTCCATCGATTGGCACCAGAAACCCTGGACGGAAGAATTGCTCTCCCTTAAAACTCCCATATTATCACCGATAAAAGATGCCATGCTTCTCGAACGCGACCGGTTTTTTGCCCGGCAGCTCTGTCATCAATTAAAGATTCCCGTGCCAATAGCCCATGTAGTCAACAGTCCGGAAGAGGCGCTCGATGTCATCCACAGAGACCCAAGGCCCTATGTGATCAAAAATCCGCTTTGTTCGCCCACCAGCCCGATCCACACGATTTTATGCGAGACCGTCCAGGATACGATCAGTTGGCTGAATGAAATCGATTATGCCGAAGGGGCATTTCTGCAGGAGTACATGGGCCGCAGGGAAGTAGGACACATTGCCTTTGTCAGCGGCGGCGAGATTTACCCCATGGTCACCAACCAGGAATATAAAAGAGCATTTGACGGGAATATGGGGCCTGTCGCCGGTGCACCGCTGGGTGGCCTGGTCGAAGCGGATACGACGGATAAATATGGTCTTGTGAAGCAGCTCATGGAGCCGCTGTTGCCCTGGTTTCGCGAAACCGGGTTTTCCGGCCCGGTACAGGCCACTGCCGTCATGCGCGAGCAAAAATGGCACGTCATCGAATATAATGTCCGAACCGGCGTTACCACTGGGCCGGCGTTGTGGCGCATGCTAAACGATCCTGTGGGTATTCTTTTGAAAATAGCGCGAAATGAAAAACTGAGCCTGGCTTTTCGCCCGGGCTATGATCATGCATGCATACTGACATTGGCCGGTTGGGGTTATCCGTATACAAAAATTCAAGCCCCAAAGCTGGAAATAATCGTCAATGAGCCGTTCGACTGCGATGTGTGGTGGAACAAGGTTGAGGGCGATGAAAATGGCAAATTATTCATGTCCGGCCACCGCATCGCCGATCTGGTCGCTTTTGGCGGATCGATGGACAAGGCAATTTCCGCCGCTTATCAGAATATCAGAAAAATCTATTGCCTGAGCAGTTATTATCGCCTGGATGTCGGCAAAAGTCTATGGCCGCCGGGATCGGAGTAATTCCTACAGGCTCATTTTTAAAAGTGATCGCATGAAACTCCTTTTCTCAGAATACAAGTCGGATTATCCGCATTATATTTTTCCCTATGCCGTTTGGGCTATGCCGGAAAAAGACGAGGGCCCGGCGAAAATGTTCGCCAGCGGCTTTTTACCCGGTTCTGCTCAACTGGATCGATATTATATGTGCCGTCATGTGCGAGTCAAGCTGGCTGAATTCTCTTTTTCTTCGGA
>METF01000009.1:15812-23460 GCA_001771235.1 Candidatus Zhuqueibacterota bacterium RBG_16_48_16
AACAAATTCGGCAAGGATGTCATGCCCCTATCAAAGCTCGATCATCTCATCCAATCGAAAATCGTAAGCCATTTTTTGCTCGTGACGGAAAAGGCTTCCGGGAAAAACATCGGCCTTGTCTTCCTTTTGCTCGATCCGCCGGATTTGGCTTTTTATTATTATTCCTTTTACGATATGGATTACTTTAAGCAAAACCTTGGCATGTATATGATGCTGTGTGCCGTGGATGAGATGAAGAGAAGAGATTTTAATTATATTTACCTGGGGTCGTGTTACAGTAAAAATGCGCTCTACAAGACGCAATTCAGTGGCGCCGAATTTTTTAACGGCTTTTGCTGGTCGAATAATTTATCCGAGCTAAAATATCTTATAGAGCGGGATAGCGCGCAAGTCGACAAGCATCTTCTCGAAAATGGCTTTTTCCTTGAAGAGTTTTACAATACCCCTCTTGAGCGACTAAAAGATCTGGCTCATTTTCGGCTTTCGGAAGCGCCGTAAAACGGAGTTGGCAGGAGGGAGGATTGCCTGCAAAAAGCGTTACTTGATCTATAATTTCCCACTTGAAAGCCATTCTTGTTGTTCGTTGCCTAAAATAACGTATTTTGTCAAGCTCTTCGGATTTTGCGGTGAGCATCAGGATGGGCGTGTACAGGTTTTTGCACGGATGCGCTTGCAGACTTCAAGACCGTCCACTTTGGGCAGCATTAAATCCAGGATGATGAGCGCATAATCGTTTTCTTCGATAATCATTGGTTGGATAATCATCCCAATCATGTTCGGAGGGCAATCCATAGCACCCTTTGTTTTTAATGTAGTGATGTAAATGGGAGTTTGTCCAGCCCATCGCTGTCTGGATAATCTTGTGCAAATCGGGCAGTAAGATGTCTGATGGGACCAATAATCTTCGCCAAATCTTTGGTCTAAATTCCTTCAATGAAATTTGTATCCGGTATATGGTCTTTGCCATGTTTTCATCCAAAGATAGTCAAGTTGTTTATTCGATCTCCCTTTTCAAGTAATCGCTATAGTCTTTTAGCTTTGGCAGATAATTCGCACTCATCAGGGGAGAGGAAATGATGAAATCCGCCGAAGATCGGTTGCAGGCAATCGGGATGTTATAAACGACGGCTATCCTGAGCAGTGCCTTGACATCGACATCGTGCGGATGAGGCTCCATCGGATCCCAAAAAAATATCAGCACATCGATTTTGCCTTCTGTGATCAATGCCCCTAATTGCTGGTCTCCGCCCAAAGGGCCTGATTTGAGTTTTTTAATGGGCCCTGACATTTTATTGGAATGTTCATGCTTCAATTTTTCCTGGATGACTTTTTCCAGCAGCAATCCTGTCGTTCCGGTACAGATCAAATTGTGCGAGAGCAATATCTGATAATTCCACTCGACCCACTCGATTAAGTCTTTTTTCCGATTATCGTGTGCTACGAGAGCCAGATTTTTCACCTCTTGCATAACGCCTGCCTTTCATCGGGCTTGATTTGTGATAGCCCTTTTTTCATTTCCACCTGTCCACTCATTCAGCTTTGCTTGTATCTTAACCGCATTTGGTTCGATCCGGAGGGCGCTGCGCAACTCTTCAACAGCCTCTTCCTTTTTGCCTGTGCGACTCAGCATGATAGCTAGGTTGTAATGAAGCTCCATGTCTTCCGGTGTAAATTTTAATCCTTCATTCAATGTCGCGATTGCTTTGGCAGCCTGACCTTGTCGATAATAGATAACTGCCAAATTGTTATGTGCGCGCGGATGCGCTGGCTGATAAGATAGGGTCTTTTGGTAGTTGGCGATTGCCAGGTCGATATTTCCTTGCATCTGGTAAGCCAGACCTAAATTGAAATACGCTTCGGCGATAGTCGGATTGATCTCAAGCGCTTTTTGATTGAACATGATGGATTCATAAAGTCGGCCAAGCTTGCCCATGACCAAACCCAGCATGAGATATGCATCGGCATACTGGGGGAGAGCATTCCTGACAAATTGGAAATGCACGGCGGCTTGTTGATATTGCATCACATCGGTCGATGCCAAAAGTCCGGCATATTTCCAGTGCAGCCACCAATCCGATGGTCTGAGACGGATGGCCTCTTCATAGTCACGGAGAGCCTGATCAAAGCTGTTTTTCGTGATATGATTCTTTAGACTATCCAGCGTCTTTTCCATTTCTTCGACAGTTTCCGAATGGTGGAGCTGATTTGTAAAAGGTGGTCTCCGGATAAAATTATTCAGCACCGATTCGGCGATTTTGTATTGCTCCACAGCATTATAAGCCAAATACTCGGCACAAAGAGCTTCGCCCATGTTCGTGGTTTCTTCTGCTTTTTGATCCTTCAACGTGTTGGGAAGCAGCACCTCGATTTGGTCGAAAACGGTTTTTGCCAGGATATGGTTGCCTTTAAAATTCAAATGAACGTGCTCCAGAAACAGCTCGTTACCGGGGATGCCATGTGGACTGTTTTTTTCAAATTCAGCCAGCGCGTCGGCAAGATAAACCGTATTTGCCTGTCCTTGTGCGGCTATGCGAATGATCTCATTGATCCGATCATCCCCGCGGAATCGATTTGTATCCAACTCCAGCGCCCGTTTGAACCTTTGCCGTGCTTCCAGATAATGGCCGATAATCCAGTAACATCGACCGAGGCGAAACTGAAGCTCGGCATAAACACTGTCTATTCGCGCGGCGTGGAGAAAAGCCTCGATGGCCGCTGCATAGCTCCCGGACGCTTCAAGGGCAGTACCTTTTGTGTAAGCCTTTTGCCAGCTTTGTTCTTCTTCTTCGCTCAGGTCGTTTCGATGGAGCGAGGTGAATGGCGGACAGTCTTTCAGGTTGCTGCCCACCGTGCAATAGATGAGCTTGACGCCTTTTTTTTGAGATAACTGATTCAACTCCTGGAGATTTTTGGCAAAATGGCTATATGTCGTGTTCAGCGCTGGATCATCATGGCGAATCTGCTTTGCCAGAAACATCTCCATTCCTTGCCAGCGAGAGAAGGACTCTTTCCGCACTCTCAGCTTTTCCAGCGCCAGCGACAGCAGTTGAGCAGTCTTTGTCGCCTTCAATGCGACGATCAGGCGCAGAAGGGAGAGATTGTTGAAAAATGGCGAAAAGACGGTTCCCGGTCCATACGGCCCGACGACCTCGTTGTGGCCCATATAGACGACAAGTAAATCCGGCTTGTATCTGAGACAATCCTTTGCGATTTCCAGAACAACATGGGAATTGATGGCCGGCATGGCGGCCGTAATCACTTCAAAATTGCCGGCAGGATAGCGGGTCTTCAATAAAACATCAAGGATGCGTCCGAAGGAAAAAGCAGGGTCCGGGGTGCCCTGTGCTGCCGAGCCGCCTAAAATGAAAATACGATAACTCTTGTCCGGCTTTTGTACGGTTATTCTGAAAGGGGTGAATTCGCGAGCCAGACTTTTGGGGAAAAACCGATAACCGAACCTGGGGTTGCCATGGAGATAGACAATACCGTTCTGTTTCTCTTCGACGATGGCGGAGCCAGGATCGCCAAAACGGCACAACCGAAGAGCCAGCTCGATCAGAATAAAAAAGCTTAACGGGATAAGGACGAATGCACCAAGCCGAAAAATTGCGAGATGCCACCACGCTGGGCGTTCGGCAGGATTCAAGTCCTTTTTCTGCACATGGCTTCTTTTTGCCGGTACATTGCTATGAGTTAGCGCAATAATAGCATTTTCCTGGATTCTTCAAATTTGTTTGCCACCGCTATCTTGTAAAAATAAACACCGCCCGGAAGATCTCCCGCCTCAAAGATGGCTCTGTGAGCGCCGGCGGCTTGATTTGCATTGACCAGAGTTCGCACTTTTTCGCCCATAATGTTGAACACTTTTAGTGTGACATGAGCGTCTTTTTCCAGTTCGTAGCCAATGACTGTTGCGGGATTGAACGGATTTGGATAGTTTTGCTGCAAAGAAAAATTGTTAACGATATTTGATTTGCCGTTGTCAACTGAAGTTGGATCATAAATGTACAACGCCAGTGCTTCCTCATCCGTCAAGGGCCGGTTATAGAACCGCAGCTCATCAATGCCGCCTGAAAAAGTATCTACGCCATTGGCTGTGCCGCAGCCAAAGTGGAAGCTCGCCTCGCGATCCAGACCTAACTGCATCGCTCCTTCGGCCACCATCTCTCCATTCATGTAGAAAATAGCCCAGGCCCCGTCAAACGACGACACCACATGCGTCCAGTCGCCAATGGCAGGTGCGGAAGGTGTTATGATATACACTTTGCCGCCGGCTGTATAGGTCTCGAACTGAATGCCGCCGCTATTCATGTCCAAGACATTACTCCAGAGAATGTCGTCAACTGCCCAGGCATCGCGTTTGCCGCAGATGCCATGCCACCGGCTATCAATGCCCTGCCAGTTCACCCATACTGAGATGCTCAGTTGATCGGTCCCTTCCGAAGGATCGTAAACGCCCAAAGAGACATAATTCGTACTGGACGACGTAAACCACAGGCCTGCATCGTACCGACCTTCACCCCACAGCGGACTATTCATCAGGGTGCCATCCGGCGCGACATTATCACCCTGCGCAGAATTCACGGTGATATCTCCGCCGCTTTCGTCCATTTTATAATAGCCCACAAGCCCATTTTCAAGGTCAACCTGGGCAACAAGCACAGGGACAACTGCGAAAATGAACGCACCGAAAAAAACGGTTTGTAACAGTTTTTTCATCTGAACCTCCTCTGATGTTAATTGTTGCTTTGGCTGAATAGCACCGTTAACCTTGCCGCAAATATAACATCTTTGTAGCTCCAGACAAGATAAATTTAGGGCCTTCTGCAATTAAAACTGAAAAAGAAATCAAAATAAAGCGAAAATTGCCATCAAACGCTCGCTGTAAAAAAACTTGCTATGAGGAAAAGAGTTTCTTATTTTCATATCGACTTTCCCGAGAAAGGCTTGCGCTGTCACGAAACTTTCATACGTGCCGCGGCTATTTCGCCGGACTATTCGAAAAGTAAAGTGTAAACGCAGAGCTATATTTTTATGGAGGATGTGATTCAGTATGAAAAAAATCGTTGTAACCGGAGCAGGAGGTTTTATTGCAGGACATCTGGTAAAAGCACTCAAAGATCAGGGACACCGGGTTCGTGCTGTGGACATCAAACCACTGAAAGAGTGGTACCAGGTTTTCCCTGATGTTGAAAACCTGGTTCTCGATCTAAGAATCCGGGAAAATTGTCACCAGGCCGTAAATGGCTTTAATGAAGTCTTTAACCTGGCGGCGGACATGGGAGGGATGGGATTTATCGAGATGCACAAAGCCGAGTGCATGATCAGCGTTTTGATCAACACCCATCTGTTGATTGCCGCACGTGATTGCGGCATCGAGCGTTTTTATTACTCCTCATCTGCCTGCGCCTACAATACGCAATTGCAGAAGGACCCTGAAAATCCCGGCCTCAAAGAATCGGATGCTTATCCGGCCATGGCGGAAGATGGTTACGGCTGGGAAAAACTTTTTAGTGAGCGTATGTGCCGCCATTTTATGGAAGATTACGGCATCATAACCCGCGTCGCACGCTACCACAATGTATACGGTCCGCACGGCACTTATGATGGCGGGCGTGAAAAAGCGCCGGCTGCCATAAGTCGGAAGGTCATAGAGGCAGAGCTGTCGGGTAAGGATGAGATCGTTATCTGGGGTGATGGCGAACAGACCCGCAGCTTTATGTATATCGATGATTGTATCAAGGGAACGCTGGACATCATGTACAGCAGCATCGAAGAACCGATCAACTTGGGCAGCAGCGAGATGGTTACGATTAATGAGCTGGTGAGCATCGTCGAAAATATCGCGGGAATAAAGCTAAAACGGCTCTACGACCCGGATGCACCCAAAGGAGTCCGGGGCCGTAACAGTGATAACACCCTGATCAAAAAATATTTGAATTGGGAGCCACATTTTCCCCTCCGAAATGGAATGCAGCTCACCTATGACTGGATTCGCGAACAGATGACGAAGAAATGACCACGCAGAAATTTTGCATCTGCATAGATTATCCTGTGATTGATACGTCAGAAATTGTGGAATAAACTTATAAAGCTTGATGTCGGATGAAAAAAAAGATTGTTCTGGTCAGTGGTTGCTTTGATTTATTGCATGCCGGTCATATTGCTTTTTTCAAGCAAGCTTCTTCGTATGGACGGCTGTATGTTGCCGTCGGTGCGGATAAAAATATCACGTTGCTAAAAGGTAAAGCGCCCTATTTCTCGCAAACGGAGCGCGTCTATATGGTGAATGCCGTCAGGTACGTGGAGGAGGCGTTTGTGGCATCCGGCTCCGGCGTGCTTGACTTCGAGCCGGACCTGGCGCGGATTAAACCCAATGTTCTCATCGTCAACTCCGATGGGCATGCAGAGGAAAAGGAAAAGATCTGCCGGGAAAACAACATTGAGTACGTCGTTTTTGACCGCGTGCCTGAGAAAGGACTCCCGGCGCGCTCCAGCTCTGCGACAAAAAAAGAGCTTCGATTTCCCTATCGATTGTGCCTGGCAGGCGGGTGGCTGGACCAACCGTGGGTTTCGCAAGTCTATCCGGGCCCCGTGGTTGTCGTACAAATCCGACCGACCAGGGATTTTCAGGACCGTGCGGGTCTGGCTACCAGTTCCCGCAAAGTGGCCGTTGCCCTGTGGGGCGATCAATATCCAAAGGGCGATCCCATGAAAAATGCAAAATACCTTTTTGGTGCGGAAAATCCGCCGGGGACAAGGTATGTTTCCGGATCGCAGGATCACCTCGGCCTGCTTCTTCCAGGTGCGAATCGTTTATATTATGACGGCGACTTTTGGCCAAGCCAAATCGATTCGAGTACGGATAAAGAGACATGCGACTGGCTGTCACGAGTCATTCATTTAATATCGTTAAAGCCGCGCCCGCTCGGATACGATCCACTGGCCACAAAGGATCTCAGAGAAAGCTACATCAAAGAATTGGCTGAAGCAGGGGAGCTTTGCTGGAAGAGCATATCGAGCCATGACGCAAAGGGATTGGGTGAGTCCCTGAAACGGACGCTTTTTTCCTGGCGCAAGATATTGCCGCTCGCCGTTCCGGATTGGATTTTTGAAAATGCTTCTCAATTTGATAAATACTGTGGATATAACACCACCGGTTGCGGCGGTGGCTATTTCATTGTGGTATCCGAGGAGCCGATCAAAGGCGCCATCCACATCAAAGTGAGATATTGACCTGTGCAAGAGTTAAGCTCATCCGCCTGGTAATTAGAGTCCGAACGATAACTATTTAATTTGGAATTTGGAACCATGCGATCTGGTGCTTAACCTTTACTTGCTTGAATAAGAAGATTGTCCGGCTAAATGCCACCACATTTATTACTTTGATTCTTGCAGAGAATGCTTAAATTACGCCGATAAAATTCAATATGAAAGGCAATACCCTATGACGACGAACTCATTTTTCACTCCTGGTGACAAAAAGCCCCAAGCCGGATTGGTTCCACGTCACATCCTGTGGCCATTTATCCTTTTGACAAGCTTGTTCGCCTGGTGGGGACTGGCCAATAACATGACCGATACATTACTGGCAGCATTCAAACGAATCATGAGTATGTCCGATTCACAAACGGCTTTGATCCAACTG
>METF01000009.1:23671-25431 GCA_001771235.1 Candidatus Zhuqueibacterota bacterium RBG_16_48_16
GGAAACAGCCGCCAATCCTTACATCATTGCTATGGGGCCGGAGGAGACGGGAACCAGGCGGCTGAACCTGGCCCAATCGTTCAATCCCATTGGCTCGATTTCCGGTGTGGTCATCAGCCAAATATTTATCCTTTCCAAGCTCAATAAGGCGAGCGCGGTGGAAAGAGCAGCGATGAAGACGGAAGAATTACAAGTCATCCAGGCTGGCGAGCTTAATGCCGTGACCACGACTTATGTCGCTGTCGGCCTGATCCTTGTTATTACTTGGGTCCTCATAGCGATCAATAAGCAAATGCCAAAATCTTCAGATGCCGGAGGTCCTCTTAACCTGGGACCGACGTTTAAACGACTGGTCCGCAACAGGCATTATATGTGGGGCGTTGTCGCCCAGTTTTTCTATGTAGGAGCGCAAATCGGCGTTTGGTCGTTCACCATCCGCTATGTCATGCAGGAGCTGAGGCTCGAACAAATCGACCTGCCAATCGGGAAAACTCCTGAACAGATGGCAGCGACCTATTACACGGCGGCCCTGGTGCTGTTTACGATTTCCCGTTTTGTTTGTACCTGGCTGATGCGATATATCGCCCCGGCCAACCTGCTCACAACTCTTTCAATAATTGCCATGCTTTTTACAGCAACAGTTATCTATGCCGGCGGGCGGATAGGCGTGTACGCCCTGGTTGGCATCTCGGGTTGTATGTCACTTATGTTCCCGACGATATTCGGTCTGGCCTGTCGCGGCCTGGGTGAGGACACCAAACTGGGCGGATCGGGACTGATCATGGCCATTTTGGGCGGCGCCGTTATCACCCAGTTGCAGGGTATGGTTTCGGATGCCGTGCACAGTATTAATTTGGCATATTGGGTTCCACTGATTTGCTTTATTGTCATAGCTTATTACGGCGCCGTGGCCTGCCGCAAGGACTTGCCGTCTTCTCCAACGGTATAATCTGGAAGTGCTCTACGATGGCCCACGTCAGACAAAAAGACATTGCTGAAGTATTAAAAGTCTCAAGAATCACCGTATCCAAAGCTTTAAGTAATGCGCCGGATATTTCTGCGGAAATGAAAAAGAAGGTGAAACAAATAGCCGGAGAACTGGGCTATATTCCGCACCACCATGCCCGGACGCTGCATTTAAATAAAACCAATACCATTGGCGTGGTTGTACCCGACGTAGCGAACTCTTTTTTTTCATTTGTTACCCACGGCATCATGGACTCTGCGGCTCAAAACGGATATCATATAATCCTGACCGTCTCGAGAGAAGACCCGAACATTGAGAAAGAAAATATTTTGACATTGTTATCTATGCGAGTAGACGGGCTGCTTATTGCCATTTCCAAAGATACGGTTGATACGGGAATTTTTAAGACAATAGCAAAATTTAAGACGCCGATGGTTTTTTTCGACCGGGCAATCGAGGGACTGGGATTTAGCAGCGTCGGCATCGATGACAGATTCGCCGCCGCGGCCATCGTAGAATATGCCATCCAATGTGGATATAAAAAAATCGCCCACCTGGCCGGAAGCCAAAAAATAACCATTGGCCGAAACAGGTGTGCCGGTTACCTGGACATGTTAAAAAAGTATGATATCCCGGTCAGGAACGACTGGATTATCGAAGGCGGCTTTGACAGGAATTCCGGATACACCGGATTTAAAAAACTGTACAAGCGCGATGATTGTCCTGAAGTCATTTTTGCCGCGAATGACGGAATCGCAATGGGTGCTTATAAAGCGATCAAAGAAAAAGGAAT
>METF01000010.1:0-3221 GCA_001771235.1 Candidatus Zhuqueibacterota bacterium RBG_16_48_16
TCCTCCTGCTCGCCGCTGTTGCACGAGCATACTTTTAGAAATGCATGCGAGAGCGCCGGATTGAATCCTTTCCTGTTCCAAATGGCTAATATCCGCGAGCACTGCTCCTGGGTGACCAGGGATATGGAGAAAGCGACGGGCAAAGCGAAACGCATCGTATCCGCAGCGGTGACGCGCGTGGCTTTTCAGGAACCGTTGGAAGTGAAAAAGGTGCCGGTGAATCCCAACGTGCTTGTTGTCGGCGGCGGCATTGCCGGCATCGAGGCGGCGCTAAGGCTGGCAGGCTCGGGACGGCAAGTCTACCTGGTGGAAAAAGAACCCTCCATCGGCGGGCACATGGCGCATCTGGACAAAACCTTTCCTACCCTGGACTGCGCGGCCTGTATTCTCACCCCTAAAATGGGCAGCGTCGGCCGGGAGAAAAATATCACCCTGATGACCTGGAGCGAAGTGGAAGAGGTATCCGGCTATGTGGGCAATTTCAAAGTCAAGGTGCACAAAAAACCCCGCTACGTGGATGTGGACAAATGCACCGGCTGCGGCGTCTGCTGGAGCACCTGTCCGACATCGATCACGCCTTCCAAGAGGGTGATCAAAACGGACGAGGTGCTTATCAAGGAAATTGCTTAACCTGGACAAGCCCCGTTGGATGTTTGCTATCCTGTGGGGCAAGCCGGAACCAAGATAGAACACGGATTTAACGGATTTACCCTGTTGAATAAAATGTCGGTGATAATCTTGATCCTTATCTGTCATACTGCAGGTCTAATGCTAGAGATGCTTGAAGTCTTATTCCACAGGGTGAACGGATAGGACGGATTTTTATAGGAGGGAATTAGTTTTAGTAAAGAACCAGATTTTAGGCGAAGGATTTCTCACAATCACCTTAAAACAAGAGTTTAAATCCGTTTTGATCGGTTCGATCCGTGTTCTATTAAATTTTTTGGCTCAAAAAATGGTAAAATTCAATTTCTAAGATACAAAGGCCTAGGAGGTACCCGTGGAAGAGCAAATCGATTTGTCCAAAGTCGATGTGATCATTGACCGATACCGAGATAAAAAGGGGTCACTCATTAAAGTCCTGAATGACATCCAGGAAGAATATTTCTATCTTCCGGAGGAAGCCCTGAGAAAAGTAGCCAAAGGTTTGGACATACCTTTAAGCAGAATATACGGCGTCGCGACGTTTTACAACGCTTTCAGTCTTCATCCCCGGGGCCGCCATTTGGTGCACGTCTGTGTCGGCACCACCTGTTACGTCCGGGGCAGTGACGGGCTTTTGGCGGCCGCAAAGAAGGACCTGGGAATTGACGTGGGCGGCATCTCACCGGACAAGCAGTTTTCGTTAGCGACCATTCATTGCCTTGGCTGCTGCAGCATCGCACCGGTCATCAAGGTCGATGAGAACGCGCACGGACGCATGATGGAAGATAAAGTACCGAGCGTATTGAGACAGTATTACTAGCGAAGCGGTGACTCAAACCGATGAAAGCGAAACGATTGATGTCAATTTATTAATAAAGCGACTGGAATATTGGAATGATGGAAAAATGAAATTATAAAAAACTCGCTTCTTCCAATGTTCGGACATTCCATTATTCCTCATGTATATACACATAAAAGGCAGTTAAGACTTGCCCAAAATTTTGCTACCGGACACTTTTTCATAAAAGGGCCAAATCAGTTACACCGAGGACGCTGAGAAGACACAGAGCAACACTGAGACATTGAAAAGCAGTTTTTATTTTAAGGTAAAAGACGTTTTTGTTGTTTCTCTGTGAATCTCTGCGAAATCTCCGTGAAACTCTGTGTCCCCTCAAAAAGTGACCGGTAATGAATTCAAAATTCAAGATGTATGGTTGATAAAGGTTTAATAGGGTCGAAATAATGGAAGAGAAAATTCAAAGCCTCAAAGACCTTCAAAAAGCCAGCAAGAAAGGGCTTGCCTCGCTGTACCCGGATCATGCGCAGATCATGGTTGGGATGTCCAGTTGCGGATTGGGAAGTGGCGCAAAGGAGGTTTTTTGGAAGATCCTGGATGAAAAGGTAAAATACAGTCTTGATACAACGGCCGTTTACACCGGCTGCCTTGGCTATTGCCAAAAGGAGCCGCTTGTGGACATTTCCCTGCCCGGCATGCCGAGAGTCGTTTATGGAGAAATCACGCCGGATAAAGTGACAGAGCTGATTTCCGCTGTTGCCGCAGGAAAAGTGAAAACGGAATGGGCCTTGGGCAGGATAGATCAGATCGATCATCTGGATGGAAGCCGGCATTTCTATGCAAAATCCGGCAATGGAGTGAATGGTGTGCCTTTGCTGTACGAATTGCCTTTTTATAGAAAGCAGATGCGGATTGCTCTAAGAAATTGCGGATTCGCCAATCCCGAGTCGATTGAAGAATATATCGCTCGCGGCGGCTATTTTGCGCTCTATAAAGCGCTTCACGAGCTGACGCCGCTTCAGGTGATCGAAGAAACAAAACAGTCGGGACTGCGCGGGCGAGGCGGCGCGGGCTTTCCGACCGGGCGCAAGTGGGAGCTCTGCCGCCAGGCACAAGGCGACATGAAGTATGTGATATGCAACGCCAGCGAAGGCGATCCCGGCGCTTATATGGATCGAAGCGTGCTGGAAGGCGATCCTTATAACATTCTCGAAGGAATGGCCATTGGCGGCTACGCCATCGGGGCGTCCGAAGGCCTGATCTATATCCCGATAGAATACCGCCTGGCCATAGAAAAGCTGCGCCATGCCATCAATCAGGCCGAAGTTTATGGCTTGTTAGGCAAGAATATTTTTAATTCCGGTTTTGATTTTTCCGTCAGTCTGGCGCTGGGAGGCGGTGCGTTCGTCTGCGGCGAAGAAACCGCACTCATGGCATCCGTTGAAGGTCGGATTGGCGAGCCCAGGCCGCGGCCGCCGTTTCCGGTACAAAGAGGCCTGTGGGACAGACCAACCTGCATCAATAACGTGGAGACCTGGGCCAACGTGCCGGCCATCACCTTGAAGGGCGGCTCATGGTATTCCGAAATCGGCGTCGGTAAGAGCAGGGGGACAAAGGTTTTTTCCCTGGTGGGAAATATTGAAAATACCGGGCTGGTAGAAGTCCCTATGGGCATCCCGTTGGAAGAGATCATCATCGATATGGGCGGCGGCATCCCGGAGAAAAAAAGGCTCAAAGCTGTACAGACCGGTGGGCCGTCGGGTGGATGTATACCGCCACA
>METF01000010.1:3252-5706 GCA_001771235.1 Candidatus Zhuqueibacterota bacterium RBG_16_48_16
CTGGACGAAGCCGGCTCGATCATGGGTTCTGGCGGCATGGTAGTCATGGATGAGGAGACCTGCATTGTTGACATCGCCCGCTATTTCTTTAATTTTACCAAAAACGAATCCTGCGGCAAGTGCACCCTCTGTCGCGAGGGCAATTCCCGCATGCTGGAGATTTTGACCAATATAACCGAAGGAAAAGGCAAGGAAGGGGACATCGAGCTATTAGAAGAATTGTCCCAGGCCATCATCGATGGTTCCTTATGCGCCCTCGGCAGGACGGCGCCCAATCCGGTTATTACCACGTTGCGATATTTCCGCCATGAATACGAAGAACACATCAAATATAAAAGATGCCCGGCGATAAGGTGCAAAAAGATCATTTTCACCTCCTGCAAATACAATTGTCCGCTGCACACGGATGTACCCACGTTTATCGCGCGTATTTCCCGCGGCGAATATCAACAGGCCATGGATGTGATCCGTCAAAATAATCCGTTGCCGATTATTTGTGGGTATATTTGCCATCACCCCTGTGAGGACCGCTGCCGCTCCGTAGAAGGGGCGGAGCCGATGTCCATCAAGGGCCTGAAAAGGTTTGTCGGCGATAAGGAAATCGAGCGCGGCTACCGGGCGGCAAAAGCGCCGAAAATCAAGCGCAGTGAGAAAATAGCCATCGTAGGCTCGGGCCCGGCGGGACTGGCCGCGGCTTTTGACCTGCGCCAGATGGGATACGGAGTGACCATCTTTGAAGCATCGTCCGTTCCGGGAGGGCTGCTGGCCGAGGCCATACCTGAGTTCAGATTGCCCAAGCGCATCCTCAGCCTGGAAATCCAGGCGGTTGTTAAAACCGGAATAGAGCTGCGTCTTGGGGTGAAAATAGGAAAGGACTTGTCGATAGAAGACCTGTTCAGCCAGGGCTATAAAGCGATTTTCCTGGCAACGGGCGCGCACCAGGGACTGAGAATGGGCATTCCGGGAGAAGAGCTTGAGGGTGTGAAGGACGCACTGGATATTTTGAAAAAGGTCAAAGCAGGCCAAAAAATCCAACCAGGTAAAAAAGTGGCCGTTGTCGGCGGCGGCAATACGGCCATCGATGTGGCGAGGACGGCCTGGCGCCTGGGCAGTGAAGATATCGTCATCCTTTATCACCGGACCCGGGACGAGATGGAGGCGGTCAGGGCTGAGCTAAAATCCGGCGTCGAAGAAGGAATCAAGATCGAGCAATTGGTACAGCCCGTGCGGTTGAGTCCGGCAGATGGCGGCGGCCTGACCGTTGAATGCATCAGGATGAAATTAGCAGGTTATGACAGTTTGGGCAGAAGAATCGTCATGCCAATTCCCGGCAGCGAATTCACCATGCAGGTGGATAGCCTGCTGGTCGCCCTGGGACAGGTGCCTGATCTTTCCTATCTTCCGGAAAAATATCAATTCAAAATTTCCGAGGAGAAAAATCTCGTAGCCGATCCCGAAACCATGGCGACCGGCGTCGAGGGTGTTTTCACCGGCGGCGAAGTGGTGCTGGGTGCTTCGACCATAGCGGACTCGATGGCCCAGGGCAAGATTGCCGCCCAGTCCATACATAAATATATTAACGGCCAAAGCCTGGCCAGAGAGTACGATGTCATGCAGCCGACCCCGTATGTAGAGCCTGTGAAGCTCACCCTCGAAGAAACGGCGCAATTAAAGCGCCCATTGATGCCCTCGCTGTCTGTTGAAGAGAGAAGAGGAAATTTCAAAAAAGTGGAGTTGGGCTTTACCGACGAAACGGCGCGCATCGAAGCGAAACGGTGTTTGCGGTGTGATTTGAAGGAATAAGTATCAAATTGCTAAATGATGAATTAAACCGATGGAATGATGCAACAAGTCCGCCACGAAGGCACAAAGCCACGAAGGAACACAAATGAAATTCAGGCCATTATCCGACAAAGAGGAGAACATTGCCACACAAATAGTTGACGCAGCCTATGTGGTACATCAGAAATTAGGACCTGGTCTGCTGGAAAAAGTATATGAAGTTTGTTTTTGTCACGAGCTTTCAAAAAGGGGATTACAATTCCAACGACAAGTGGATATTCCTATTGTTTTTGACGGAATTGTTTTTGAGGAAGGATTGCGGCTGGATGTCCTCGTGGCAGATTTGGTTATATGTGAGCTAAAGGCAAAGGATGAAGTGAATCCCGTTTGGAAAGCCCAAGTGCTGAGTCACTTAAAATTATTGAATAAACGTTTGGGATTTCTTATCAATTTCAATGTAGAGTTCATCAAAGATGGCATCAATAGACTAATTTTGTGAAACTTTGTGTCTTAGTGTCTTTGTGGCACATGAATGATGCAGATAGAATGATGAATGATAAATAATACATGATAAATCATTGGAAGAGAAAAAATGCTTACCTTTACCCTGGATGGAAAAAAAGTTAAAGCCGAAGAAGGCCAGACAATCTTGCAAGTCGCCAGAGACGAGGG
>METF01000011.1:0-716 GCA_001771235.1 Candidatus Zhuqueibacterota bacterium RBG_16_48_16
ACGATTATCGATAGTATTGAAAAAAAGCTGTGAAAGATATCTTACCGATGTCATTGTTAGAATTAAACGACTTGAAAATAACGCCTCAGATTTTGTATTTTAAGCCCTGAAAAGAGAAAGGCTTTCTCGGATAATAACAAGAATTATTCTAAACGGAAATATAGCCTAATGCGCTAAAGCGCAGGTGAAACGTCAAACATGAAAAGTGAAACAGGAAAAACCGTTTTCAATGTTTTTCGTTTCACGGTTGGCTTTTCACGTTTCACCGGAAATATTGTAAGGTGCCGACAATAATTTTGTTTTAAAAAAAGTTTTTCGGATTAATAGAATAATCAATAAGCCCCTGTAGCTCAGTTAGGATAGAGCAGTGGTTTCCTAAACCCCCTTAAACGAGCTAATATCAATAAAAACAACATAAACGTCTTTTACAACGCTTTTGTTTTAAGAGATTGATTTATATATGCCTGTCCACAATTATCCATAGTTGTCCCCACCATCATTTGCCACCCTATTGCCACCTGGGAATAATCAGTTTTGACTCCTCCCAGAGTCCTTCCTTCCCCCAAGCGCGAATTATTTCTCACTAAAATTTCCGAATTATCGTTAAAACTGACAAAATAGTTGACTTTGAAAAGGTTTTCTCATATCTTATTTTTATAACCATTTCTATGTGAGATTTTCAGGGTCAGGATGGCCTATTGCATCTAGTGAATTGC
>METF01000011.1:988-1684 GCA_001771235.1 Candidatus Zhuqueibacterota bacterium RBG_16_48_16
CCACCGCACTCATCACTATCCAAAACGCCCAGGGCATCGACTATGCCGAAGGTCTGTGCCTCATGGCGCAGATTTTCCTTTTCGAGGATAAATTCCCGGCAGATGTGTCTATCATCCAAAATCTTCTTAGCCAAAGAATTACTCCGCTATTGCAAAAGGAAGGGGAGAAGATACCATCAAGATCGTTATGGTCTCTGGACGAGCTTGTTGAGCAATGGCATACGCGGGGCGCCCGGTATGCCCATCAGGTACTGTTGCCACCTGATGGCTGTTACGGCAAGCCGGATTACTCGACTATTCCTCCCGGGTGGATTCCTGTCGATGCCTCACTCCAAAACAAATCAGACCACAAGACCCCCAAAATCCCCGTCCTCATTGATCCGCTGATGCTGCCAATCGTTGCCAATCTTCCGACAATCGCTCAAAGTCTCAAGAGTATTTTATCCATCCCAACGCCCGCAGCCTCTACAGCCGAGAGCCCCCTGGCTCCGTTCTTTTCCATGAAAAACCTAACCTGGCAGGAAATCACCTTGACCTTTGTTTCGAAGGACTCCATACGAATCAAAGCCAGAGGGACTATCCAACGCTATACTTTTGCCGAGATCGGCTTCAAGGACAACCGCAGGGGCGACCTGCCCGACTCACAATGGGATCTGCTCAAAGAAGGCTTTGCCGCCCATGACGGTCAGATCGCCT
>METF01000011.1:1834-2226 GCA_001771235.1 Candidatus Zhuqueibacterota bacterium RBG_16_48_16
TCAAATGCCCCATTACCGACCAATCTTACATTTGTCACTAGTGACATTTCGCTAGCGCCTTTTGAAAAATACTAATATTTTTTTGTGCCATTAACCTGCTGTTTTTCAACATCCCTCAAAAAATATTTTCTCCAAAATTGCCTTTCCCGGTGAAATTTCGCCATAATAGATTAAATGACTCTTTGATAACCTTTAACCGATACCGGAAAACCAGCTATGTCGATTCTCGTCAGCAAACGGCTGTTCGACGCCAAGGAGGCTGCCGACTACCTGTCGATCAGCCGCGCCAAGCTCTACCAGTGGTGCGACTCCGGACGCATTCCGAGCGTGCGCATCGACAGCCGCCGGCTGTTCGACGTGCTGGAGCTGGACGCCTTTGTCGATCTGCTCAA
>METF01000011.1:2303-2537 GCA_001771235.1 Candidatus Zhuqueibacterota bacterium RBG_16_48_16
CCCTTCCACCAGTCGGATATCAATCAATATCTGACCTGCCCCTTCTCATTCTATCTCCACAAGATCCTCGACATCCCAGAAGCCTACCGCCACCCCAACACCGTCACCGGCTCCGCCCTGCATTGGGCCATCGATGCCTGGCACGCAAAACACCAGGCCCCGTTTTCTCGCCCCAAAGCGGAAGGCTTTTTCACCGATTATTGGCAAAAGACACTTCAAGGCCTTGACCCGATG
>METF01000011.1:2648-3144 GCA_001771235.1 Candidatus Zhuqueibacterota bacterium RBG_16_48_16
CAGGAACACAACCTGTCGATGCAAGTCCTGCATTCGGAAATCACCTTTGGCCTGGTTTTCCACAACAACCACTTCGAAGGCACCATGGACCAAATCCGCATCAACAACTCCGGCAACCTCGAGCTGTGGGATTTCAAATTCTCCAAAGTGGCGCCTTCCCAGGTTTTTCTAGATCGTTCATTTCAGTTTAGCCTGTATGCCATCGCCATGAAAGAAGGTGGCCTGTACATTCCCGGACAGGATGCCCTCGAACATATCCAGGTGGGCGAGTACCCCGAAAAAATCGTCTGGTACCACCTCCGCAATCTTGTGCCCTATAAACGTTCTTACAAAGGCTTCAAACCCGGCGATCTTCGCGGCGATCCGCGCATCTATACCGCCAGGTCGGAAGCCCAGCTCAAAAACGCCAAAAAAGACCTGCGCAAAATCTGCACGATGATCAAAGCGGGCCATTTCCCCCGCTCCGGGCGCGACACCGGCGGCTGCAACGGTTTTT
>METF01000011.1:3176-3683 GCA_001771235.1 Candidatus Zhuqueibacterota bacterium RBG_16_48_16
AAAACTTGCCGCTGGACTATCAGCGCAAGGCCGCCGTCGCCGATCTGGCAGAGCTGTTTTGAAATCCACCCACCTGGAGAGGGTGGGCCCTGCGTTCCACCTGATTTCACTCTCTCCAGGGTGGCCTCACGAAACCTGGTTGAAAGGCTAAATCATGAGCCAACTGCTTTTACCCCCGGCCTCCGGACAATACACCGAAGAGACCTATCGACTCGCCGACGGATCTCTTGTCTGCTTCTCGATGAATTCTGCTCTTTCGCTTTTCCATATCCATGAGCCATTTGAATACTGTCCTTTTTGGGAGAAACTCCGCTATCACAAGACCAAATCCGGCGCCTTCAGCCGCCTTTATCCTATGCATCAACCCATCACTTTGTGAATCATAAACCTCTTACCTGAAAGGAAATTCAACCATGCCCAAACGTCGCCCCCCCACAAAACAGGCCGTCGCCCAAAAAGGCCAAAACACCGCTATCGCCCGCCCGCTCGCCGACCCCATGTCCGGAC
>METF01000011.1:3788-4096 GCA_001771235.1 Candidatus Zhuqueibacterota bacterium RBG_16_48_16
TCAATCTCAATCGGCGAGCAGCTCGATCACCTCGAGATCGCACTATTAGCCCTGCGCTACGGTCGCATCAAATGGCCCGATAACTTCGATCCCAAGAATCCCGACACCGAGCCGGAATGCAAGTCCGACAACGGCCTCGTGCCCGTCGGCGGCTCCCTTTTTCCCCTCAGCGACATCCGGGGCACTTTTGCCGGTGAAAAATCTCCCCTCTGCGTTTACATCGATGATAAAAACCAACCCACCCGCGACCAGATAGGCCGCTACATTCCCGCTTGTAAATTCGCCCAATGGGGAGTCAAAAACGAACC
>METF01000011.1:4149-5767 GCA_001771235.1 Candidatus Zhuqueibacterota bacterium RBG_16_48_16
TTCCGGCATTATTCACCGTGAAATCCACCGGCATAAAACACCTCGCCGATCTTCGCACCCAGTTCGCCAGGTACCAACAGACTATCAAATTCAATCCTAAGCACCCCATCACCGCCTATGCAAAAATCAAAGTCGAGTGCCTCGACAAAGGCCGCTGGTATGAACCCTATTTCAAAATTACCGACACCTTCACCGACGCCGACGTACAGGTCAACGTCGCTGCCATCAAGCAATATCGCCTGCCCATCCAGGACCTGCACGCCGAAGATTTTACCGATTTTGACAGCGAGCCGACTATCTGAATGGGCGAACGCTCCCACATAGGCTGGACCGACGACACCTGGAACCCCTGGCAGGGCTGCCACAAGGTATCCGAAGAATGCCGTTATTGCTACATGTACCGCGAGAAAATGAGATACGGCCAGGACCCATCAACAATAATCCGATCCCGGCCTCAGACCTTTAACCTGCCGCTGACGAGGTTCAAAGGCCCCCTGGTATTCGTTTGCAGTTGGAGTGACTTTTTCATTCCCGACGCCGATGCGTGGCGCCCCGAGGCCTGGCAGATCATCCGCCACAGCCCACACCTGACGTTCCAAATCCTCACCAAAAGGCCGCATCTCATCGGTAACCGGCTCCCCCACGACTGGGGAGCCGGCTTTCCCAATGTCTGGCTCGGCGTCAGCGTCGGCATGAGCAAGTACGCCCATCGCCTCGCCGAGTTGCTGCAAATTCCGGCCAGGCTCCATTTTCTCAGCGCCGAGCCTTTACTCGAACGTCTTCAGGTCAACCTGAGCGGCATCGATTGGGTGATCGCCGGCGGCGAAAGCGGCGCCGGAAATAACTATCGCCCGGCTGACAGGGATCATTTTCGCCATCTCCGTGATATGTGCAAAGATATTGGCATACCCTTTTACCTCAAGCAGCTCGGCGGCAACATCAAAATCAACGGCGTCTACGGCGGACGCCGCCTCGATCTTGCCCTCCACGATGATATACCGACATTCGGCAGGGGAGAGGCATTGACCGGATTGCCTGAGAAGCTGAACGCTCAGAATTACTAACCAGGCTTTCAAGGGAAGCGCCAGGGATGCCCAAAGACTCGACAGGAGAAAGCTCACGATTCTACGTAGGAGTTATGACCGGATTGTTTACGAAACGCCACGCTGATATCATGGCCGATGCCATTTACATTTACGGCTACCTGCTTTCCAAAGTCACCGGCTGGAATAAGGATTTCCACGTCGGCGCCGTGCTCTCGGGATCCCCGGTGAAATTTTCCTTCATCGAAAATGATACCGGCTTTCCCGTCAGAACCATCCGCCGCCATGTCAAACGCCTCGAAGCCAGCGGTTACATCTTTACCCTGCGCTCCACCAGGGGCTTGAAATATTTCATCACCAATTATCGCCCCGCCGGCAAGCCCCGGCTCAAGACCGGTGACTTGCCAGATATGGCCACTCTTAAATTGTCAGAGTTGGCCAGTCAGGGCATTCTGAGTGGCCAACAGGTGGCCACTTGTGAAGGTATTATATTAAATGGTATAAAGACGGGAGCACCGGGTTTGAAAAACACCTTTCAAAACCCATTCACCCCCCTTTATGACATCTATCTTTTA
>METF01000012.1:0-7993 GCA_001771235.1 Candidatus Zhuqueibacterota bacterium RBG_16_48_16
GGATCTCACGCCTTATATCGTACCGGGTAGTGAAAACCAACTGGCGATCCGTTTGGACAATCCGCCCAATTCGTCGCGCTGGTATCCCGGCGGCGGTATCTACCGCAATGCCTGGCTGACCAAATCCAATCCCGTTCATGTCGGTCAGTGGGGTACTTTTGTGACGACGCACGATGTTACCAAAAACTTCGCTACGATCAATATGGAGATCACGATCGACAACGACTCCGAGGATGACGCGCCAGTTACAGCGGTTACACAAATTTTCGTCTTGAATGCGGACGGTAACAAAACCGGCGATGCAGTCGCCTCTTTCGAACCCCTGGAAACACGGGTTGCGGCGGGAAATAGCGCTAAAGTCGAAGGCTCCGTTACTCTCAAAAATCCCCGGTTGTGGGGACCGCCGCCCACACAGGCTCCAAACCGTTACGTGGCGGTGACCACTTTGTGGCAACATGACAAACCAGTCGATCAATATGAGACGCGCTTTGGCATCCGCTCACTGCGTTTCGACCCGAACTCGGGTGTTTACGTTAATGGCGAGCTCATCAAGATCAAAGGCGTCAACCAGCACCACGACCTCGGCGCCCTGGGCGCGGCGTTCAATACCCGCGCAGCAGAGCGCCAGCTCGAAATCCTCAGAGAGATGGGCTGCAACGCGATCCGCACGGCCCATAACCCGCCCGCTCCCGAGTTGCTCGAATTGACGGACCGGATGGGTTTTCTCGTGATGGATGAGGCTTTCGATGTGTGGGAACGGAACAAGACGCCCCTTGACTTTCACCTTATCTTTTCAGACTGGCATGAACAAGACTTGCGTGCACTCGTTCGACGAGACCGGAATAGTCCCTCGGTGATTATATGGAGCATCGGCAATGAGGTTGGTGAGCAGTATACCAGTGAAGAAGGCGCGACAGTGGCCAAGAGGCTGTATGACATTGTAAAGGACGAGGATCCCACCCGTTCCATCACTAGCGCGATGAATTGGGCCAAGCCGGACATGCCCATGCCCGCTGTCCTGGACGTCATCAGCCTGAATTACCAGGGCGAAGGAATCCGCCAATCGCCGGAATTTGAAGGGACGAACCGCATCCGTACCAAACCGCAGTACGATGCAAACCATGCAAAATTCCCCGAAAAGGTTATTCTCAGCAGTGAAACCGCCTCAGCATTCAGCAGCCGCGGCATCTACCTTTTCCCGGTAGTGCAAAAGAACAGCGATATCGTGCGGGATGGCAGGGGCGGCGACTCGAAGATTCGCCACGTGACGTCCTACGAGCTGCACGCCGTCGACTTTGGCTCCTCAGCCGACAAGGTGTTCAGTTCTGTTGACCGGCATCCTTTCGTAGCCGGTGAGTTTGTCTGGACAGGATGGGACTACCTCGGCGAGCCGACGCCCTATTACGATTCCCGCAGCTCGTATTCCGGGATCATCGACCTGGCAGGATTCAAGAAGGATCGCTTTTATCTTTACCAGGCGCACTGGCGCCCTGAACTGCCCATAGCTCACCTCCTGCCGCACTGGAACTGGCCGGAGCGCGTCGGAGAGGTCACCCCGGTACATGTTTTCACCTCCGGCGACGAGGCTGAGCTGTTCCTCAACGGCACGTCGCTTGGTCGAAAGCAAAAGGGTCAGTTTGAGTACCGCCTGCGCTGGGACGATGTGAAATATGAACCGGGAGAGCTGAAGGTAGTGGCCTACAAGAACGAGGAGAAATGGGCCGAGAACGTTGTCAAGACCACGGACGAGCCAGCCCGGCTGGAGGCGTCGGCAGATCGCGATGAGATTCGAGCCGACGGAAAGGATTTAGCCTTCATCACGGTGCGGGTGACCGATAAAAACGGGCTCACAGTGCCAAATGCGATGAATCCAATCAAGTTCGAAATTGAGGGTAACGGTGAAATAGTAGCGACGGATAACGGCGACCCGACGAACCTCACGCCGTTTCTCTCACACGAGCGCGAGGCATTCAGTGGTTTAGCTTTGGTTATCATTCGCTCAAAGCCGGGTAATTCAGGTTCGATAACGGTTATGGCAAAATCACCGGGGCTAAAAGAAGCGCACGTGGTTATTAAAAGTCAATAATTAAAGGACATTTATGAAAACATTATTTTTTCATCTTGTCTTTTGCGGTATTCTGCTATTCAGCAATATTCAAGCGCAGGAAAAACTCTATCCAAATACATTTCCCTTAGGCGATGTAACTTTACTTGATGGGCCGTTTAAAAACGCGCGCGACCTGAATATTCAAACTCTTTTGAAATATAATGTCGATCGGTTATTAGCTCCTTACCGCAAACAGGCCGGGCTGACGCTAAAAGCCTCAAGTTATACGAACTGGGATGGATTGGATGGCCATGTTGGCGGTCATTATTTATCGGCAATGGCAATTAACTATGCTGCCACGGGCAACACCGAGTGCAAACAACGCATGGAATATATGATATCGGAACTCAAGGCTTGTCAGGATGCCAATGCGACAAATAATTCAACGTGGGGAATTGGTTATGCGGGAGGAGTACCAAATAGCAGTGCAATATGGTCAACGTTTAAAACGGGTAATTTTACTGCCTACCGGGCAGCCTGGGTGCCGTGGTATAATCTTCATAAAATGTACGCCGGACTAAGGGACGCCTGGTTGTATGCTGGCAATGAAGATGCCAAAACAATTTTTCTAAAATTCTGTGACTGGGGGGTAAACATCACCTCTGCCCTGTCAGACGCTCAAATGGAATCCATGCTCGGTACGGAGCATGGCGGTATGAATGAGATTTTTGCTGACGCTTATCAAATGACAGGTGATGTAAAATATTTAACTGCTGCCAAACGATTCTCACATAAAGAATTGCTTAATGCTATGGCAGCCAGTAGGGACAATCTTGATAACAAGCATGCGAACACGCAGGTACCCAAAGCTGTTGGTTTCCAACGCATAGCCGAGCTTAGCGGTGATAACACATATATTAAAGCAGGCAGTTTCTTTTGGGAAACAGTGACAAGCAATCGCAGTCTGGCGTCGGGAGGAAACAGTAGAAGTGAGCATTTCCCAAGCGCATCGGCTTGTATTGATTATGTAAATGAGGTTCAAGGTCCTGAATCGTGCAATACCAATAATATACTAAAGTTGACCGAGGATTTGTTCAGGGTAAATCCATTGGCAAAATATGCAGATTTTTATGAACGGGCGTTATACAACCATATTTTATCAACACAGCATCCTGTGCACGGCGGTTATGTTTATTTTACTCCGGCGCGGCCTCGTCATTATCGGGTTTACTCTGCTCCCAATCAGGCGATGTGGTGTTGCGTGGGCACCGGTATGGAAAATCATGGTAAGTATGGCGAGTTTATTTATACGCATCAAAATGATTCCCTGTTTTTAAACCTCTTTATTGCTTCCGAATTTGATTGGAAAGAAAAAGGAGTCAAGATCAAACAGGAAACAAATTTTCCGTATGAAGAACAAACCAAATTGCTTGTAACCGAAGGATCCTCTCAGTTTAAACTGATGATTCGCTATCCGTCATGGGTTAATGCCGGAGCTTTAAAAGTGATTGTCAATGGTGATACGTTGTCCTATACCGCACAGCCTTCTTCTTATATTGCTGTTGATCGGTCATGGACAAGTGGTGATGTTGTGGAGATTATTCTGCCCATGCACAATGCCATAGAGCAGTTACCCAATGTGCCTGCATACATTGCCTTTTTGCACGGCCCTATTCTGCTTGGGGCAAAGACGGGAACAGAGAGCTTAACAGGCTTAATAGCTGACGATAGCCGTTGGGGGCATATTGCCAGTGGATCGATGCTTCCCATTGACAAGGCGCCGATTATTGTTGAAGATGACCGATCCAAAATTGCAGAAAAGTTGGTGCCGGTAACAGGTAAGCCATTGACTTTTGCAACCTCTGGAGTTACTATTGTCAACTCTCAAAATAATCTTGAATTCGAGCCTTTCTACAAAATTCATGATTCCAGATATATGATGTATTGGATGGCTTTGACAAATACTCAATACCAGGCATTGCTCGATTCTATTTCAGCAGGGTCTTTGGAAAAACGTACTATTGATTCTGTAGCGATTGGTGCGCAGCAATTTGAAGCTGATCATGCAATGAAAACTTTGAATTCATATTCCGGTACCCACATGGGCGAATTTTGGCGAGATGCTCGGAACGGAGGCTATTTTAGTTATAACCTGAAAACGAATGGAGAGACCAATTTGTCTCTAATGGTGCGTTATTGGGGAAATGAATCTGGCAACAGAACATTTGATATTCTCATAGATGACGCCAAATTAGCAACAGAGAATTTAACCGGGAAATGGAATGTATCCGAGTTTCGCAATGTAGAGTACGCGATTCCGGATTCTATGGTCGAAGGCAAAGATAAGATTCGGGTGAAATTTCAGGCGCCGTCAAACGGCTACGCCGGGGGAGTCTTTTATCTTCGTTTGCTTAGGCCAAAGAGCACAACAGGCATAAAAAAGACCATGAATCATCCCCACTTTTATAAACTGAATCAAAATTATCCCAATCCATTCAATCCGACAACTCACATCGCTTACTCAGTGCCTCAAAGCAGTTATATCAGACTCAAGGTCTACAATCTTCTTGGGCAGGAAGTAACAACTTTGTTTGAAGGATTACGGCAACAAGGAAATTATACGGCAACCTTTGATGGCAGAGGATTATCAGGCGGAGTTTATCTGTATCGAATGACAGCAGCAAATTTCGTGGATACAAAGAAAACCATGCTCCTCAAGTGACGTGTCTATGAAAAACGAATTAAAAGTATCCTGTTGTGTTCTACTTTCGCTTTTGCCGTTAGCCACTTTGCCTGCACAGAAAATGCAAAGCGATAATGGAGATGGCATTTATACCAATCCGGTTATCTATTCTGATTTTCCTGATCCGGATGTCATCCGCGTAGATTCTACCTATTACATGGTATCAACGACTATGTTTATTTTTCCGGAGGTAATCATACTCAAATCGTACGACCCGGTAAATTGGGAATATTGCAGTATTCATTTTTCTGTCCTGGCTTTTATGTTATCCCCAACCTGGACAAGCCAGAACCGAAAAGTTGAATGGCGATTTACGCAGTGTAACTCTGACAGGGTTCCAAACCCTGTCAGAGTTACAAGCTCAAATGGATATAATAGGCATTGAAACATATTTTGCCAGAAATAGTCAAAATTTTGCTGCTTAGACACTAATCATTTTGTCGTTTAAAATCTTGAGTGCAAATTCTCTCGTTTAGTGCAAACTCTCACTGTGCTGCTTTTTCAACAGTCCACGGGGAAACATTTTAATTCGTTTGAAAATCGTTGAAAATGGTCTTACCTTATTGGTAAGGATTCATCTAACATAAAAAGAGAGTTGATTAATGAAACGTACCTTTGCTTTATTTGACAAAATCTGTAAATTCGCCTTGTTCTCCGGATTCGTTATGCTTTGCTCAGCCAATCCCCTGGCGGCCCAATCCCCGAACAGCTCGCTGCGGATCAATGAGTTTATGGCTTCGAATTCCGCCACCCTGGCAGATGAGGACGGAGATTATTCGGACTGGATCGAAATTTATAACCCGACCTCCGCTGCCATCGATTTGCTGAATTGGTCACTGACGGACGACAAAACCAGTCCACAGAAATGGCAGTTCCCTGAAGCTCGCTTAAATGCCGATGGTTATCTCATAGTCTTTGCCTCGGGCAAGAATCGCACTCTGCCGGGGCAGGAACTGCACACTGACTTTAAATTGAGCATAGCAGGAGAGTATCTGGCGCTTTCCGATCCCCAGGGAAATATTACGACCGCTTTCGATCCATCTTTTTCAGAACAACAACCGGATATTTCCTTTGCATATTATGAAGGTGATTACGTCGCATCTTCAAGTCCTACGCCGGGAGCAGTGAATCAATTCTCCGATCAGGAAGTCTTGCCTTCACCTGTTTTTGATCATAAACACGGTTTCTATGAAACGCCGTTTGAAGTGAAAATAATCTCGGATCTGTCGGCGGTGCAAATTTATTACACGACCGATGGCAGCGAGCCGAGCGACGACCATGGAATACAATACAGCGCTCCCGTGCCGATTCGGACAACGACTGTGCTCAGGGCTATTGCGATCAAATCCGGTTACCTGAAAAGCAGGATTACCACGCAAACCTATCTTTTTTTGGATGAAGTGATCAAGCAGCCCAACAATCCCCCCGGCTATCCTTCCGGATGGGGGCCGTACACGGCGATCCCCGGTACAGCCATTGCCGACTATGAGATGGACCCGGAAATAACCCAGGACCTGGAGTATGGGCCGCTGTTAAAAGAAGCCCTGCTTTCCATTCCGACCATGTCGATAGTGACCGACAAGGATAATCTATTTT
Organism: Candidatus Zhuqueibacterota bacterium RBG_16_48_16; assembly: GCA_001771235.1. Lineage (GTDB taxonomy): Bacteria > Zhuqueibacterota > Zhuqueibacteria > Residuimicrobiales > Sediminimicrobiaceae > Sediminimicrobium. The sequence goes on from METF01000012.1 coordinate 6,387, forward strand.
CGAAAAGTACCGATCCTGAAACAGGTGGAATATATATCTATACCGGCCCGCCCGGAGCCGGCGATGTGCCCGGTCTCGGAGACGGCTGGGAACGGCCAGCATCGGTGGAATTCTTTAATAGCGATGGCACTGAGGAATTCCAGATCGATTGTGGCCTTCGGCTGCAGGGAGGGCACAGCCGACGCCCCGAGAAAGACCCCAAACATTCTTTTCGGCTTGTGTTCAAAAGCCAATACGGACCGGGAAAACTCGATTATCCTCTCTTTGGCGATGATGCTGTTTCGAGCTTTAATACGATTACCCTGCGCGCGGGATTTGGCAATACCTGGAATCACTGGCGGCACAGCGAGCGCAGGCGCGCCCAGTACGGACGCGATGTCTGGGGCAAAGATACCCAGCTGGCCTTGAGCCATCCTTCCGGTCACGGGCGCTACGTCCATTTATATCTGAATGGGATTTACTGGGGTTTGTACAATCCGACTGAGCGTATCGACAGGGAGTTTGCCACCTCCTACCTGGGGGGCAGCGACGCCGATTTCGATGTCATCAAGGTAGGTGACTATACGCCTGTGGTCGATGGAAATATCGACGCCTGGAGTGAAATGATGAGTCTGGCAAACAGCGGCCTGGCGAGTAACGAGAAATACCAGCGCATTCAGGGCCACAATCCAGACGGCACACCCAATCCCGCATACCCGGCTTATGTCGATGTGGTCAATCTTATTGATTACATGATCCTCAATTTTTACGGCGGCAACTGGGACTGGGACCATCACAACTGGGTTGCCGTGAGAAACCGCGTCCAACCGGGCAAGGGATTTAAATTCTTTAGCTGGGATGCTGAGCATATCCTTGAAGAAGTGTCGGCCAATGAGCTTGGCGAAAATAATGACAATTGTCCAAGCCGGCTGTTTCAACGGTTGCGGGAGAATGCGGAATTCCGGCGACTCTTTGCCGATCGAGTTCAGTTTCTCTGCTTTAATGGTGGTGTACTGACGCCGGAGGCCGCTGCCGACCGCTGGATGAAACGAGCCAACCAGATCGACCTGGCGGTGATTGCGGAATCCGCGCGCTGGGGCGATTACCGCCGCGACGTCCATTCCTGGGAAGCGGCCGGGCCCTTTGATCTCTACTCCAAAGAATACTGGCTGGACGAGCAGGATTTTCTCATCAACGAATACTTTCCCAATCGCACCAATGCTTTCATCAGCCAGTTGCGCCAGGCCAACCTGTTTCCCGCTACAACGGCCCCCCGTTTGTTCATTAACGGGCAGCAAACAACCCGGAAAACAATCAATGCTGGTGACGTGCTGACCATGAGCGCGCCATCGGGGACGATTTATTACACAACGGATGGATCAGACCCATGGCTCTCCGAATCATCCGGCGAAAGTGGCCAATCGATTCTTGTCGCGGAATATGCGTCCAAAAAGGTGCTGGTTCCGAAAGCGGATGTCGGTAATGCCTGGAGATCGGCTGCTCAATTCGATGATTCAGCGTGGCGTCTCTGTAGCGGCACTCCCGGCGGCGTGGGCTACGAGAAAGGCTCCGGTTATGAAGACCTGATTACTCTTGACGTCGGCAATGATATGCACGATGACGGTGGC
>METF01000012.1:8009-8301 GCA_001771235.1 Candidatus Zhuqueibacterota bacterium RBG_16_48_16
GCTATGTTCGAATCGTTTTCAATGTCACCAATGAGAATCTGCAAAAATTTAAAGATATGACGTTACAGGTTCGCTACGATGACGGATTTGTTGCTTATTTGAACAATACAAAAGTGGCGGAAGCCAATGCTCCTGCTGCGCCTGTCTGGAATTCTGTTGCCTCCGCAGGCCATGAAGCGACCGGCCCGGAATCCTTCAATATTTCACAATACATGAGTGCCCTGGTCGAAGGTGAAAACCTGTTGGCAATTCAGGCGTTGAACGCAAACACTTCCAGCAGTGATTTTATCAT
>METF01000012.1:8479-8663 GCA_001771235.1 Candidatus Zhuqueibacterota bacterium RBG_16_48_16
ACGGAAATTCACTATCATCCGCTGGCGCAGGATTCGATCGACGATCGATCCTTTGAGTTCATCGAGCTGAAAAACATCGGTTCCGCTCCGCTTGACTTGAGCGGCGCGCAATTTTGCCGGGGCATTTCCTTTTCATTCCCGGTGATGACCATATTAGAGCCCAATGACTTTATTGTGCTTGCCT
>METF01000012.1:8827-9440 GCA_001771235.1 Candidatus Zhuqueibacterota bacterium RBG_16_48_16
TACCACCGACGGTGAAGGGTACTCGCTGGTGTCCAAGGACCGCAATCCGCGCGGCGATCAGAATGACCCAACGAGCTGGCAGGCATCCCATGACATTCATGGCTCTCCGGGCAAGGACGATGAAGCGAGCACTCTCGTCAACAACAAAGCGGATAAAAAGCCCCTCCGTTTTCAGCTCGATCAGAACTATCCGAACCCGTTCAACAGCTCAACGACTCTCTCTTATCATCTTCCGGCAGACGCCGAGGTGCAACTAGTGATTTTCGATATTGTCGGCAGGACAGTGAGAACGTTCAGGCTCGGAAATCAATTGGCGGGGTCCTATCACATCGCCTGGAATGGAATCGATGAAACGGGAAACCAGGTCGCCAGTGGAGTTTACTTTATGACTCTCTTTGCTAAAAATGGCATTTCAAATTTCGTAGAGACAAGGAAAATGGTGCTAATAAAATAAGAGCTGGAAATTTTGCTGTCATTGCGAGGCGCTTTTTGCCGAAGCAATCTCCTGACAAGTGATGGAGGATCGCTTCGTCGTTCGTTCCTCACTGCTCGCAATGACATCGTGTAAAAGGGTTTTCAGTCGATAATAACTTTGTTGGATGAAAAGAAAGAG
>METF01000013.1:0-339 GCA_001771235.1 Candidatus Zhuqueibacterota bacterium RBG_16_48_16
GGACGAAACGATCATCCTGGGCCGACACTGAAATACACTTGCGCCCTGTTGATGCAAGGCCGAAGCTTCCGCACAAAAATGAATGCGCCAGCCCGATTGTCGCACGCGATAGCAATAATCCACGTCGCTGAAAAACATAAAAAAAGTCTCGTCTAAAAATCCCACCCGATCGACGACCTCTTTTCTGACGAGCCAAAATGCCCCTTGCGGCTGGTCGACGTCGCGCGAGCTGTTGAAATCAAAATCGGGCATGTACCATCGGCGAAAGCCAAAAATATCGGGAAAGAATAAGTCCAGAGAGAGCACCTTAAAAACCACATCCAGCTTTCCGGGAAAATA
>METF01000013.1:350-9322 GCA_001771235.1 Candidatus Zhuqueibacterota bacterium RBG_16_48_16
GTTGAATTGTTCCGTCCATGTTCAGCAGTTGAGGCGCGACAATGCCAATGGCTTTGTCATCCTCCAGTCTCCGGCGCAGCACGCGCAGTGTCGAATCGAACGGTATAACGTCGGGATTTAATATTAAAATATAATTTCCCGCAGCCTTGCGCAAGCCCTGGTTTACCGCTTTGGTATATCCGCGATTTTCAGGGTTAACATCAATAACCAGGTGAGAAAAGAATTGTTGTTGTTTTGCGAACGATTTCAATACCTCAACTGTTCCATCGGTGCTGTGGTTATCGATGACAAGAATCTGTGAAGTATAGCCGGCCAGGGCACCGGCCAGGCTTTTCAGGCACTTGATAATGATATCAACGTTATTGTAGGTGACGATCACAGCGGAAAATTCGAAAGGCGTTGTCTCTGGCGATTGCTGCATGGAAACCTGTAACAGGTAAAAGTATAAAACGAGGCGTGAAATTTAGGGGCATAATAAAAAACAAGGCCGTTTATCATCGGAATGCGATCATAAACGACCATTGAAAAAACCGGTAAAACGGCTGCAAAAGAGATCAGTTTTGTTCTTCCTGGAGTTTTTTCCTTAAATAATCCAGCTTGATTTTATACCGTTCTTCATCCGGGTTCTGCTTTAACAGGCGTTCAAAAACGGCTATGGCTTTGCCGTACTGTCCCTGGGCGGCATAAATTTCACCGAGCGTTGGTGTGACGAATTTTTCTTTGGTCGAATCGTCTTCGGCTTCGTCTTCCGGTTCTTCCACGTGCTCCAAAGGCGTTTCTTTCGTCTGTTTGGCCGGCCCATCCTTTTTCACATGAAGGGGCCGGCCTATTTTCGGCGTCTCGCTGTCTGTGATCTCCGTTTCGTTATAGTCATCAAGCTCAGCCAAAAACTTGCTGAATTCTTCCTGCTCTTCCAGATCGTCTTCAATTTTTATCGAGCCAAACTCCGTCAGAGATTCATCCTGCTCCTCAAACAAGCTTTCCACCTCTTCTTCGGGCAAATCCGAAAAATCAACGGGCGGCAACGGCTCGCTCCGCAGTGCGTCAAGCTCGATGGTTTCTTCGTCCGTTTCTTCGCTGAGCGCTTCCTCTTCAGGCGCTTCTTTTTCAGGTGTAAAAATCCCGGCCATTTCCGCAAAAGTTTCGGCTCCCTCCTCTTCCGGTTTTTCTTCTTCAGAAACGTCCAGCACGTCTATTTCTTCATCCTCTTCCCCTCTCTCGCCCTCGGTTGCAGCAGCGGTTTCGACCTCATCCGCGATTTCCTGTTTTTCCTCTTCGATTTCCAAAGAAGCGGCTTCCATACTCGCTGCTTTTTTCAAAGTGTCCCTGGCTTCATTTTCCTGGCGGACTTGTTCTTCAACGCTGGGACTGAATATATCATCCAAAATTTCCGAGAACCGCTCCTCCTCACGGTCGATACTTTGGGTCTCGAATTCGATGTCATATTTATCCTCTTCGGTCATCAAATCCGTTTCATCCAATGCCGACAAGCCGAGCGCGTCATCCAGGGATTCTTCCAATTCAATATCGGTAGACAGCTTTTCTTCGGGTTCTTTGGTTAAAAGCGGCTCCGAAACCTCCTCTTCGACCTCCGCGGTTTTCCCGGATTCGACCATGCTTTTGATGTTCACATTCAAAGGATCGATCTCGAGAATGCGCAGCAGGCTGAGCTCCCTGGATTTTTCCCAGCCAATTTCCTTCATCAAATCGCTGTACAATTTGTGGGCGCTCAGAAAATTCGGCTCCAGTGCCAAAACCTTCTTGAGTCTTTTTTCAGTCTCATCGTATTGTTTGTTCGCATACAGGCATTTTGAGAGCACAAAGTGGCCGGTGGCATACTGGGGATGGCGGCTCAAGCCCTGCTGGCATAAGGCGATCGCTTTTTCCGTTTCATTCAATCTCAGGTATCTCTCGGCCAACCTGGCAAAAACCATGGAATCGGCATTCTCGTCCAGGTGGCGTTTCAAAGCAGATATTTCATCGCTTAAATTTGACTGCATCATGAATCTCCTTGTTCTGACGAATTCTCCACAACGTTGTTTTAGAGTACAACCTAACGAATAATTTTGCAGAGAATTAAAATCGAGATCACTTTCACATCACCATCCCGAAACCGATTTGTTCAATATCTCCTGGCTGATCTTCTCTATCGCTTCGGAAATGCCGTTACGCCGGGCATCAGCTCCTTCCGACGGATCATAAGATCCCCACTGGGTGATGCGCTCCTCCCACAGCTTTTCCCGTTTGACCTGGTCGGTGCAGGTCACACTGACAGTTAAATAGAGCTTCATGTCCTGCACCCGCTCGCTTTGATCGAATGCACCCGCCCGGTCATCGACCCGGACGATGGCGCCATCGATCAGCATATCCGCCAAAGCCCGGTCCGAGATCTTTAGGGTATTATCCCGGCTGAATTCATCGATGACGGCGTCGGTCAGCTCCTCGGCAATGCCAAATTCCACCGTTCGATTTTCAAACAATGGAATGGCAACCGTTTTAAGATGAGGCGCAACCGAACCCGAAAAGGAGTAAAATCCACAGTGGAATTGTAATAAAAACGCTGAAATAATCAAGCACATTTGTATATTTTTTTTGTATGCCAAAGTCATCAAAAAATCCTGTCGTGAGCCTCTGTATTTCTCTAGTTTAAAGAACCGCCTATCTAGTACTACAGCGAAAGTTTTTCTAAAGCCATCAGCAAATTTTTCCTAATTATTGCCAGCGTGCTGATTCGTTTAGGCAAAACTTTTTTTTGTGATCAGTCCATTTGCGTCCCGATAGGGACATGATGTTTGTAGCAGCCAACAAGTCAAAGGCCTCCGTCCTGTAGGGACGGGATGTTTTAAAAATAGGATGGACAAGCAAAATGGCCAATAGCTTGGAAGACATCAACATCCAGTCCCTACAGGACTGAAGATGCTGGGTTTTATCGGCTGCTACAAACATTTCGTCCTTACAGGACTGGAAAACGGATTTTTGCGGTTTCTACAGACATCTCGTCTCTCGGGACGGAAATTAATGATTCTGTCTTTAATTATTTTGTCTCTTAAAATCCAGAGAGCAAAAAATTTCTCCTCATGGGAAAACTTTCGATGTAGTACTAGTGATGGAACAAAAACTATTCAATTTACAAGTATGCTGTCATTGCGAGGCGCTTTTTACCGAAGCAATCTCTGGAACAGTAATCGGGATTGCTTCGTTGTTCGCTCCTCTCTCCTCGCAATAACATCGTGTAAGAGGATTTTCGCTCAAACACTCTCTAGCTCCTGCCTCTCCTGAGACCGTATCGGTTGATCTTTCTGTACAAGGTGCGTTCGCTCATCCCTAAAATTTCCGCGGTCTTTCTCTTGTTGCCTCCCGTTCGCATAAGCGTATCGATGATGAGCTCGCGTTCCACCTCGGCGATGGATCGGCCTTGCTTTTGCTCCTCCGAATCTTCAATGGAAATTTGCTCGGCATATTCCGCGGGAAATTCTTCCCGCCAGGGGCCCAATCGGTAAGGAATTCTGACACCGGAAAGAACCAGCTCGCGTAGCTGGGAAATTTCGCTCTTGATCTCCAGCAATAGGCGTAACAAGAATTCCCGCTCGATTTCATCCTTTGGCTTGTTGATCGGCACCGGCAGAGCATGCGACCTTTGATCGGTGGATTGTATGTATTTTTTCAGAACCATCTCGGTAATGCGCTGTCCCCGTTCCATCACAATAGCTTTTTCAACCGTATTCCGCAGCTCGCGTATGTTGCCCGGCCAGGAATACTGTTGCAGAGCAAAAAGGGCGCTGTCGTCAAATCCATTGAACTCGATGTGGTTTTCCCTGCTAAAATCCGCGGCAAATTTTTTGACCAGCAGCGGTATATCTTCCTTGCGCTCCCTCAAGCCGGGCACGCGAATGTGCATGGCGTTCAAACGATAATACAAGTCCTGCCGGAATTGCCCCCGGCGCACTTCTTCTTCCAGGTTTTTATTGGTCGCCGTGATAAACCGGACATCGACCTGGTGAGCCGCAGTTCCGCCGACCCGCATGAATTCCCGCCCTTCCAAAACGCGCAATAATTTCACCTGAATCGTCAGCGGCAGATCACCGATCTCGTCCAAAAAGATGCTGCCTTTGTCAGCGAGTTCAAAATATCCCTTGCGGGGACCGACGGCGCCGGTAAAAGAGCCTTTTTCATGGCCGAATAATTCGGATTCCAGTATGCCTTCCGGAATAGCGCCGCTGTTGACCGTGATGAGCGGCTCGTTGCGCCTCTTGCTGCGCTGGTGAAGAGCTTTTGCCACCAGCTCCTTTCCCGTACCGCTCTCACCGGTAATCAGGATGGAAATGTCGGTTCTGGCCACCTGATCGATGGTTTCGATGAGCTGGCGAATGGTTTCGGAATTACCCAGAATGCCCACGTCCTGCTGGATGTCCCGCCAGTGTTGGTCTTCCGTAAAACCATTTATGTCATAATTCGTCGAGCGAGCCACAATCAAGCTCTCCCATATTTACCTTTAAAAAAGTCAACCGTTTCGGCCAGTCCCTGCCGGGTATCGACATCCGGTTTCCATCCCATCTCTCGCCAGATCAGGCTGCTGTCAACCACGCTTCTAAACTGCTCTCCCGGCTTGGCAGGTGCGTGCCTCTCCTCACCTTTACCGCCGGTCAATTCGCTGAGAAGACGAAAAATTTTATTGATGGTCGTCTCCTGGCCGGTGCCGACATTGAATATGGCATCCAGGTCATAATCAAGGGCCATCACATTGGCTCTCACGAGATCGTGGACGTAGACAAAATCCCGCGTCTGCTCGCCACTGCCGTTGATTGTCGGTGATTCACCGGCCAGCAGCTTTTGCGCAAAAATCGCCACGACCCCGGCTTCACCGTGCGGATTCTGGCGCGGGCCGTAGACGTTGGCATATCGAAACGCGATATAACGGATATTGTATGTCAACGAGTAGAAGAACAGGTATTTTTCGCCGATCAGCTTGGTGATGCCGTAGGGGCTGTAAGGCTGCGTTTTGTGCTGCTCATCAGCCGGAAAACTCTCCTGCTCGCCGTAAACGGCCCCGCCGGACGAGGCGAAAAGGACTTTGCCAACCTGGTATTTCGCGCAGTTTTGCAGAATGTTGATAAAGCCGATGACGTTACAGTTGGCGTCGTAAATCGGGTCCTCGACCGATTTTCGCACATCCATCTGGGCCGCGTGATGATTGACGACATCGAACCTGTGCTTCTCAAAAAGGTCGGCGATCCCTGCATCCCGAATATCCATTTTGACAAATTCCGCGTCGGGATGAACGTTGTCCATGCACCCCGTGGACAAATTGTCCACAATAACGACACGATGGCCTTTGCGAATGTAGGCATCGACGATGTGCGATGCGATGAAACCGGCGCCTCCCGTGACCAAGATATTCATAAAAACTTTACTCCTGTTCCAAATCCGTTGTGAATGTATGAGCAGTTACAGCAACAATCTAATGACTATTCAGGCATATCTGCTATAATTCGCTACAAAGACACGAAAACACAAAGCTGCACAAAATTAATCTTTTGTGTTCCTCTGCGACTTTATGGCTTAGTGGCTGAATAGCTACCTTCCTACACTGTCTACAACAATCCTTTCGCGCCAATATCTTTCCGGTAATAGGCGCCATCAAATGTTATTCTGCCAACAGCCGCATAAGCCTTTTGCATGGCTTCTGGCAACGACTTGCCGAGAGCCGTCACGCCCAACACCCGCCCTCCGGCGGTGACGATGTCATTTTCAATCTCTTTCGTCCCCGCATGATAAACAAAAGCGTCATTGAAAGAGTGCTCGAGGCCAAATATCTTTTTATTTTTTTCGTAACTTCCCGGGTAGCCGCCCGAGGCAATGACCACGCATACGGCGTGTTGCTTATGGTTCTTCCAGCGAAAATCTTTCAGGTTGCCGTCCCGCGCCGCCATGACCGCCTCCACCAGGTCGCTTTTGGCCAGCGGCAAAATGACCTGCGCTTCGGGGTCACCAAACCGGCAATTGAATTCGAGCACCTTCGGCCCCTGTTTCGTCAGAATGAGGCCGGCATATAAAACGCCGCGATAGGGCCGCTCCTCCAGCGCCAGTCCCTGAATCGTCGGCAGCATAATCTCTTTTTTGACCCGTTCCAGCAGGCCGTTATCGATAAACGGCACCGGGGCATAGGCGCCCATGCCGCCGGTATTCGGTCCCTGGTCGTTATCATAGATCCTCTTGTGATCCTGGGAAGGGACGAGATAAACGAGATGTTCGCCGTCGGAGATACCGATAAGAGACACCTCCTGTCCCTGCAGAAACTCCTCGACGATCACTTTGCGCCCGGCGCTGCCAAAAGCTTTATCGACCATGATCTTTGTCAAGGCAGCGAGAGCTTTTTCCCTGGTGTCGCACAGGAGAACGCCTTTGCCGGCGGCAAGGCCATCGGCCTTGATGACCACCGGCAAATCGACGGATTTCACGTATCTCTTTGCCTCATCAAACTCCGAAAAGGCCTGGTACTGCGCCGTAGGGATGTCGTTTTTTTCCAGCACGTACTTGGCAAAAACCTTGCTCCCTTCGATCTCGGCCGCTTTCTCACTCGGGCCGAAAATAGGAAAACCGTTCGATTCGAAAAGATCCACGATGCCGTCAACCAGGGGCGCTTCGGGTCCGACGATGGTCAGATCGATCCGCTTCCTGGAGGCAAAATGAAAGATGCCTTTGATATCGGAAGCCGGGATATCCTCGCAGATCGCATCGCGGGCAATCCCGGCATTTCCCGGGGCGCAATAAACCTGTTTGACGTATTCGCTTTGCTTGACTTTCCACACCAGCGCATGCTCTCTGCCGCCGCCGCCGATAATGAGGACTTTCATTTGTCTTCCTCTTTCTGATGCATAATAAGTAGCTGGTTATTTTTTAACCGCTGAGAACGCTGAGTTACTATTTCTTTGAGACCATTGACAAGCTTTTTTATACCGTCTTTTAATAGTATCACATTAAAATTAATCAATAATCCGACACCCTCTTTTCCAAAATAGATTTTTATTAAATTTATTTTGAATAGTAGCGACCTTATTTTAGGATTAAGAACCTTAGTAGATAACGAACAATGTCTCCCGTCCTTACCTTATTACCTTATTCTTCTGTAAATCAAATAAGGTAATAAGGTTTGAGGATTGAGTTAATTTTCATATCTACTAAGGTTGAATAAAAATAAGGTTTTTAAGAATTCCTACTTATCTCGAATATTTCTTGCGCCAGCTTGATCCGTCTTGTCGATCACGACTCTTCCTGCCGCCCGTGGATTGATCGATCAAATTCAGGTCGTCGATTTTGTCTCTCAGATGGGCCGCTTTTTCAAACTCTAACTCCGCCGCCGCGGCAAACATGTTCTTCTCCAGCTCCTGGAGCAGCTCCTCTCTCTCATCAAAAGTCAATGATTTCCATCTTCGCAACAGGTCATCATCATCCGGCTCGGCCTTGACCCTGCCGTATTTCTCCGTTTTCGCATCGGCAACGCGGGTCGCGCCCAGGATGTCTTCTGTGGATTTATAAATCGTTTGCGGCGTAATGTTGTGTCGAATATTATATTCTTCCTGTATTTTCCGCCGCCGGTTGGTTTCGTCGATGGTTTGTTTCATGGAATCGGTCACGACGTCGGCATAAAAGATAACCTTGCCCGCCACGTTTCGCGCCGCCCGACCGGCTGTCTGAATGAGAGATCGGCCTGACCTGAGAAATCCCTCTTTATCGGCGTCGAGAATCGCCACCAGCGACACTTCGGGCAGATCGAGCCCTTCGCGAAGCAGGTTGATACCGACCAGAACATCGAACTCGGCCAGCCGTAAATCCCTCAATATAGCCACCCGATCGAGGGCATCGATTTCGGAATGCAAATAACGGACGCGAATGCCCAGGCCGGACAGGTAATCGGTCAGGTCCTCAGCCATGCGCTTGGTGAGCGTCGTCACCAGGACGCGCTCGTTTTTTTCAGCGCGCTCGTTTATCTCGCTGACCAGGTCATCGATTTGCCCCCTGGTCGGCCTGACGTCGATTTCCGGATCCATCAGACCCGTGGGCCTGATGATTTGTTCGACAACGACGCCGCCACATTTTTCCAGCTCGTACTCAGCGGGAGTCGCCGAAACGAAAACACATTGATTGACCAGTGCCTCGAATTCATCGAACTTTAACGGGCGGTTATCCAGAGCGGCGGGCAGGCGAAACCCGTGCTCCACCAAAACCTCTTTCCTCGACCGGTCGCCGTTGTACATGGCCCGTATTTGCGGAATGGAGGCGTGGGATTCGTCGATGATGATCAGGAACTCTTTCGGGAAATAATCGACCAGCGTGTAAGGCCTGTCGCCCGGATTGCGGCCGGAAAGGTAGCGCGAATAATTTTCAATGCCCGAACAATAGCCGAGCTCTTCCATCATTTCCAGATCGTAATTGGTTCGCATTTCAAGCCGCTGGGCTTCGAGCAGCTTGTCGTGTTTGCGAAAATATTCCAGGCGCAACTCGAGGTCTTTTCGGATCTCCTGCATGGCCGTTTCAAGCCGTCTTTGCGGCGTGATAAAATGTTTTGCCGGATAGATGCCCGCTTTGGCGAGATCGGATTTCACTTCGCCGGTCAATATGTCCACGATGTAAAGGTGTTCGATCTCATCGCCAAACATTTCGATGCGAATGGCCTCCTTTTCATAAGCGGGGATGATCTCGACCACATCGCCCCTGACGCGAAAAGTGCCTCTCTCAAAGGCAATATCGTTCCTGCTGTAATGAATATCGACGAGCCGGCGCAACAGCTCGTTGCGGTCGATGCGCTGCCCGATATGGAGAAAGACCAGCATTTCCTGCCAGTCTTCCGGCTTGCCCAGGCCGTAAATGCACGATACCGAGGCGATGATGACGACGTCATCCCTGGACAACAGCGAGCTGGTAGCTTTGAGCCGCAGCCTGTCGATTTCATCGTTCACCGAGGTGTCTTTTTC
>METF01000013.1:9420-18403 GCA_001771235.1 Candidatus Zhuqueibacterota bacterium RBG_16_48_16
AGCTGGGCGGCCAGCGTTTTGTTGTGGGAAATGACCAGCGTCGGGCGATTGATATTGGCAATGACGTTGGCCATGGTATAGGTCTTGCCGCTGCCGGTAACGCCCAACAGTGTTTGAAACTGGTGATTTCTTTGCAGGCCGTCCGTGAGCTGTCTGACAGCCTCGGCCTGGTCGCCACGCAGGCGGAAATTAGAAACAAGCTTGAATTCACTCATAATCGGATTTCGGATTGAATGATAAAAACTATTGCAAAAAAAAATTATAAAGTTCGTGTCATTCCGGCCATCGGGTTTTGAATATACTACACGCCTGACAATTTGTCAAGGTTGAATTCCGCCGTCAGCTAACACCGCACTTACGTGTCTGACCGAAAACTAGCGAAATGGAAGAAAACTGTCATTGCGAGCGGAGGAAATGAGTCATTTCCTGTTCAATTTGCTATGTTGGAGCGAAGCAATCCCCTTATGTTTCAGGAGATTGCTTCGGCAAAACTTGTCCTGAGCTTGTCGAAGGAAACGCCTCGCAATGACAGCGAATTTTTAAATACGTAGTTTTCGTTCGGACGCTACGTATGTATAACAAAACGAGAAAAGGCGGGATGAAGGGTTATGATTTATACTTTAAGATTAACGATTTGCGATGTCAGATGTACGGTCTGAGTGGAGAAATCGAATCATATTAAATTGGTAGATCGATGAAACGCCCAATTTGTCAAAACTATCGAGACAATCCCGAAAAATCGCAAATCATAAATCGCTCATCGTAAATCGTAGATGTATAAAAATAGCCGCCGATTACCCTGTAATTGGTTATCGATTTCCCAACAAATCCCGATAAAATCGTTGAATATAAATCCGCTGAATAGTACATTAACCGCCAAAAATATCTCTTGCACACGAATCTTGACAGGGAACCGGATTGAAAACAAGACTTTTTCCCGCGCTATGTGTCCTCCTTATTTATATTCTTCTCGTCACGAAACCAGGTCTTGCAGCAACGGCAGAAACGACGCGCGCCCTGTGGGTCACTCGCTGGGATTATAAAACGCAGGATGACGTCAAAAAAATCATCGACAACGCCGCTTCCGCCCATTTTAATACGATCCTGTTTCAGGTCAGGGGCGATGGCACCGTGCTTTACCGCTCGCGGATAGAGCCCTGGGCCAAAGAATTTAATTTTATGGATCCCGGCTGGGACCCGCTGAAATTTGCCGTCGATTACGCTCACACCAGGAATATCCGCCTGCACGCCTGGATCAATGTCTATCCCGCCTGGGGTGGAATCGAGCCGCCACAAATTGACGATCAGCTCTTTTTAAGCAGGCCGAATTGGCTGGTCAAAGACCTGTTCGGCAATGTCTCGCAGCTCAATTCCCATTACGTCTGGCTGTCGCCGACCCATCCCGAAGTCCAGGACTACCTGCTAAACCTGCTGGAAGAAATCTATACCAATTACGATATCGACGGCATCAATCTGGACTATTTCCGCTATCCGGGGAATGCGTATTCCTATGATGAAATGTCGCTCGACATATTTCATACGAAATTTAACGCATCGCCACAGCAAAAACCAGGTGAATGGATTGAATGGAGAAAAGAAGCCCTTTCGTCTTTTTTAGAAAAGCTCTACGGGAAATTGAAATCTTTCAATCCCCAAATTGAGCTCAGCGCTTGCGTCAAAGACGACTTTGAGGAAGGAAAACGAATCTATCTTCAGGACAGTCATGAATGGCTTGCGCGCGGCATCATCGATGCCATATATCCGATGATTTATACCAGGGACGATACGCTGTTCAAAAATTTGTTGCTCAATCACCTGCTGAACAATCATTCACGCCATGTGTTCCCCGGCATTTTTGTCTACGACTTTGACCGGGTCAGCGCCCAGTTGAATGTAACAAATGAGCTGGGCTGCGAGGGATTTGCCCTGTTCGATTATATGAAAATCTTCCCTCAACACGACCATAACAATGCCTTTTCTTTGAAGCTGGCGGCAAAATTGCAGGAAAAAATTTCCGCGGCAAAAAGCGAATGGAAATTTGCCGTTGGCGACCATGAAGGCCCGGTGATAAACCGCGTCCATACGGTGCCTCTTTCCTTAAAGCCGGGCAACGAGTTCAAGATCGCCGCCAGGATCACCGACCCTTCGGGCGTGCATGATGACGATACCGGCTCGGACGGACAGGGCGTTTACCTGGTGTACGGCGACCAATGGCCGCCGGTTGAGAAACGGGAAATTCACATGAGCCGGATAAAGAAAGCGGAAGACTGGTACATCACGGACGAGCCTGTTGTGATTGCCAATGCAACGCTGGATTTCCGCTGTCGCATCTTTGCCTGGGATAATTACTCCGAGTCCGCCGAAATCTCGAAACGCAACCTGGGATACAGCGATATCTGGTCGCTGTCCGTATTGGATCCAAACCAAACCTACCTGTCCGCCGGATTCTGGGGCCCGGTGTTGTGGTATCCGCAATGCCTGGAAGTCGATCCCAACGGCCGCGTCTGGATCGCCTGCAAGAATTTGAAAGGAGAAGCCCAGATCATCATCCTGGAGCCGGATGGCGAGGAAGCCTTTTTTTCTCCTGTTAAATACGGCCTGACGGGATTCAAACGCTTAAAGTCAATCGCAAACACCAAAAGCCTCTCTTTTTCCCCACCCAACGTTATGTGCGCGGTGGATGCCAGCGACATCACGATAATATTTCGTTTTAATATCAACACCGGCCAGGCGCTTCCCGGCATCGAGCCGGATTTTAAGGCAGGAGGAATAGATTGCGATGGGGCCGGCAACATCTTTATCCTTGAAGAAGGGTCAACGGTGTGGCACGTTCTCTCCTCGACGGGAAGGGAGCTGCAATCAAGTCCTTATGGAATTTTGCACACCGGACAGGATATCGCCGTATTGGACGACGCCAGTAAAGTGTTTATCGTTGACAGAACAACCAATGGCGTCCAGTGTTGGCAGGGGGCGGTCGAAGGAACCAGGTCGAGATTCTGGCGCGCAGACGATTTGGCATCGGTTGACGTCGGAACCGCCCATATCACCAAGGACCTGTCGGATTATATCTATATTCCGCATACCCAACGAGGTATCATCAGCATCGTCAACCGCGCCGGCAATCCTGTTGCCTATTTAAGCGATGGCTCGCCGCCATTGAATGCGCCGCGCGATATTGGCGTTTCACCTGACGGCATGCTTCTGTACGTGCTGGAATCGGCAGGCGAGGGCATGACCAGGCTGGCTTTGTGGTCAAAGAAAAGGTGAGAGAAAACCTGCAATCGGAGCAAACATCAGTAACGATTTGGCCCGCTAAACACACAAAAACTCAAGAAAAAAATAATGGTTTCATTACTTTGTCCTAACTTTTCATGAGATTGCTTCGGCAAAAGACGCCTCGCAATGACAACAAAATTTCAAATTAAGTAGTTATCGGTCTGGCACTATATTTAGGGGGTGTGAAAAAATAAATTGGTATTCTTTGAAGCATACTTCGATTGTTTTAGCTGAGCTTGGCAAAGGCAGATTCCCAAGTTATTCTTTCACACCCCCTTAGTGTGTTTCGCGGGCTGGATAGATGCAACGATCATACAGGTCTTTTCACCAACAGCAAAGAGCAAGGCAAATCCTGCAAGGCCAGCTCGAGGTCGTGGGGAAACAGCCTGCCCCAAATGCCAAGATGGTCCTGGCGGGATGGGACAATGACCAAATCCGCTTCGATCTCCCTGGCAAAATTCAAGGCGGTAGCTTTGGTGTTTTCGTAAAGCGTTCGAGCGTGGTACGGAATATCCCAGGGCAAAGCTTCTTCCAGGAATTGTTTCAATTTTTCGTCTTCCTGTTTGTAGATGGATTTGATCTCTTCGGCGTTTTCGGGGAAAGCCTTTTTCTCATCCCCCTGGGGCAGGCGGAATGAATGGGTCAAATAAACATCCCTCGCACTGTCCGAAGAGGCAATAGTCGCAGCAATTTCCACAGCTCTTTTTGATTCCTCATCATAATCAACGGCACAATGTATTTTTTTAAAAGATTGGGGTTTTTGTTGAGGATCGGTGAGCAGCAGCACGGAGCATCTGGAATAACGGGCCAGATTGCGGGCGATTGAGCCCAGGTAATATTTAAAGAGCCTTTCCTTTTTCAGTGCACCGGCGATAATGAGATCGGCTTCATACTCCAGGACAACATCCATCAGCACATCTGACGGCTGGCCGGCTCGAACGATCAACACCGGCGGATGATCCCTGAATTCGGAACGGGCAACCGCATCCTCCAATTTGCTGCGGTTGGAAGGATTCTCTTCACCTATATGAACGATGATCGGCCAGGCGCCGAGGATTTTTAGAATTCTCTGCGACTCGTTAAGAACAGCCACAAGTCGAGGAGAAAAAGCAGCTGCAACCACGGCTCTTTTGAAGAATACTTTTGTCTCCACTGCTGCGCTCATAACCTACCTGTGAACTAGGATATTGCTATAACGATTCCTTAAAAATTCAGGTTCCTGCATAATACCGCATTTACGTCCATCCTGGCAAAGCGAACGACAGCCACCTATAGCATTCTTGACATAAGCAGGAACGGATTATTGATATTGGATAGAACAAAAATGTTTTAAAAGAAGGTGTTTTGTACGAATACTCATTGGCAAGGTCGGACTGCACAAACGGCGGAGGTGTTAATCGTCAATATCCGGCGGGGAGCTGTCCGGCGCAGCGGAAGACGAAAAACCTGTTTCGGCCTCTCTCGCCGCCTCGTCTGCCATTTGTTCAATCTCATCACGGCCCACATCCTCCCCTAATTCACTACCCATTCTTTTCACAAAATCGGCCACGCTTTTAGGGTCACTTTCATCGATCCCACTCCATTTACTCGGATCCGCAAGGGACTCAAGTCGGGCCTCTTCGGATTTGATGGAGGCGAAACGGGACATAATTCGAGCTATGTCCTCGCTGGCACAAAAGGTACACTGCACTTTTGTTGCATCGGAAAAGCTTTTTAAAAAGACACTGAATCGTTTCTTGCAGGCTTTGCAAATATATTCGTAAACGGGCATAGTTTTACTGCAATTTTAGTCGTCACTGTTTATGGCGTCGATTGCCGATTTTTCGTCTGCAAAGTTTTGTACCACATCCTCCAGATGAGCGATGTGTATCAAATTCTTAACCCGGTTCCGGGCGCCAAAAATACAAAATTTCCCCCCGATCTCTCTTGCCTGGCGCACACCGAGGAGCAAGGCGCCTAATCCGGAGCTATCGGCGTACTCTGTTTCTGCCAGATCGACAAGCACTCTCAGCTCTTCTCCATCCAACAACACCAGCAATTGAGCTTTCAATTCGGATGCAATGTGCGTATCCAGCCGATTTTCTTTCAACCTGAATATTTTTACATCACCAACTGTATCGACCGCAAAGTTCATAAACGGTGCCTCCCGGGGTTGAGGATTCATTATGACATCAGCAAAAAATGAGTCCTAATTTAGTAATTTTTAAAAATCATACAAGCTATTTCATCGATCCGGGCTTTTTGCAGAGAGGCTTATGTGTTTCGCCTTTCAAAAAAATCAAGCTCCCATAGCTTGGCGTATTTGACCGCAACATAATTGGCCGAAAGCAGACAAAGCATAAATCCTTTCAAACCGTCGAGAAAGCCCAAACGCAAGATGTACATTTTGATAAAAATAAAAAAAGCCCTTAAAATAATGGCTAAAAATCCGGCGCGCCTATTTTGGGAAAATAATCTTTGTGCGGCAAGAGAAGTATATTTGTTAAATTTTTCCAGATAGTGCTCGAGCGAATCGTCGGTAAAATGCACTAAATCCCCCTTGAGCCTGCCGCGCTCCCCCGCCAATATCACGCCCTCATGCACGAGATTTTCATCGAACCGGCCTTTATTTTTACGAAACAATCGCAACACATAGCCCGGATACCAGCCGCAGTGTTTGATCCATTTGCCGAGAAAAAAGGCCCGGCGGGCCGCTTCAAAGCCATTTTGCGGCGGATCGGCTTTTATAACCGAACGGATTTCCGATTTTAAATCCTCCGTCGCCCTCTCGTCCGCATCGATCCACAGCACCCATTCGCAAGTCGCCTGTTCAAGAGCGAGCTTCTTTGTCCTGGAATAGCCAATCCAATCGGTGATGATTATTTTTTCGGTAAATTCCCGAGCAATCTCTACGGTTCTGTCCGTGCTTTTCGAATCCACGACCACGATCTCATCAGCCCAGGCAACGCTTTGCAGGCAATCCCGAATGTTTTTTTCCTCATTCAAGGTGATGACGATGACGGACAAGTCGCTCACCGGCAGTCCTCCTTATAACGCCGCAGCTCGTCGTCGGACTCGTGCTGTATGAGCCATATTTTCATGTAGAGGACCATTTTCAAAAAAGCCGTGATCATGCTGAGCAAAAATCCGTGCATGCCTTCCAGAACGGCTTTTTGCACGATGTATTTTTTCAAAAAGGCACCAGCCGGATGGAGTAGAAAATCATACCAGCGCACTCTTTTCCGGGTATAAACATCAAGCGCTTCCAAAGAGGTGTAACGATTCAGCTTTTGCAGACTCTCGTTCAATGATGAGTGGGAATAGTGCAACAGATCGTGCTGCAGAGTGCCGGTTTTGCCTGTGACAATAAATCCCTCGTGAACCCGTGCCCGGCTCACCCGGGCGGCGTCCCTGCGGAAAAGTCTTAATTGGTATCCCGGGTACCAGCCGCCGTAGCGCATCCATCTGCCGAGAAAATAACTGCGCCTCGCTACGTAATACCCATCAAATAGCAATTCCTGTTCAAACAGACGCAAAATTTCTTCATGCAGCTCGGCAGTCACTCGCTCGTCCGCGTCAATGCTGAGTACCCACTGCGATGTGCAGTGATCCAGGGCATATTGTTTCTGCTCGGCAAAGCCGTTCCATTGTTTCAGGAAAACTTTATCCGTAAAGCATCGACAAATTTCCGCTGTTTTATCTTCGCTAAAAGCATCGACCACAACGATCTCGGATGCCCATTTGACGCTTTCAAGGCAGTCCCTGATGTTATTCTCTTCGTTTTGCGTTATAATCGCTACGGATAGATCCTGCATTTAAAAGGCTTTTGCAGTTAAAAATGAAATTCTCAAGCCACAATCGGGATATTTTGCCATCTTGTAGATATTTTCCCTGCAAGACAAGGATTCCTTCTGAATGACATCCTCTTTTTATTAAATGGAATTGATAGACTGTCATTCGACTTGCAGCTTTTGTTCTAGTCCTAATGAGAGGAGCCAACTCCCTTGGCAGCAAAGATGTTATTTTTTTGAATACATGCTTCTACAGCCGCATTGACCTCCTTGACCGTCAGCGAGGCCATACACGACACATGCGAACAGTCCAGGCGATTACATCCGAGACAGGCCAATTCGTTTTTTGTTATAATTTCATGGCCCTTGCCGTAAGGTCCCTGCATTTTTGGATTGGTCGGGCCGAAAATCGCCACGCAGGGCTTGCCCATGGCCGCGGCAATATGCATTGGGCCTGAATCGGTGGTCACCACTATATCCACCTTTGCCAACATCGCCGCGAGCTGCGTCAGATTTGTTTCGGGGATTAATAAAGCAGGTGTGGTCGCCATTTGTTGAAGCAATAGAGCGGATTCTTTATCTTCCGGTCCCCAGATGATAAGTAATTGAGCATTGTAAGTATAATTGAGCAGGTCGATGAGATGAGCGAATTGCGCCAGCGGCCAGCGTTTTGTGGCCCACCCACCGGAAAAATTGATGGCAATAACATGGCGATTGTCGAGTCCCTCCTTCTGCCAAAACGAGTCGGCAAAATTGCGGCTCCCCTGTCCCACATAAACATTTAAATTTCTCGCTACGACCGGCACATCAACCGCCTGCAAAGCGTCCAAATGCCAATCTACTTCATGAATCGAATCGGCGCGCGACGGCACGACCACGTTATAGGCTCGCCTTCGCAGCCGATAATTATAACCAACCCGGTACCTGGCTCCGCTGATCCATGTGAGCCATGCGCTGCGCGGATTGCCAAAAAAATCAAAAACCAGATCGTACCGTTGATTTCTGACAGTTGATAAGAGACGTCTTGTCTCACCGGATCGCTTAAAGGCGGGCAATCGCTCCGCTTTTTTTCTATCAAAAACGATCACCTGGTTAAGGACGGGATTGCCGAGCAGAATATCTTTTGATTCGAATTCGGTGAGAAAATCGATGCGAGCTTTTGGAAATGCCTCCCGCAGATTATCCAACACCACGGTCGACATCACCACGTCACCGATGGCGCGAAGTTTTATGACCAGAATTTTATGAATATCCGAAAGCATCATTTTCACCATGAAAAAGCTCGGCAGAGCTTAGCGCCCCATCGCAGAAATCGCTTTTCTGACAAGTTCTTTAATTCCCTTCGTACATTTCAGATGTTTTAAATCGGCGTAGCTGAACCATGCGGCACGGTCAACGTCACTTTGGGCTTTCAGATCGCCACTGTCATACCGGCCGATAAAATCGATAATCACATAATGATACTCAATTTCGTTCCGATCATCCTTCTCGATATATTCGAAAATCGCCAGCCTTTTCACATTCCGGATGGCAATATTGCATTCTTCGTATATTTCTCTCTTTGCAGCCTCTTCAAGCGATTCTCCCAGCTCAAGCAATCCCCCGGGTATAGTCCATTTCCCTTTGTTAGGTTCCTGCTTGCGCCTGATCAGCAGAAATTTGCTTCCATCAAACACAAGAACCCCCACTGCGACGCGGGGATATATTGAGTATGAGCGCGGTGTTACCTGACGGTCATCTGACATGTTCACATTTGAATGAGGACATGAAGCTGTAAAAGCAGGAGGAGCGGAGCATTATTCCCAATCATCATCGCCTTCCCAACCGGGGACCCCCTCAAGCCAATCTTCTTCGGAACCTTCGAAATCTTCCTCATCCTCCCACTCCTCTTCATCTTCTTCCCACTCCTCTTCATCTTCCCATTCTTCTTCGTCATC
>METF01000014.1:0-2324 GCA_001771235.1 Candidatus Zhuqueibacterota bacterium RBG_16_48_16
GCTGAAAAGATTTCCTCCCGAAAGGACGCTCCATGAATGACGTGACGGCGAAAATCCGGGAGATGCGTATTGTCCCCGTCGTAGCCATAGAAAATGCCGATGATGCCAATTCGCTGGGGGATGCGCTCATTCTCGGCGGTTTGCCCGGCGCGGAAATCACATTCCGCACGGATGCCGCGTTAAATGCCATAACCATTTTGGCCAAGCGCACCGACCTGTTGGTGGGCGCCGGTACGGTGCTGAAAGTAGACCAGGCAAAAGCGGCCGTGGAGCATGGGGCAAAATATATCGTTTCGCCCGGCATCAACCCCAGGGTCGTCGATTATTGCGTCAAGAATAACATCCCGATCATGCCTGGGGTGTGCACGCCGACCGACATCGAAACAGCCCTGGATTTCGGTCTTGACATCGTCAAGTTTTTTCCGGCGGAAGCATTCGGCGGATTGAAAACCTTGCAGGCGATCAGCGCGCCCTATAAGATGATGTACTTTCTGCCGACTGGTGGGATCAATCAAAAAAATCTTTTGGATTACCTTGCCTTCTCAAAAGTGTGGGCCTGCGGCGGCAGTTGGATGGTAAAGTCCGATTTGATCGCCTCCGGTCGCTTCGATGAGATAACCAGACTGACCAGAGAGGCTGTAGAATTGGCGGCCCAGGCAAAATTGAGTCGTTAATTTATTTGCCAAGAAAAAATATCGAAAAGGCAACTATTGATGTATCTGCCACGAAGTCCCAAAGACACAAAGGCTCACAAAGATTTCTTATGAGCCAGTTGGCGGATAGGAAATTGCATTGCATGAAGATCAGAATCTAAGCTCAAGAAGTTTTGTCAAGATAAATTTTCGTATTCCTTAGTGGCTTCGTGAGTTCGTGGCAGAATAGGTATTCGAAAAGTAGCATGAGAAATTCAGCTACATCCGATTTTTGGTACGTCAGAAGAATTCGATTCACGCTGCTTTGTCTGTTCTTTCTCTCCGGAGTCAGCGCCCTCATCTACCAGATCCTATGGATTCGCAAGCTGGGTCTGTTGTTCGGCGTGCACGTATTTGCCGTCAGCGCTGTCCTGACCACTTTTATGGCCGGCCTGGCCTTTGGCAGTCGCTTTTTCGGTAAATACGCCGACAGGCACGGAGATCCTTTACGAATATTCCTCTTCCTCGAGCTGGGTATCGGTCTTTTCGCCTTGACTTTTCCCCTGTCGTTTAAATTGCTCACCGTCGTTTACTCACGGCTGTTGTTCGTATTGCCCGACGATCCCTACCTGACGCAGATAATCCGTTTTTTCCTGTCGTTTCTCTATCTCATTTTCCCCACCGTGCTGATGGGCGGAACGTTGCCGGTGCTGAGCAAATTCTTTGTCCGCCGTCTCGGCGAGCTGGGCCATCATGTTGGCAGCTTGTACTCTGTGAATAACCTGGGTGCGCTGATCGGCGCTTTTTTAGGCGGATTTGTTTTGATCCGCGCAGTCGGCCTCGATATGTCGGTTGTTATCGCCGCTGTGTTGAATCTCATCAATGCGGCCATAATCTATTTCACCGGAAAAAGCTCACGCGAGCTGGCTTTATCTACCGTCGCCCCTCCACAGGACGTAGCCGCTGCCGGTACATCCTCCGATCATAGCCAAAATGGACACGCTTATTCGCCCCAGGTAATTCGTATCGTTCTCTGGGCTTTTGCCATCGAAGGTTTTACGACGTTATCCTACGAGGTCGTGTGGACGCGCATTTTGCTCGGTATGTCCTTTGACAAGAGCATTTATTTTTACACCACAGTCATTATGAGTTTTATCTGCGGACTATCATTAGGCGGCTTCCTCATTTCCCGTTTTATCGACCGCCGGCAAAATTTGTTGGGCTTGTTCGGCTACGTCCAGATCGGCCTCGGACTGGCTGCCATTTTCTTGTTGACGGTTTTTGCCCAGATTCACCACTTTTTACTGAACAAGCGCCCGTTTTACGATGAAGCCTGGCTATCCACCCTGGGCATGGAATATGTCCTGTTTTTCCTGGCCATGCTCATCCCCACGACATTGATGGGCACAACGTTTCCCATCGTCAGCAAGCTTGCCACGGAAAGCCTGCAGCGATTGGGGCAAAAAATCGGCTACGTTGGCTTTCTCGACACGGTCGGCTCCATCGTCGGGGCCTTTGCGGCGGGCTTTATCCTCGTTCCGTTCCTGGGCGTTGTCAGGTCTGTGGTCGTGACCGCGTTTTTGAACTCTACCATTGGCATCGCCATTCTTATTGTTCACCCGAATTATACCAGGCGGTTTAAGACTGTTGCCATAGCCGCGGCCAGCGGGATTTCCCTCTTCGCAGTGCTCA
>METF01000014.1:2367-3347 GCA_001771235.1 Candidatus Zhuqueibacterota bacterium RBG_16_48_16
TTGTTTTACCGTGAAGGGGTGAGCGGCACTGTGGTTGTGCCCCAGCATCCGGACGGCACCAGGATTTTGGCCATCAACGGCTCGGTGACGGCATTCGCCGACTATGGTGATATTCGCGTTCATAAAATGCTGGGATATTTGCCTTTCCTGCTACATTCCGCGCCCAGCTCCGCCCTGGTCATCGGCCTGGGCATGGGCGTCACGGCGCAGTCGCTCATCCAGCCCGGCATCCGCCAAGTCGATTGCGTGGAAATCTCCCCCGAGGTCGTAAGGGCGGCGGCTGAGGTGTTTGACGGGGAAAACAAGAATGTCCTGGATCATCCCAAGCTCAACACGATAATTGAAGACGGGCGCGCTCACCTGGTCGTCACTGAAAAGAAATATGACATCATCACCTCCAACGCCATTCATGCGCGTCTGAGCGGCAATCTTTATACAAAGGAATTTTACCAGCTTTGCAAAAGCAGGCTTTCACCCGAGGGCGTTTTGTGCCAATGGATGTCGACGAACTGGCTGCTGGAATCCGAATATAAAGCTCTCATAAAAGCCTTTATCGATGTCTTTCCGCATACCAGCTTATGGTGCGTCAACGCCGGGCATGTTTTGCTCATCGCTCCGCCCCAGTCTCTGAGTCTCGATTGGCAAGCCGTGTGTCAACGGCTGACCGGGGAGAAAATAAGATACGACCTGGAAGAAAGCGACCTGGCCAGCCCTTATGAAATTCTCGCCCAGTTTGTTTGCGACGAAAGCCAACTGCAGGATTACATCGCTGATGCGAAAATAAATTCGGATGACAGGCCTTATGCCGAGCTGAGCAGGGTGGTCAATAAAGCGCAAAATCCACGAATCATTCGCAGTATGATCGATTTCAAATCGGATGTTTCTCCATTCATCCGATTTGACGGCATGACTGCTTTTGAACAGGATGCTGTCATAAAGATTCTGCGGGATTTTGGCCGGGCCGAAAAACTCTACACCGA
>METF01000014.1:3493-10427 GCA_001771235.1 Candidatus Zhuqueibacterota bacterium RBG_16_48_16
GCAACTGGCGGTCATCGAATCGCTGCACCCGGACGCTGTGATCGATCTCATCCATTTTGGGCTGGCCTATCTGCAAAATGGCTCGGCCAGGGAGGCGGCAGAAATGTTCGGGAAAGTCGTCGCGCTGCAACCGGAGAATCCACTGGCCCGTTATTATCTGGCTGTTTTGTCAGCCAACGACGGCCATCTTGATCGGGCGGTCGCCGAGCTTGAAAAAATCATTTCTTCCTATCCCGGTTTTGCCGGATCGTATTATTACCTGGCCCGCATCTATGTGTCGCAGAAACGCTATAAAGAGGCCCGCCACATGTACAAGGCATGCCTCCAGCGTGACCCCGATTATGAAGATGCACAAAAACGTCTCGGGGAGCTGGATGAGTTTTTGGCCAGGATTTTTCCGTTATGAAACATCATTGTTAAATGTTGGAACACTTTTTTCACCTCTTTTTCCATTCGGCCCCATTACCAATCCTTTTTCTTCCACCTTTATTTTATAACATATAACGGCCAAGAGAAATTATCATATTCTCGTGGCCAAAACATGCTTTTCACGCTCTCCTTTTATTTAATAAAAACAGGCCGTTGAAATGACAGGATCGGAATGCCGGCTCGCTCGAAAATTCTACTCTGCGAAAATGGCTGTACGCCCCACGTTGTGTGAAAGAATGGCCCTGAATTTTTTTTCAATCGATATCGTGGGCCTGGTTCTTGCAAAGAGAAGATCGACAAAAAATGTAAGAACCAGCCGCGAATTTTATCATCAAAATAAGAGGCTTGAGGAAAATGTGTTCATTATATCGAGCGCGAAGGGTAAATAAATTTTCCGCTTTGTTCTGCGCATGCCTGATCTTTATTTTGTTAGTTGCCTTCAACGTCCACGCCCAGAATCCTCCCAATAATCACACACGAATTCTTTATTCGCACGACTTGAAAAGCAGCGATGCCATCGTGCAAAATTTGGGGGGCAGTTTTACGACTGATGGCTGGAAGACGACCAAAGGCAGCAGCGAGTTGTTACTCGAGCTGGGTGATTTTTTGCCTTATGAAGGCACCATGCAAGTCACCCTGAAAGGATTGATGCCGAATATAACGGATGATTGGGTGCCGATTTCTTTGTGGTCAAGAGGAGGAGGTAGGTTTTACGAAATCGCCCCGACTCCCGGCTCGTATGCTTTTATAAAATTGGATCCGGGGACTGTGGTGGGTGATGAGGTCTATTTTAGTTTTTGGAGCTGTGCTTTTTACGATGGCTATCCGGGCAACGTCGGGCGAGAGAAGACCTATCCGGTGGCACAACGGCAATGGAATCCGAGCACGGAATATGTTTTTAAATTTATCTGGACGTCGAATAGAATATGGGTCACGATCAATAATACTGTTGTGGTCATGCATGCCGCCAAGTGGAACGGCCAGGTTGAAAATTTCGGCTACCTCTTTTTGGGCAAAGATAATAGCTATGGCGCCATGCCCGGAGTCACTTACAAAGACTTGAAGATTTATGGACCGGCAACGGACTATCCGTTTACGGATGTGTCCTGGTCCAACGGTGTCATGGCCGATAAAAAAATTGGCGGGCAAGGCGTAAGCATAGCCGATGTGAACAAGGATGGTTATGAGGATATTTTTACGGCTCAATTTTACAATCTTGGTTATCAAGAGGCAAATTTGCTGTTTGTCAGCCAGGCGCAAAATCAATACCAGGAAGAGGCCGGAGCACGGGGGGCGACGGGCATCAACACCGGCGACCCCATCGAGCAAAGTTATACCTACCAGGGCATCTTTGCCGATTTTGATGTGGACGGCGATCAGGACCTGTTTACGATAAATTTTAACGGCGCTAACCAGTTTTTGTCCAATGATGGGCTGGGTTATTTTACGGATTTATCAAGCCAGAAAATCATCGGCAATAAGACCAGGGATTCGAAAGGGGCTGTTGCGCTCGATGTGGAAAATGATGGCGATTACGATGTCATCGTTGCCAATGGCGACCAGGAACATGAAGTGTATATCTATGACAGTCAAACCAATCGCTTTTCTTTTGCAAGCCGAGGCCTGGAAAATTACAGCGGTGGCGGCAAAAAATTCAAGAGCGTGACGGCGGGGGATTTTAATGGGGACGGCTACCAGGATTTGGCGCTTGTCGCCCAGAGTGAGCTGCTCATTTTGACGAACAATAAAAGCGGTTTTTTTAGCCAGGCGGCAAGCCATATCCTTCCGTTGACGGCCAATTCGGCCAGTGTCGGCGATATCGATAATGACGGCGATTTGGATATTCTCGTGGCCCTCACCGCCGCCTCTGCTGAAAATGATCCCAAGCTCGAAGTGTTCAAAAACAACGGCTCCGGTGTTTTTACCAGCGCAACCACAGAAACCAACATCACCTTGAATTCATTCGGCGTCAGCTTGGGAGATTGGGATAACGACGGCGATCCGGATATTTTCGCAACACAGCGGTTTTCGCGCCCGTCAAAGTTGTTCATGAATTCGGGCAACGGCAGCTTTGTGGAAATGCCGGGTACGGGCGCCGAGACGCAGTTGGCCGATGCCAGGGGGATCGCCAATTTCGATGTCGATGATGATGGCGACCTGGACATCTATGCCGTCGGACGGGGCTCCATCGAAGAGGAGCAGGACAACCCCTACAACCGAAATCATCTGCTGCGCAATGACATCGTTAACGCGAACAATTATCTCAAAATCGTCCTGCTGAATGATAATGATGCACCTTTTGGCTTTGGCAGCAAAATCTATGTCTATAGAGCCGGTGGCCTGGGAAGTCCGGCGCAATTGATCGGTTTCAGAGGGATCACCTCTTCCACGGCATTCGCCAGCCAGAATTCCTTTATCCAACATTTTGGCGTGGGAACGAATACCCTGGTCGACGTAAAGGTTGTTTTGCCGGGCGGCAAGGAAATCGTCTATACCGGCCAATCGGTGAACCGGACGATCACCATCCGTCCATCCCAGCTCATTCCGAGCTCGGTCGGGCTGATCAAGGGCGACGGCCAATCCGGCAAAGCCGGGGCCGTGCTCGGCGATTCCGTGACCGTAAGAGTTCGCTCGACGGACAACCAGCCCGTTCCCGGCCACCAGGTGGTGTTTGAGGTGACAGCGGGCGGCGGCGCTCTGAACGGCGCCAGCACGACGGTAACGCAAAGTACCGATCAAAACGGCCTGGCGCGGATTGCCTGGAAAATGGGAACCGTTGCCGGGGTGCAGAATACATTGACGGTGTCCGCAATGAACGGGCAGGATCACCTTGCCGGCTCGCCCATCATCCTAACGGTCACGCCTACAGCAAACGATCCGGCTGTGCTCATCATGGTTTCGGGCAACAACCAGGAAGATTATATTTCCCAGCCGCTGGCCGCTCCGCTGGTCGTCAAGGTGACGGATGCTTATGGCAATATAATCTCAAATTTTTCTGTCAATTTTCAGGTAAAACAGGGCGGCGGCACATTGAACGACGGCCTCACCTCCGTTGATGTAGCGACCGATGCAGACGGCCGGGCGCAGGTCAACTGGAATTTGGGCGCGCAACCGGGTATTCAACAGGTCGCTGCCCAGGCGTTGTTCAACAACAATCACTTGACGAATAGCCCGCTGACTTTTTCAGCTACTGCCGATCAGCCTGCGCTGATTATTTCCATGGTCTCCGGCAACCATCAAACAGCCGAAGTGGTGAGGCTGTTGAGCCAGCCGCTGGTGGTAAAAGTTGAGGATTTTAATCAGAACCCGGTGGCAGGAGAAACCGTGGTGTTCAAAGTGGTACAGGGTGGGGGCAACTTTAACGGGCAGTCCACGACCCAGGTGGTGACCAACCAGAGCGGTCTGGCAAGCGCCACACCGACGCTGGGCACGGTTTCCGGCGATTCGAACCAGGTGTTCCACGCGGAGCACAGCGGTGCACAAGGCTCACCGGTCATTTTCAAGGCCTCGGCAACGGCAGGGGCCGCCCAAAGAGTGTTAAAAGTGAGCGGCGACAATCAAAGCGTGGTGGTGAATAGAACGATTGGCGCTCCTTTTGTCGTTCGCATTGTCGATCTTTTCAACAACGGCGTGGTGAATTTTGACGTCCTGTTTCAAGTCACGGAAGGCAGCGGCACTTTTAATAACGGCGCGTCTTCACTGACGGTAAAAACCGATGCTTCCGGCTATGCTTCCGCCAGTCTGAAGACAGGACAAGCTGTTGGCACAACAACCATCAGCGCCACGGCAAACGGCCTGCAGAATTCTCCGGTGACTTTTACCGTGCAAACAAAACCGGCAGCGCCGGCTTTCCTGTCCAGGTTCTCGGGAGACAATCAACAGGGCATTCCCGGCCAGGTGCTGTCGCAGCCGTTTGTCGCGGCTGTTACGGATTCATTCGATAACGCCATCGAGAACCACAGCCTGACATTCACCGTCACGGCCGGTGGCGGCAATCTTAACGGCCAGGCATCGGCGCTCAGAACCACGAATGCCCTCGGCCAGGCATCCGTTTCTCTCACCCTTGGCCCGACGGACTTTATAAACCAGGTGGCGGTGACGAGTCAATTTTTGCCGCCGCTGATCGGCAACGGCGCTGTGTTTTCGGCGTCAACCGGTCCCGGCGATCCGGATTCTTTGGCTTATATCAGCGGCAATAAGCAGATTGGCGGAATCGATGCCAAACTACCGGAGCCGCTGGTCGTCAAAGTGAAAGACGCCAATGGTATTGCCCTTTTCGGCCATGATGTGACTTTCTGGGCGCTGACGCCGGGATGCCACTTTTCAAATAACAAAACGCAAATCACGATTCAAACGAGTCAGGAGGGACTCGCCACTACAGATGCCTGGATCGGATCGAACATCGGCGATGACCTTTACGAATTCGAGGCGCGTGCCACATTCAATGGACTGCAGCTCAAGGGATCGCCGTTTACTTTTACCGCTTCCGGGCGATTGACCAGCGCGCAAAGGATCGAATATGTGTCCGGCAACGGCATTTCCGGAGCGGTTGGCTCCACATTGAAGGATGCGATCCAAGTCAAAGTGGTCGATCGGAACAACCAGCCGGTGGCCAACCAGCCGGTCGTGTTTACAGTTAAAACCGGTTTATCACGTCTGGACGGCTCGCGCACAACCCACCAGGTGTCTTCCGGCGCAAATGGGATTGCCGCCACGAGCCTGACTTTTGGCCAGACTCCCGGCGTGACAAATATCGAAGCCGCAGCGGAAGACGGCCAGGACCCGCTTGAGGGCAGCCCTATTCCATTTGCGGTGACGGCGTTGCTCGGTCCTCCGGACGCGAATGTCTCGCAAATCACGGCCTCGAAAACGAGCGTCATCGCCAATGGAGTGGATTTCGCGGATATTACGGTTTTTGTCAAGGATCTGTTTGCCAATCCGCTGTCAGGCCAAACTGTGCAGTTCTATACCAACAGCAGCGACGCCTCACTTTACCAGGACGGCTCGCTGACCAATGCAGAAGGTAAAAAGACCGCGAAAGTCATTTCTGTCAAGTCAGGATTGGTCAAGATCTGGGCTCAAATCGACGGCCAGGCCATTCCGGCCGATACGTTAAAAATTAATTTCCTGCCTGGGCCGCCGGCAAAGACAACCGTAGTCAATAATTTTCAATTCAATTTCAAAGGAGCCATATTGGCCGATTCGGTGGGCGTTCAAGTAAGAGATGCTCTTGATAACCCCACGCCTGGCATTATGGTGACTTTTAAAGTAAAAATCGGCGGAGGCCAAATCATCGGGCCGGACACGGTGCGAACAGGTAGCGGGGGTCTTGCCACTGTCAGATGGAAATTGGGTTATGCAAGTATCAATCACGAACAACAGCTCACGGCCACAGGCGTTCCGGGAGAGCCTGTGACTATTACTGCTTATGACGAAGTGCCGCCGATCAAGGCTTTGGAAAAGGTCAGTGGCGACAGCCTGATCAGCAGGACCGGCCAGGCCCTGCCCGATTCTTACATCGTCGTCGTAAAAGATACCAGCAATACTCCAATTCCCGGTGTGATCGTTAGCTGGCAAATCAAAGAAGGCAGCGGAACGCTCAACACATACTCATCGACGACCGATTCTCGCGGGTTTGCGGCAGCCCTTCTGACGGCCGGTAATACCGCCGGTGAAGTAAAGGCAGAGGCATCCATCACTGTTCTCAGCCAGACGTTTCGCCAGACTTTTACGACGATGATCGAAAACGCTCCGAAGCTCTACCTTACCAAAGAATCACAGGCGCCGGAATCGGCCAGGCCGCAGGTAGACGTGCCATTGTTGGTACGGGCGGCAGACTATTTCGGCAGGGCGGCCACAGGCGACAGCCTGTCGTTTCAGACTACCCAGGGCAATGGCAGCTTGATCAATGTCCAGCCTGTGACCGATGCAAACGGCCTGGCGCGGGCAACCTGGCGATTGGGGTCGAAGGGCGGTACCCAAATTGTCGAGGTAAAACCGCGCAAAAAGGATGGAGCGCCGGTCAGCTTTTCGGTCAACGTCATCAACGGCCCGCCGGCCCTGACCGTTAATCCGCCGGACACGATCTACTATGTCGAGCCGGATTCCACTATCAACTTCATCATTGCGGCGACCGATCCGGATGGCGATGCGATTCAATACGGCATCATCAACAGGCCCAATGGCGCCATCTTTGATCCCACCGTACCGACGGCGTTCACCTGGAAGCCAACCGCCGCGCAAATCAATGTCTACCGCGTGACTTTTACGGCAACGGACGTCTTTGGCGCTGCGGATTCCATGACGATCATCATCGACGTCAGCACCAACGCCGCGCCTTTCCTTACGGACTATTCGCCGCTGGCCGACACGCTTGTACTGAAGCCGAACACCCGGCAGGATTTCATGGTTCGCGCTTATGATCCGGACAATGACCCCTTGAGTTTTTCCTGGTCTGTCAATGGCGAGCTCAAATCCACCACCCAGGATGCGGACAGCTCGACAT
>METF01000014.1:10441-12139 GCA_001771235.1 Candidatus Zhuqueibacterota bacterium RBG_16_48_16
ACGGCCGATGACTATCCGGACACGCTGGAAATAGCGGCGGTAATTTCTGACGGTAAAATCACCATAGCCATACGAAGGTGGGTGATCATACGCGACATAGAGGACAGTGTAGAGCTGTCCTATTTTGAGGCTGTTGCCACTCAAGACGCGGTGACGGTTCGATGGGCGGCCGCTTTCGAAAGTGATAATGTGGGCTATAACGTTTTGCGGGCACCACGCCGGAACGGCCCCTATGTGAAACTCAATTCGCTGCTCATCCCTCCGACCGATGACTGGAAATATTCATTTACCGATGCCGATGTGGCTGCCGGTGAAAAATACTATTATAAAATACAGGACATCAGTCGCAGCGGGCAATTGAGCGAGCACGGGCCGATCGAGGCATCCGTGCCGCTGCCGAAAGAGATCGTCTTGCAGCAGAATTATCCCAATCCGTTCAACCCGACTACGACGA
This sequence comes from Candidatus Zhuqueibacterota bacterium RBG_16_48_16, assembly GCA_001771235.1. Classification (GTDB taxonomy): domain Bacteria; phylum Zhuqueibacterota; class Zhuqueibacteria; order Residuimicrobiales; family Sediminimicrobiaceae; genus Sediminimicrobium. Next base: position 10,896 of record METF01000014.1, read on the forward strand.
TTCACTTCGAGCTGCCTGAAGCCGGGTATGTGACGCTGACCGTCTTTAACTCAAACGGGCAGGAGGTGAAACCCCTTGTCGCGGGCCACGTGCCTGCGGGTGTTCATAAAGTTGCATGGGATGCGACCAATGCTTCAGGAACACGCCTGCCATCCGGCATTTATTATTACCAGCTCGTTGCAGAAGACAGAGTCATAACCAAAAAGCTCTTATTGATGAAATGAGATAATGGTTTAACCAGGTGAAGTGACGCTTGCTTGAAATGTATGGCAAACCCTGACAGGGTTTTGAACCCTGTCAGGGGTACAACAACAAAGGAAAGCCTCAGGGAGGGTGTTAACCAGTGTCGAGAATCGAGTATCCAGTCCGGAATTTTTCTTTCTGCATGCGGGGGCAGAATAAAGTATAATAATCAGCAGCGCGTTTCCATGTTTTTCTGCGTGGGCATGCATTACAGAGATGCCCTGCGTCAGATATCTTTGCAGAATTCAAATATGTTCCGGTTGAAAGGGGACGCTGAGAGTCCCAGAATGGATTGTTCGACATGAATTACAGCAATAGCTTTGCACCTCGTCTCCACAACGGATTTTTCATTTTTCTATTCTTATTTTCTGTGCATGCATTTGCCCAGCAAGTAAAATTTGTCGATATCACAATCGAAAAACAAGCCTGGGGGTGGCTCGTCAATGGCGTTTCATGTTATGCCCATGGAGTTTGCAGCGCGGACATCAACGGTGACGGCTGGCCGGATATCTACATTTCCAATGCCGTCAGAAAGGCAAAGAAGTTACCTGAAACCCTTTACATTAACAACCCCGACGGACCTTACATCGAGAGTGATTACGCTCGCGACGTCGATGACCCTTATGGACTGACGGGCAGCCATGGTATTTCTATTTTTGATTATGACAGCGACGGGGATTATGATATCGCCAACGCGACCACCGACGACCGTATCCGCCTTTACAAAAATAAAGGTGAAGGCTATTTTGATGATGTGACCATCGCAGCCGGTCTGCCCGCTCTTGGCCTTGGCACACGAGGCATCGTCGCTTTTGATGCGGACAATGACGGTTATCTGGATTTATATGGCGTCAATTGGGGGCCGGTCGAGGATGCCAATTGGGTTCCCCAGCCGACGCCGCCGCAGCCTAATGAATTTTATATGAACAATAGAAACGGCACATACAGAAAGGATGACTCCCGCGGTCTTTCAGTTATGAATGGATCCAATGTCGGCGCCC
>METF01000014.1:12282-12626 GCA_001771235.1 Candidatus Zhuqueibacterota bacterium RBG_16_48_16
TTCATCAACGACGGCAGCGGCTATTTTACCGAAGAGGCCCAGGAGCGAAACATTTACAATGCATTCAACGATTGCAACGGGACGACCTTTGCGGACTATGACAATGATGGAGATCTGGATGCATTCGTCGTCCCAAAATCTTATGATGACAAGCGGGTGAGAATCTACAAGAATGACGGCAGCGGCCATTTTACCGACATGACATCGCAAATAGGCATGCGATGCTGGGGATTTTCGGTTTTGCCGCTCGATGCGGATAATGACGGCTATCTGGACATCTACACTTTAAAGACAGCACGAGAAGAGAATTCGCTGTACTTGAACAAAAGGGATGGCACATTTAA
>METF01000015.1:0-2735 GCA_001771235.1 Candidatus Zhuqueibacterota bacterium RBG_16_48_16
TATAGCCACTTTTTCGTCTCTGGCATCAATTCCCACTACCACTTTTTCAGCGCCGAACCTGGCGATGGATTTACTCACAATCTCCGGAGAGTCTAACGCAACGGTGCCATAAATTATTCGCCCTACTCCCAATGCCAGCCATTGTTCCGCATCGGCCAGGGAGCGTATGCCGCCGCCTAATTCGATGGGGATATCAATCGCACCCAGGATGCGCTTCACGGACTCGACATTTTTTTCGGCACGCCCGAATGCGCCGTCCAGGTTGACGACGTGCAGGATTTGCGCGCCGCAATCCTGCCAATAACGGGCCATTTCCGCAGGGCGGTCATGGTAGATTTTTGCCGTATCCTCAACGCCCTGGGTCAACCGAACGCACTTGCCGTCGATCAGGTCGATGGCCGGGATGACGATCACGCCGTACTCCTCATAATTGCAGAAAATTCCTCAACACCTGTAGCCCGTGCTGCTGGGATTTTTCCGGGTGAAACTGCACGCCATAGAGGTTTTCCCGTTGGATCGCCACGGGGAACATGAAATCATATTCACTCTGGCCGATGATGACCGAGGGATCATCCGGGAGAACGTAATACGAATGGGCAAAATAAAAATAACTGTCTTGCGGAATGTCCTTGAACAGGATGCTGTCGCGGTTTTGGGTCAGCACATTCCAGCCCAAATGGGGCACCTTCAGGGTTCGGGGAAATCTTTGCACCCGTCCTGACAAAATGCCCAGGCCGGCCACACCCGGATTTTCTTCGCTTTCTGCAAAAAGCAGTTGCAGTCCCAGACAGATGCCGAAAAACGGCTTGTTCTTCTGCACCTGGTCGATGAGCACCGGTCTCAATCCAAGCTTGTCCATCGCTTCGGCGGTTTTGCCGAATGCGCCGACGCCGGGGAAAATGATCTTGTCCGCTTTCTCCAAATCGCTCGCCCTGGATGTCAGCAAAGCCGTAAAGCCCAGGTATTCCACAGCTTTTTGAACGCTGCGAAGATTTCCGGCATCGTAATCGACAATACAGATCATCACAAAGCACCTTTCGTTGAAGGGATGCCTTTTTCTCCTGCTTCAATGGAAATGGCCATCCGAATGGCGCGGGCCAGCGCTTTCATCATCGCTTCGTAAGCGTGGTGGCCGTTTATGCCATAGAGTAATGTCAGGTGGACGGTTATTTTTGCATTGTGAGCAAAGGCGCGCAGAAACTCTTCGAACAGCTCGCCATCGAAATCGCCGACGGTCCTGGCCGGCATTTTTGATATAAATCTCAGAAATCCTCTGCCGCTGATATCGACAACCGCTCGCGCCAGCGCCTCATCCAGCGGGCAATAGGCATGGCCGAAGCGGGCGATGCCGGAACGATCTCCAAGCGCTTTGTCAAAGGCCACTCCCAAAACGATCCCGACGTCCTCAACGGTGTGGTGGCCGTCAATATGCAAATCGCCGGAGGCGGTGATTTTCATATCTATGTGTGCATGCTTCTGCAAAGCGTCCAGCAGATGATCGAAAAAGCCGATGCCTGTCTTTATGTCCGATGTTCCCTCACCATCGAGATTGATCTCGATCTCGACCGCGGTCTCTTTGGTCTTTCGAAATTCTTTTGCTATCCTGCTCATGACGATTGCCCGTTAAAATGTGGAAATGACACTTTTCAATTTATCGATGAAAATACAATTCTCTTCATGCGTGCCCACATTCACCCGCAGGTGATCCTTTAACAGCGGATAACTGCCGACATCCCGCACCAGCACGCCTTCGCCCTTTAATCCCTGGAAAACCCCCTTTCCATCCGGCACCTTCATAAGCAAAAAGTTCGCCGAGGACGGATAGACGGTGATGTTCGGGATGGCGCAAAGCTGCTCGTATAACCACTGCCGTTCCGTTTTGATAAACCGGATATTTCCCTCAAGAGCAGACCGGTTCTCCAGCAGAGTATTTACAACAAGCTCGGTGAACAGGTTGATATTGTAGGGGATATTCACTTTTCGTAGTTGTTCGACAACCTTCTCATCGCCAACCATGTAGCCGAAGCGCATCCCGGCCAGGGAGAAAGCCTTGGAAAATGTGCGGGAAATGATCAGGTTCGGGAACCGTTTGATGAACGGCAGAACGCTGTTATCACAAAATTCCGCATAAGCCTCATCCACCAGGATGAGTCCTGAAGAAATCTCGCATATTTTTTCGATCATGGCAACCGGGATCTCCGCGCCGGTCGGGTTGGTGGGCGAATCCAGTAATAACAGCTCCGGCTTTTTCAAACGGATCTCGCGCTCAACTTCTTTTATCGGAAAGTCCTGCCCCGGCGCGCGATAGACCCTGATGATATTCGCCTGGTAAATGGATGAGTAGTGTTCAAAGAGACCAAACGTCGGCGGACAGAAAAGCACGGATTTTGAAGAGTCCAATATGGCGCTCAGCAGGATAACCAGCAATTGGTTGGAGCCGCTGCCGAGCACTATTTGATTGGGATGGACATCGTACAGTTTCGCCAGGTTCTCTCTAATCCGCGGCGACTCATAAGTCGGGTAACGATTCCACTCGATCTGCGACGCCTGCTGAAAAATTTTTTGCTTGAGCTCCGCAGGAATATCGAACGGATTCTCGTTTTGATTCAGCTTTGCCTCCACCTGATGTTGCGGCGGCGCCGTATATCCATCCAGATCGAGGACGCTTTTCTTAAATAAAGTTTTCATCGTATACACTCAATAAATGGTGGCAATAATTGGTGATTATCGAATCA
>METF01000015.1:2944-5010 GCA_001771235.1 Candidatus Zhuqueibacterota bacterium RBG_16_48_16
GGGCTTTTTTACTGTACGAGATCAGGCTGCTCTGCTTGACAAAATCGTTTGTGGTCAACGGAGAGAAAAAACGGGCAGAGCCGTTTGTCGGTAAGATATGGTTTGGGCCGGCCCAGTAATCGCCAACCGCTTCGGGCGAATAGGAACCCAAAAATATCGCGCCGGCGTTTTTGATGTCGCCTAAAATAGTCCAGGCATCCTTGAGATGCAGGCCGAGATGTTCCGGAGCCAGCCGGTTGCTGATGTCGACGGCTTGTTGCATTTTTTCAACAACGATAATTCCGCCGTATTCCGACAAAGAGTCTTTGAGGATTTCCTGCCGTTTTAAATCCTGCATCTGCCGATCCACTTCCTCCTGAACGAGTTTTGCCAGTCGCTCCGAAGTCGTAATGAGCAGAGAAGACGCCAGAGGATCGTGTTCGGCCTGGGCCAGGAGATCGGCCGCAACAAACGCCGGTTCGGCAGTATTGTCAGCCAAAATCGTCACCTCGCTGGGGCCGGCGACCATGTCGATGCCACAGGTGCCGAACAATAATTTCTTCGCGGTGGCTACGTAAATGCTTCCGGGGCCGACGATCTTGTCAACGCGCGGGATGGTCTTTGTCCCGAACGCCAGCGCGGCAATGGCATGCGCCCCGCCGGCGCGGTAAACCTCTTTTATACCCAAAAGCGAAGCCGCCGCAAGAATGGTTTCGTTGACCTTTCCCTGCGGATCGGACGGCGTGACCAGGCAGATTTCCTCCACACCGGCGACCTGGGCCGGCACGACGCCCATAACCAGCGAGGACGGATAGGCCGCCCTGCCGCCAGGCACGTAAACCCCGACCCGCTGCAATGGGGTGATTCGCTGGCCCAGCACCACCTCGTCGTCCTCCCAGGAGAGCCAGGAGGTTTGGCGCATTTTCTGGTGGAAAGCTCTGATGTTGTGAATGGCTTCTTCAAGAACGCGCACAAGCTTTGCGTCCGTTCTGTCAAAAGCTTGTCGAATCTCGCTTTCGGATACTCTCAAATCGAGCTTCTCTTCCAACCGGTCGAATTTCTTTGCATAAAAAAACAGCGCATCATCCCCGTTCTGCCGGACGTCTTCCAAAATCTCGGAGACGCTCTTTTCGATTTCTCTGGAAATCCCCGTCCGGCGGGATTCGTATTTTTCCAGGAAACCGGCGATCTCTTTTTTCCGGTATATGCGAACGTTCATCAATAGATCACTTTATTTAATGGGTATTCGATGATGTCCTGCGCCCCGAGGCGCTTGAGCGCGGGGATTATTTTTCTGACAGTGGCTTCGTCGACGATGGTTTCTACGGCCACCCAGTCTTCGCCATAAAGATTCGATAACGTCGGTTTTTTCATGGCCGGCAGCGCCCGCATTAGCTCTTCCAATTTGTCTTTTTCGATATTCATCTTCAATCCAACCTTGCCCTCGGATTCGATCGCTCCCCGCAGCATCATGAAAAAATTTTCAATCGTCTCCCTTTTCTCCCTGGTCGCCCAGCTTTTTTCATTGGCAATCAGCATGGTGCGCGATTCCAACACCGTTTCCACGATTCTCAGGTTATTCGCCCGCAAAGAGCTGCCGGTTTCGGTCACCTCGACGATGGCATCCACCAGCATGGGCGCTTTTACCTCGGTGGCGCCCCAGCTAAACTCCACTCGTGCGGAGACGCCGTGCTTTGCCAAATAGTCTTCGGTCAGATTGACGATTTCCGTGGCGATCCGCTTTCCCTGTAAATCCGCAACGCTTTTGATGTTCGAGTCATTGGGCACGGCCAGCACCCAGCGCACCGGCTTCATGGTTGATTTGGCATAGGTCAGCTCGCCCACTTCAACCACTTTTGCCCGGTTTTCCAAAATCCAATCCTTGCCCGTCAGTCCAACGTCAAAAACGCCCTGCTCCACGTATTTGGCAATTTCCTGCGCCCGGATCAAAATCGCCTGGATATCTTCATCGTCGATCGAAGGAAAATAGGAGCGGCTGCTGACAGAAAAATTGTACCCCGCCTTGCTCAATAAGCGAAAGGTCGCCTCCTGCAAGCTGCCCTTTGGCAATCCGATCTTTAATATCT
>METF01000016.1 GCA_001771235.1 Candidatus Zhuqueibacterota bacterium RBG_16_48_16
GGTCACCGATAGAGCTTCCGGTGAGCCGTTGCCGGGCGCGAACGTGATTATCGATGGCACGTCGCTGGGCGCCGCAAGCGACCTGAGCGGTACCTATATCATTCTGAACATTCCACCTGGCGTTTACACGCTTAACGTTTCCATGATGGGCTTTAAAGAGCTTATTGTCGAAAAGGTTCGCGTATCTATCGACCTTACCACGACCATCAACGTCATACTGGACGAAACGGTTCTGGAAGCCGGAGAAACCGTTACCATCGTCGCTGAAAGGCCGTTGGTCAAGATGGACATGACGTCCTCCCTGTCTGCCGTAGGCGCGGAAGAGATTGAAGCCCTGCCGGTGACGGAGGTGTCCGACGTTCTGGAACTGCAGGCGGGCATCATCAAAACCGGTAACGATCTTCACATCCGAGGAGGTCGCGCCGGCGAAGTGGCCTATTGGGTCGATGGCGTTGCAACGACCGATGTGTTCGGAGGCGGAATGGGGGTGAGAGTGGAGAATTCTGCCGTCGAGGAGCTGCAGGTCATCAGCGGCACTTTTAACGCCGAATACGGCCAGGCCATGTCCGGAATCATCAATATCATCACCAAAGAAGGCCGAAGCAATTACAACGGCCAGATTAAAACCTACGTCGGCGATTATATCAGCAACGGTGATGAATTCAGCGTGCTCAAATCAGTCACTCCTACCACGGATGCGCAGACAGGGTCCGTTGTTCTTCAGGATCAAAAAGAATATCCGCTCAAAGATTTCAATCCGAATTACAACGCCGAGTTTAGCCTGAGTGGTCCGGTTCCCATTATCGGCAACAAGCTGACCTTTTTCGCTAACGGCAGGTATCTCTTTGATGAGGGACACCTCTACGGCCGGGAATGGTTCACACCGGTCGGCACCACGGGCGACAGCTCGCTTGTGCCCATGAATCCCTATAAAAGGTATTCGACCCAGGGAAAACTCACCTGGGCGGCCAATCCGAACATGAAATTGAGCTACAATGTCTTTTGGAATAAATGGGATCAGGACCGCTTTTACAGTCAAAACTACAAATACACTCCGGATGGCGTACCGGAGCGACATGGCACCGGAACCACTCACATCCTCTCTCTAAACCATGTTCTTTCTCCCTCGACGTTCTATGAGCTGCGCGTCAACCGTTTATATAATGAATTCAAACAATATGTATTCGAAGATCCGTTAGTCAAGCCTGATTATCTGGTTTGGGTCTACCCCGATACCGCCGGCCAGAGCGGATTTCAGCTTGACCTGGACGATCCGGATGATGCACAGGAGTTTGAGAACATTAAGGCGGCGAGGAGACAATTCGATTACATCGTCGATCCTGACGGGCCGCTGGGTTATGTTCATCCCGATTCTGCCACGGCGCCGGCCAGCTACAGTTTTTTCAGCGCCGGCATGGATATGGATCACTATTATCGCAGTACAGCTTATTGGGTCGGAAAATTGGACCTTTCCAGCCAGGTCAACAAAGTGCATCAGATCAAGAGTGGAGTCGAAGTCCGCTCGCATGAGCTCATACTCAATCAGTACACGCTGCGGCCAAAAACCAAGGAAGGATCGAGCGAAGCCATCGTACCTTTCGAACCGGCCATTCCGGATATTTCTACTACCTATCACAGTGAATATAACCGAAAGCCGAGAGAGTTTTCCGCTTATGTCCAGGATAAAATCGAGCTGGATGACATCATCATCAACGCCGGTTTGAGGTTTGATTATTTTGATGCCAACAGCAACATCCCTGTGGATCCTTCCGATCCGAACATCTATTATCCCTATAAGAACGAAAACATCTACAAAAATTACGTCGCGCCGAGGACGCAGTTATCCGGCCAGGACTTGGCAGATTATTTGGCCACTTTTACGAAATACACACCGGAGGAACGGCGCGCCTTTATGCAGAAGAAAGTGGATGCAAAGACCCAGTTGAGTCCGCGACTCGGAATTGCTTATCCCATCACCGATAGAGGTGTCATCCACTTTTCCTATGGTTATTTCTTCCAGATACCTGAATTTCAATATCTTTATGACAACCCCGATTTCAAGCTGAGTCCCCAGGGAGGAGACGCCATTTTTGGCAATGCCAACCTGAATCCACAAAAGACCATTCAGTACGAAATCGGTTTACAGCAGCAACTGACGAATGATATCGGCATCGATGCGACTTTGTTTTATCGCGACGTGCGCGACTGGGTGGGAACAAGTCCGCTGATCAGCACGCCGATACCGAGTGTCAGGTATTCTCAATACGAGAATAAGGACTATATGAATGTACGCGGCATAACGGTCAAGCTGGAAAAACGCCAGTCGAATAACTTTTCCGCCCGATTGGACTATTCTTTCCAGATCATTGAAGGCACCTACTCAAACCCGAATGACGCCTTTAATGCCTACCAGGCACAGGAAGAGCCGCGTTTAAACCTTTTGCCACTAGACTGGGATCAAAACCATACGTTGAATGGCTCTGTCGTCTTGCGAGTCAGCAAATGGATTTTTTCACTTATCGGAAGATACTGGAGTGGCCGGCCGTACACACCGGATATTGCCAGGGGGGAAACTGTGGGCGGCGCAGCGCTGATCGGCCTGCGGGAAAACAGCGAGCGCCTGCCCGACCAAAAAAGCGTCGACCTGCTGATCAACCGGCAATTTCCTGTCGGCAGATTCGATTTCAACTTTTTCATAAATGTTTACAATGTGTTCGATCAACGGGATGAAGTGAATGTCTACGGCGACTCCGGGACGGCGCGCTATACGACACAAATCAATCCAAGCACCATTTCCTACAATTCGAATAGAATTGGCACAATCCAAGATTTCGTGAACCAACCGGGCTGGTATACCACTCCGCGACAGGTGCAGGTCGGTATGGCCATTGGCTTTTAAGGCAATAGGAGGATTCCTACATGAAAAAATATCTCTACATTCTGCTGCTGGTGTTGTGCATGACAGCCATTTTTGCCGCAAACACCTATGCTCAAATGGAAGGACTGCATGGCAATTTTCTGGAACACAAAAGCGGTCTACATGCCGGCAATCAATTTCGTACATCTTTCTATAACGACGGTACCTATGGCGGCCCCAACAGTCCACCCGACATCAGGGGCGAATGGCCGATCAATTCAGGACGCATCTATATGATCGATGGCAATGTGTTTGTGGGAGCAGAGGTTCTCGACGCCGATCACGCGCTCAAACACATTGTCAGCGACGTCATCAGCTCCGCCATCTCTTATTCAACAGGCGACCAGGGACCCGATGGCGAATGGTGGACATTTTTGCCTCTGCCAGGATTTGCCAATCCAAATTATGCTGATGTCGCCATGAGCAAGTGGGGATATGCCTGGCCTTCCTACTGGCCGGATAAGCTGAATGATCCGGTCGACCCGGGCTGGCGCGGCAAGTGGAACGGCTATTTTGGCAAAGACATATTCAACGCGGATGAGGAGAGCTTTTACGTTGCTGATGATTATAATAACATGGAATTCAACTTTTATCCCGATAAAAACGACTCATCGCGACGCGGCCTGGGCATTCGCATGTGGGCGCGTGGATTTCAATGGTCCAACGCCCTGGTGGAAGATGCGCTTTTTGTCCTTTTCGATCTTGAAAATGTCGGCACTTATAACCACGACAAGATTGTATTCGCCTACAAATTTGGTAACAACATGGGCGATACGACCACAGGCGGCGACGCCAACGACGACAATGGCGCTTATGACAAGGACGAAGACGTCGCTTATCTCTACGATTTCGATGATATTGGCTACGGCGGCTTTACGCCGGTGGGCTACTTTGGCGGCGCCTTTATGGAAAGCCCCGGCAATCCGTATGACGGCATCGACAACGACGGCGACGGATATCTCGGCTCCGGCGGCACCATCACCGAGAGCATGTTTGTTTCTCGGACGCTCAATGCAGGCGATGACATCGTCTTGATCGATTATCTTACCTTTGAACGAACCGTAACCAAAATGCCCAACGATACCGTGCGCGTCAATTACCAGGATTTGGTTTTTAAATTTTATCCCGGAAAAACCATCTCTGAAATAGGACATGACCTGGTGGACAACAACCTCAACGGCGTCATCGATGAGAGCAATGGCGCGGAGATAGGTGTAGAGCCTAACATAATCCGCACCTACTTATATGTTGGCGCCAGGTACGTCGACTATTTCACCGGCGCAGGTTTGGACAACCTGCTTCTGGACGAGCGACGCGATGACGGCATTGACAACGACGGCGACTGGGATCCGTTAGAGGATGACCTGGGAGCCGACGGGGCCATCTCGACAGGCGATCCCGGTGAAGGCGACCGGCAGCCAACCTATGGCGAGCCGCATTTTGACAAAGTCGATATCGACGAAACGGACATGTTGGGATTAACCAGTTTTACCCTGTACTACTGGCCGGACATACCTCACTATGAAGATGAATTGGTGTGGCAAAATGTTGTGCCCGGCTTCTTTGACGACCTGCTGGAAAACACTAACGTCGAGCTGCTGTACGGCTCCGGTTATTTCCCTATGAAACCCGGGCAGTTTGAGCGCTTTTCAATGGGAATCATGTGCGGCAGCAATTTGGATGACTTTTTGACGAATAAGTATTGGGTAGCCAAAGCTTACAATGAAAATTACAGCTTTTCCAAAGCCCCCAGCATTCCGAATGTGAGAGCGGTTCCCGGAGACAACCGAGTGACGCTGATTTGGGATACCAGTGCCGAAGAATCAATCGACCCGATTACGGGGAATGATTTTGAAGGATATCGAATTTATCGCTCTACCGAGCCGGGCTGGCAGGACATGCTGGCGATAACCGATGGCATCGGATCGGTGACTTATCGCAAGCCGATAGCGCAGTTTGACATAGTGAACGATTATAGTGGCTATGCCGCTGTGCCCGTCAAAGGCGTTCATTTCTGGATGGGCAACAACACCGGCATCGTCAATACCTGGACCGATAGCACAGCCAAAAACGGTTACACATATTACTATGCGGTTACTTCCTATGATCGTGGTTCAGATTCGCTGAGCCTCGCACCCACGGAATGTTCCAAGTTCATTTCCGTCAGCACTTCCGGAGAAATCGACAAAGGCAACAACGTGATCATCGCTCGGCCGGAAGCCCCTGCAGCAGGATATAAAAATGCGGGAATCCCGAATATAGCCTTGATGACCGGAGGCCGGGCAACAGGCACGGTAGGCTATGAAATCATCGATCCGACCAGAGTTCTTGACAACCATCACTACCAGGTCACTTTCGAAGATTCCATCAATCCCACTACCGACCTGCCGGTTACCAAGAGCCTGACGCTTATCGATGTCACAGTCGGTGGCAGCCCGGTTACGTTGATCAACAAAAACCCGGGCGTAACGCCGACGGATATCCTGCCGGTAACCCATGGTTTCCGCTTAAAGTTGAACAACGATGCCGAGGTTGTTCTCGATGAAACAAAATCCGGCTGGAGCCGTGATGGCATATATGCCTATACCTTCAATCCAACCGTCTATTCCAGATGGGAGATCATGGCCAACGCGGCGGATTATCGAATTGATTTTTACGATCAAGTCGGTGCCGATACCGCCACGCAGATTTTCCGAGGCACGCGGGAGCTGCCTGCCGTACCGGTGAACTTTAAAGTGACCAACTTGTCCACCGGAAAGCCGATTGACTTTGCCCTTTACGAGCTGGATGGCGAAGATGGCATGTTCTCCGCTTTTAGCGGAGGCGGCTCGCGAACGGATGCTATTATTTTCCTCGAAGCAATGAATCCGGCGAGACCGGATACGCTGTACCCCGGCTGGCAAATTTCGCTGGTACGGCCTGCTACTACCGATTCAACAGAATATACTTTACCGAAAGAAGGCGACTATTTTGAAGCGTATTTCAACAAACCCTTCCTTTCACACGATGTCTTTGAGTTCGCCACTGTGAGCGCCACAATCGACAAGGCCCAGGCAAAGGTAGATATGAACAATATCAAGGTCGTGCCCAATCCTTATGTAGTGACCAATTCCTGGGAACCGCTGAATCCTTATGCGAACGGTCGCGGGCCGCGGGAATTGCATTTCATCAATTTGCCGAATAAATGCACGATCAAGATATTTAACATCAGAGGACAACTGGTTCGGGAAATCGAGCATAATTCCGCATCGATTGCCGATGGAACGGTGATCTGGGATATGCTATCGAAAGATAACCTGGACATATCCTATGGCGTTTATATCTACTATGTCGACGCCGGCGAGCTTGGAGAAAAAATTGGCAAGTTTGCCATCATCAAATAGCTCCAGGTTTACGCACTTTAAAAAGAAATGAACATTGAAATATAGAGGAGCCACAAGATGAAAAAGACTCTGTTGTTTCTTTCCCTAAGCGTCTTGATCCTGGCGATCTTTCCGGTTCAGTCGCAAGAGGTGACCAAAGTGGGCACCACCGCCGCGGGATTTTTAAATATCGACATTGGCGCCCGGGCTATCGGCATGGGCGGCGCCTTTGTGGCGGTGGCCGATGATGCCACGGCCATGTTCTGGAACCCTGCCGGTATAGCCCGGCTTGATCGTGCCCAGGCTCTCTTTAGCCACACACGCTGGATTGCCGACGTCAGCTTTGATTACGCCGCACTATCAATGCCGCTGGGCAATTTGGGCACGGTGGGATTAAATGCCACCTTTTTGACCATGGATGAAATGGAAAAAACCACTGTGTTCGAGCCAAATGGCACAGGTGAAATGTTCAGCGCCGGCAGCTACGCCTTCGGCCTGGCTTATGCCCGCCTGTTGACGGACAGGTTCTCGATTGGTTTTAATTTCAAATATATCCATGAAAAGATCTATCACAGCGCCGCAAACGGAGCTGCCTTTGATGTCGGCACACTGTTCGATACCCAGTTCAACGGTATTAAAATCGCTATGAGCATTTCCAACTATGGCGCCAAGATGAACATGAGCGGTCGCGATATGCTTATTCAGGCCGACATCGATCCATTGATTAACGGAAATAACAAAAACATCAACGCCAATTTATCAACCGACAAGTTTGATTTGCCGCTGATGTTCCGAGTCGGGCTGGCCATGGATATACTCAAAGGCCGCGGTAACAGCAACTTCATCGTCTCTGCGGATGCCCTGCATCCCAATGATGACACAGAAAGTGTTAACGTGGGTGGAGAGTATGTCTTCAACAGCATGTTTGCCTTGCGGGCCGGCTATAACTCCATGTTTGCTCGCGAGTCCGAGAGAGGTATGAGTTTTGGCGCCGGGTTACAGTACAAGATGGTAGGCTCCACCACCCTTCATCTGGACTACGCCTACCAGGATTTTGGCGTGTTGAACGAAGTACAGATGTTTAACGTTGGATTGGCTTTTTAACCTAAGCAAACACTGACAGGGTTTAGAACCCTGTCAGTGTTACAACCATCGAACCTGTAAACGTCAATCGGACGGTCGTAGAAACAGCTTGATTCATGAACATATATGCCATTATCATTCTAACGGCGCTATGTTTTGATTTTATACTCAACCTGATTGCCGATATACTCAATCTCAGCCATTTGCAGCCAGAGCTGCCCGGTGAATTTAGCGG
>METF01000017.1:0-147 GCA_001771235.1 Candidatus Zhuqueibacterota bacterium RBG_16_48_16
GCCAAAACGCAGGTAAAGCCAGCCAAAAAGGCCAGGGCAAAGAGCAAAAAGACGACATAAAAAATCGATATGCTCGGTAGGTTAACCGAGCACAGGGTGTTTAAATGACTCATAAGATTTCGGACAAACATTTTTAAATCAAAGATC
>METF01000017.1:196-488 GCA_001771235.1 Candidatus Zhuqueibacterota bacterium RBG_16_48_16
TGGCCGAGAACCCGGCTCAAAATGAGTGATGCCAGCCAACATGAGGACTGATATCGGCTTTATTGTTTGGAATCCTGACTCCTTTGATGGTACAAAAGAAAATTGCCGGGTCCGTCTCTACCGACTGAAAGAAAATAAGTGACAAATTTTAGCTTGAATTCTGTCATCATATTGTATAAATTGCGACAAATTGCTGTGTAACACTGAGAAATTAGGAGCTCAAAAATGCCTGATATCGAATCTATCAGCATTCTGCGTCAAACGGACCGCCTCGACAAAGTCAGCAAATCCA
>METF01000017.1:601-873 GCA_001771235.1 Candidatus Zhuqueibacterota bacterium RBG_16_48_16
AAGTCAGGGAGCTGGTTGCCAAAGTGGAAAGGTCTCGCCAGAAAATCGCGGATGGTGAATATTATTCCGAGGAGGCATTTGACAGGATGATGGAAGAACTCCTGTCGTGAAAGATTATCAACTCATCTATTCACAGGTATTCGTTGATGATCTGACTAAAGTTCTGGAACATATAGCAAAGGAAAGCTCGCATTCAGCCAAAATATTCGAACGTAATTTGAGAAAAAAGATCAAACTGCTAAAACAGTTTCCTGAAATCGGACAAACCTCTG
>METF01000017.1:999-1214 GCA_001771235.1 Candidatus Zhuqueibacterota bacterium RBG_16_48_16
TCTTCCTCGCGAGTAAGAAAGCTTGCTTACTTCTTTTTGTGAATTCCCCAACCTGTAATTTACATATCTAAGAGGAGAAATATTTATGGGTAAAGGTGACCAAAGAACTCGACGTGGAAAAATATTTGCAGGTAGTACGGGTAAAACCCGGCCCAAAAAACGAAAAAAGGTCCAGGCCAAAACGCAGGTAAAGCCAGCCAAAAAGGCCAAGGCAA
>METF01000017.1:1336-1554 GCA_001771235.1 Candidatus Zhuqueibacterota bacterium RBG_16_48_16
TTGAAGAACAACGGGGGTTTCTCGTACAAAGGTCTTGCCACCAATCCCGCCGAAACATTCACCTTTTGCACAATTTTTGCGGTAAGTATGCCGTTTTGATCTATCTCTCCGGAACAGGCGCAATGCTTTTTCCACACAACACTATTTCATGCTCATTTTCACGTTCGCGACACGTTCACCTTAAATTCTTTTATCATAAGATGGCTCACCTTTGTACG
>METF01000017.1:1565-2275 GCA_001771235.1 Candidatus Zhuqueibacterota bacterium RBG_16_48_16
TTCACGTGAAAATTTTTCACAGGGTTACTTTTTTCTCACCACAAACATATTATCATTTTTCCAGGGAGACGTGCTATGAAATACCGATTCCTATTTCTTGTGGTCTTTATGCTGCCGATTCTGGCAAAGGCCGATTTCACCGCCTATCGCATATCCGAGTCAAGCTACACCTGGCGTTATTTTGAGATGAAGCAGTTATCGTTCGATGTGGAGGTGCTCGGTCTCTTTTACCAGACCACCGCCACTTACGAGATTGGCCTCATCCCCGACCCCTACGATGGAACACGACCCCAATCCGGAGATTATGAAATCATCTGGGAATTCCAATTGACCGAAGATGCCGTCGTCAACGAATGCTGGATCAAGCCCGCTGACTCGAACGAATTCATCCAGGCGGAGATCGTCGATATAACGACGGCGGAAGAGCTTTACCAGAAATACCCCAGGCAGCAGCACCGCTTGTTGCTGCGCCACAGGTATCAGCGGCAATGGGACGGCAGTGTTACAAAGAGATACCAAATGCGTTTTTCTCCCGTTACCCTGACCAAAACCCCGGTCATCAAGATCCAATTTCTCACACCCTGCCAGCCCTCCTACAATTCAAGGAGATTTTTCCTGCCGGTGAATGATTTTTACACCTACCGGAAGACCAATGCCAATCTGACCGTTTACGATGTGGACAATCCCAATGCCAGGCCGGCGGTAATCTA
>METF01000017.1:2441-2628 GCA_001771235.1 Candidatus Zhuqueibacterota bacterium RBG_16_48_16
ATCAGCTCTCTTTGCTGCCGCCAATGACTGCGGAGGAAATACAAAAAAAGAGCATCGTGCTTGCTGCCGACCTGTCCGCAGATGCGCCTTCCCGTTCATCCGCCATTAATAACTTTGAAAAGAGCGTTTTGCTGTCGACCACAGCTTACGATTCGATCACTCTTGTCTATTCCGGCTTTACGCCGCT
>METF01000017.1:2690-5509 GCA_001771235.1 Candidatus Zhuqueibacterota bacterium RBG_16_48_16
AATCAGCCTGAACCAAAATTAAGCACGCTGCCTCACTTGTTGAAACAGGCAGTGCGCATTTTCAATGCCCAGCAACGAGGTGGGGAAATCTGGCTCATCTCCGATGCGAGTACCCACGCCGATCCCACGACTACGGCCATGGAAATTATGAATCAGACGCTGGATCTGGCAGAGTATCCGATTGTTTTTCGAATCATCAACGTGGCTGGCCATACCTGGCCATACAAGTGGATAAACGGCAACTATTACTATGGCAACGATTACCTGTATGAAAACCTGGCCCGCCTGACCTGGGGCACTTTCATCAAGCTCAGGGAATTCGCCCAATACGATCATTTGGACGCCATGCTGGATTGTACTGCGCCCGGCGCTTCGGCCGTGGAGATCGACCCCCGCCCGCAATCCGGCCTGGGCTACTCCCGCTTTGATCTTAACAAGGGGCGAACCGATTTCCCCATCACCCGGCCTTATTACCAGATCGGTCTGTTTGACGGCGCCGCTCCCTTTACCACTTCTTTCTACGGCATTGTGGACGGCGAATTGTACGCCAAAGATGTTGTCATCGACCGCAAGGAGGGTACTCCGACCTGGCCGCAACTGGCGACATTCTGGTTTGCCCGCTATGTGGGAAACCTTTTGCTCGAGCCACAGAGCTATGAAACTATTTCGTATATCGAATCCGTCAGCGTCGAGCATCGGCTGCTGACGCCCTATAGCGGATTCATCGTGCCGGGGCCGGGAGGTGTCCTTGCATTCCAGAGACTGATGGAGAGCGATGAAACAGAGACCGCGGTCGAAGATCCTTTGGTCGAAAAAAAGTCCGTTCCTGAAGCTTATGACCTGGTCGCCTATCCTAATCCGTTCAATTCCAGCACCACCATTCGACTGGTTCTGTCACCGGGTAAGGGTGCGCGGGAAATCGACTTGAAAATATCGAATACCCTGGGACAGATCATCCGCGATGAAGATATAAAAGTCAGTGATTCCGAGGAGAGGATCGAGTACTTTTGGGACGGCCTGGACTCCTGGGGCAGAAATGTCTCCAGCGGCGTTTACTTTGTCTCTATCCACGCCGGCGACCTGGCCCAGAACATTAAAATATCGCTCATCCGCTAACGATGCGTCCGTCGGGTGACTGACTTTTTGATAGAGATCGTGTTTTTTATCGAAACGAAAGGATGATAAAAATGAACAAGTATACGAAAATAATGCTGCTGATGCTTTGCCTGTCGGCCTGGTGCTTTGCGGCCAATTTCAACGTTTACGAAGCCAACTATCCCAACGTCAAGGACTATAACGTCCGCGTCGATAAAGCCAGCCTCACGGTCATTCCGCGCGGCGCTCACATAGAGATGAATTTGGAGCTGACCGTTTCTTATGATTTCAAGAGCTGGTTTTTCAAAAACTATAACGAGCTGGAGTTTCTCTGGGAATTCAGCCTGCCCGACCACGCATCTATCATTGATTTCTGGATCGAGCTGGACGATACCTTGCGCAGGGCCACGATGCTCGACCGCTGGACGGCTGAGCTGCTTTTCAGCGAGGTCAGCAGTCCGGTGCGCCATCCGGCGCTGCTCACCCAGTCCTTCCCCGACCGGGAGGGCCTGGTGCATTACCAGTTGCGCCTTTATCCCATCATGCGCGATGTCAAACGGCTGTTCCGCATCCATTATCTCGTCCCGGCCAGGCCGACCAACGAAACATTGCGCGCCTGGCTGCCCACGTCCCAGTTGACTTCCAGAATAAGTCCTGGTGTGAAGGAGCTGCACGTCACTTTTCGAGACCCGGAAAAGCCGCAGCTTTTAGGCGCACAAATCACTGCGCAGGAATATGACACTGAAGAACAAGCCTGGCAGTTCGATATTGATCTGGACTACGATCAGTTCGTCGAGCTGGTGTATTCTACGCCCATCCAGGGAAAACACTTTTTCAGCACCTACAGCGATGGCGCTGAAACATTCTACCAGCTCGCTGTCTATCCTCCTGAAGTGGCGGAACAACGACTCCCCAGAAAATACCTGGTGCTTTACGATTTCAACCGCTTTAACACCGACGGCATGGATGGCGAGCTGATTTTGACGCTGTTAAAAGAGACGATGCAGCAGGCCCTCAACGACCAGGACGATGCCAATATTTTTGTATCTTTCGAGGACATCGTCGCCGGCGCCGATGATCTGCTTCCGTGCAGCGAGCAGAACATCGACCTGATGTTCGAAAACGTGCTCAGGCGATCCTTTCCGTCTTATAGCAATTTTCAAATGCTGATGGCAATGGCCGCCGAGTTCCTGAAAAACCGCGATAATATCGAGGTCATCCTGCTGACCAATACGGATGAAATTCAGTTATATGGTCAAACCCGCGAGGAGCTGGCGGACGAGATCATTGCCATGTTTCCGGTTAACACGCGCTTTCACGTGGTTGATCTGGAGAATTTGTCATCCCTGGTCTATGACCATGATCAAAATCAGTACGTCACCCAGTTGCAGAGTTTTTACGGCCACTTGTGCAACAAAACCGGCGGCAATTTATTTTTCCTGCGGTATCATTCCATCAAGAACATTCTGGCGGCTTTGTTTTATGAAAAAATCAGCCATTTTCAGGAAGTGGAGGTGCAAACGCGCTTTGCTTCGGGCTATGCTTATGGCAAGCACCTCATCGCACTTCACCAGGGTTACTACCCGTTGCGATTTCCTATCATGCAGGTCGGCCGTTTTCGCGGCGAGCTGCCGCTGGACGTAACCACTATCGGCAAGGTGCGGCTGGATAAAGCGGTTGATTCATTTACCTTATCCGCAGGCGATGTCGTTCCAGGCGATTCG
>METF01000017.1:5523-6235 GCA_001771235.1 Candidatus Zhuqueibacterota bacterium RBG_16_48_16
CTGGTACGCCGATCATATTCACGAGCTCATGCGACAGTCCCAAGCCAATGCCACGGTTACGGAGATTATGGATATCAGCCTGAAGCACAGAATCCTGACCCCTTATACCGGCTATCTCGTTTTTCGCCCGGGAGAAAACCTCGGTTACGATACCGAGGAGACGGGTAGCACGGATGGCTCAGGGGGTGACAGAAACGACGGCGGGGAGGACTGGTCGGGCGGCGACGACGGTGTGCCGACGGATGTCGAATCAGACAGCATGAACGCCGAGGTCGAGCTGGCCGTAAAGGCGTTCCCCAACCCGTTCAACCTGGCCGTGTCGATTCAGATTTCGTTGCCGCAAAGGCTGCTGAACACGGATGTCGAATTTGCCATTTACAATATGCTTGGCCAAAAGGTCAAACAGTTCGAAATCGAATCGATCCATGACAACTTTCTCACCGTCACCTGGGACGGCACCGGTGAAACCGGCGAAGTGGTCTCGTCCGGTGTTTATTTCGCCGTGTTGGTGGGAAAAGATTTCCGCACCTCGGTCAAGCTTTTGCTGATGAAGTGATCTGTCATCGGGCGTCTATTCAGCTTTACGAACCCTTTGGCGCGGGAAAGTAATATCCGTCCTCGAGGAAAAACGGCATTTAACATCCTGTTATGAGCTAGACAGGAGGTTTGGTAAAGCTTTCCGCAAAGCTGTTGAATAGTAATTTTTTTGCCG
>METF01000018.1:0-237 GCA_001771235.1 Candidatus Zhuqueibacterota bacterium RBG_16_48_16
TCCAGAATAACAAATCCATTTTTATGTTTGAATGCCTCCCGTTCCACAAGGCGGGGTTGCACCGTTCCCTCACAATATTCGCACCGATATCCATACATACTAATATCCTCTACATTTTGACTACTTCATAAACAGTAATAATCAGATAACGTCCCGTACCGGTAAAACGTCCGACTATTCCAATAGTGGTATTCCCATCCGCTACAACTCCTTCTATCACATATTTTGTTCCTCTCG
>METF01000018.1:322-847 GCA_001771235.1 Candidatus Zhuqueibacterota bacterium RBG_16_48_16
TTCCATTGCATGAGCGGTTATGTCATACCGCTGAGAGCGAATCCTTTCTCTTATCCGTACAATATTGCTTCCTAGCACTCATCTATCCTTTACATTAGCAAGAACCAAAGTAATCATTCAAGCCTTTATTTACAAGGAAAATGAACTGGAAAAAGTGTTCATAATTCTCCAATTGCATTTGATCGGATGGGTTCCGCGCTATCCCTCGTAGGCCTTAGCCGTAAGCCTGTTGCGCCTTTGATATCACCTGATGAAATTCATTTTTACATAATGTATATCTCCAGGTGATTTTAACCTGGCCAAATAGACGCCACTGCTCACGACCTCCCCCCTTTCATTCCTGCCGTCCCACTCAAGATGGTGATCTCCACGCGGCAGCTCCTGTCTCAAAAGTGATTTCACCAGCCTTCCATCGATAGCGTATATTGTCAGGGTCGTCCAGCCCGGCCGATCCAGGTGAAAGGCAATCGTGGTGTTCGGGTTGAATGGATTCGGATAGTTTTGCAGCAACATAAGGCGGCGCGG
>METF01000018.1:874-3960 GCA_001771235.1 Candidatus Zhuqueibacterota bacterium RBG_16_48_16
TGGCTCGCCGGGACTGCTGTTCACAGCCACAACGGCATCCAGGTCAAAATCGCCCTGGAAAGGCCCTTCGATCCAGCGGTCGCCCATATCGCTGATGCGGACGTAACGAATCCAGTCCAAGCCGACCGCATCCAGGTCAAAGGCATCTCCACCGGATAATTGCGGCTCCGTCGGATTTTGTGTATTGTTGACCGGATGCGCACCTGCCAGGCCTTCGAGTGTGGTGGTGTCATAAGGAAACGGGTAAAATGTAGCGCCGTCCTGGCTGACCGATACCGTACCGGCCTCGACCCAGGGTGTATTGGAAAACAGGTTGATGAACACATTTTCAAAGATGATGAAATCCACGCCCGCCCCGTTGACCACGACATTGTCGGTGAATTTGAGGGTGATGTCACCGCCGTGTCCCAGGGACAAGATCTCTTCCTTCGACGTCGAGCCGAAATAGGCGCTGATCGCCGAATTGGGATCGGGCGGGCCGAGGACGTTGTAGGGGAAAAAATCATAGCCAAACTCGCTCCAATTGCTGCCGGGATGAAATTCGACGACCTCGTCCGCCCAGGGGTCGCTGGCCTGAATTTCCTCGACGATGGCCATATCATGGGCGCCATCGCCAAAGGGATACGTCGCCGTCACCCGGTCATTTTCCGTGTCTATTTTCTGAACCACATCCATATCAAATGCGCTCACGTACAGCTCGTTGCGGCGTTTGTCCAGGAACAAGCGCATGGCGCCCTTGCCGACGCGAATGGGGTCTTGTCCGCCGCGGATGACATTTTTCGTATAGATATTGGCCTTGTACAAAAATCCGTTTGCCGCATCGCCCCAGTCAGAAATATAGGCGCTGCCGTCCGGCAAAATGGCCAGATCGCCCGGAAATCCGCCGATGCTTATGGTATCGATAATGGCCGGGCTATAGTCGGGCGGCGCATAGAGGCTCAGCACGGCCAGCGCACCCTGGTTCTCTCCCCAGCGACCGGAGCAAAGAATGTAATAGTTGTAATCCGGTCCCCAGACCACCGTCTGCGGATTCGCCGGCACCGGCAGGGTGGCGAGCGCCGAATCTTTCTTGGTATCGATGATCGTCACCGACGATTCGGCATAATCGGGATAACCACCGGTATTGGTCACAATCGCCCTGTCGTTATCCACCAGGATTCCCTGCGGCGCCTGGCCGACATCGATGGCTTTGACCACCGCTTTTTTCGCCAGGTCGACCACCGCCACTTTATTGGCCACCAGGCTGGTGACGTACATTTTGCGCGCGCCGTTGAGCGCCATAAAATAGGGATTGGGCAGATCGTCGGGAAAAACGATCTCGTCTTTTACGCCCAGGGTGACCGGATCGATGATCATCAGCGACGCCGGCGTGCTGTTCAAAGCGTAGAGGGTTTCCCGGTACGAGAGCAACTGGTTAGGGACAACGCCGAGCTGCAACACATTATTATGGATGATGCCGTTTTCCAGGTTCATGGCCGAAAGCGACCGCGCCAGGTTGTTTTCCACAAAAAGCGTGCGGGGAAAGTCCCCGGCAATGGCCAAGCCGGCCATAAAGAGCATAACGGATAATGTCAGTAATTTTTTCACGGGTTTCTCCTTTCTTTTGGATTATTTTGATAGGGGACATTTTCCCTGTTTTGGTCATTGGTCAGTCGAATTTTGGATTTATTTGAAAATTAGCGCTTAGGTTATGGAATTTTGCTTCGGCAACTTTACTTAGTACTCCATTTCATAAGTACATGTTGGGTTTTTTGTTTGTAGTTCAAGCTTTAGCTTGATAATTTCAGCCTGAAGGCTGGACTACGAACTTTCTTGTGTTATTATGCCAAACACCATTTTTCTGTCTTTCATTTTTCTGTCTTGGCTTTTATGTAATCCCTCATAAGAAAGAGATTCTCTGAGGAGAATGCATCGCCTCTACATTTACCTGACTTCCACCTGCAAGCCCACCCGCCACTCCCTTCCCGGCATCGGCGCGTTTTCGATGATCTGGTAGGAAGCGCCGAACATATTATACAGTGACAATAACAGCCGGCATTCCAGTCGCTTCCACGACCGCCTCATTCCGGCGGTCAGATCGTGGATGTCGTATTGCGGCATAACCACCGTATTCGCCTCGGTGATGAATCGCTCGCCCACGATTCTGGCCGAATAGTCGATGGATAACCAACCGGCATCGATCCGGCATGACAGCTTTGTACTGCGTTCCGGGCGATAGGGCAGTTTTTTGCCATGCGTGGTGCGCTCGCCGCTCAGGTTTGTTGTCCTCAAATGCACGTGGTTAAAAGAAAAGCTAACGGTCCGGTCAAAAGGAATCCAGGACAAGTCAAATTCTTCACCAGCGGTCTCGGCATTGGTATTCACCGGCGAAAAGGTGGCGAAGGAGCCCATTCTCCACAAAATCATATCAGCAAATTCGTTGTCAAACCTGGTGGCGTTCACATCGACTTGACCCAGAAAATGAATTCCGGTCGAAAAAGTGATCTCCCTGGACATGCTTTTTTCCGGTTTCAAATGCGGGTTCCCCCTGGTGCGGTACTGCTGGTAAAAGAGATCGGCGTAGGTGGGCAGCCGGAAGCCTTTGCTCACAGAAGCATACAGGGAGAAACGAACCCCCGCTTTTTTGGAGAAAAAAATCGACAGCCCCGGACTCCAGTGTTCTTCGACCCTGGCGTCAGCCCCGTCATGTTCAATCCAGGCGCAGTCGAAGCGCAGGGCGGAACGAAAGGTGAATTCGTCATAAAAGCGCGAATTCTTCAAACTCAGTGTATGCCGAACATCAGCACCCACGTAGTCCGTCCGGGCGAGGCCTGTGGGTGAATTACCGAAAAGCGCATCCTTGTCCTCAAAGCTGACCCGACGGCCTTCCAGGTGAAAAGCGGCGTTGGATAACCGGTTTTTGTCCAGCTCCCAGGACAGGTCGACGGCCCGTTGCTGAAGCTCGTTGCGGTTATGATAAGGCGGAACGATCCGGTATTGGGCGGCGACGTTCTGGTATTCGTTGATATAGTCGGACTTTTCCCCGGCCAGGGAGATGGCCGCCTTGATCTGTCCGCCCGACAGGTCGCCGCTGTAATGGAGCTGCG
>METF01000018.1:4041-4246 GCA_001771235.1 Candidatus Zhuqueibacterota bacterium RBG_16_48_16
TCTGCCCGGTGAGCTGTAAATGATGCGCGCCAGTGTGCCAATCCAGCTTGGCGAATAGCAGATCGGCATCGACCCCCGAATTGAGGCGTTTTTCATGGGCGGTTGTTCCATCCCGCCGTGTGTAGGAAAAATCATAGTCACCGTCGCTTTTGCTCGTCTGATAATGAACAAAGAGACCGGCAGTGTGATAGGATTTTCCCAGCGA
>METF01000018.1:4307-7559 GCA_001771235.1 Candidatus Zhuqueibacterota bacterium RBG_16_48_16
CCCGCCGACCTGGTGACGATATCAATCACACCGGCAATGGCGCCGCTGCCGTGCTCGGCGGAATAACTGCCCTTTTTGATCTCGATCTTTTGCAGCGCGGAAACGGGTATGGTCGACAAGTCCACCTGGCCGGTCAGCTCATCGTTCAAACGAATACCGTCCAGCAGAACCAGGGTCTGGTTATCCCGGCCGCCGCGAATGGAAATCGTCTTGCGACTGCCGGCGCCGCCTGTTTCCCTAACCTCGATCCCGGCGACGCCTCTTAGCAGTTCGCCCAGATCGCGGGCATTGGAGCTGAGAATTTCTTGCCGCTGGATCGTTATGACATTCCACGCCTCCATCAGGGTGTATTGTTCGGCGGAAACCGTGACAGCGCGGAGCGGCAGCACCGATGGCTTGAGACGAAAAATCTCAAAAACCGGCCGATCCGCCCGCACTCGCAGGTGCGTCGACCGGGCGCTGTGGTAGCCGATGAAGGTCACCTCCAGCGTATATTCTCCCTCGAATAAATTGCCGATCTCGAACCGGCCATTCTGATCCGTGCTCGTTCCGATGGTCGTGCCCTCTACTTGCACATTCGCCGGACTCAAAGGCGAGCCGCTGTCGGCATCCAGGACATAGCCGTGTATTTTTATCGTGGATTGGGCCGATAGCAATGAACACCAAAAAAACGGGATGATCAAAAGAGAACCTAAAAAGTTACAGTCCGCCTTGAAAGGAATGACGCGCAATATTCTGTCTCCTTTCAAACTAAAATTATTTTGCCTCTAATTATTTTGTCTTTTTTGAGCAAGAATCTTATAATAGAACACGGATGAGACGGATAAAACGGATAACCACGGATTTTGCTTTTTTAGAGGTTCTACGCAGAGAGGTTCTCGCCACCAAGACACTAAAACACCAAGACTCACAAAGGATTGACTTGGTGTAGCTTGGTGGCTTGGGGTCTTTGTGGCATGAGTGGTAACTATGACCTTCCAATTTTACCGGTAAATCCGTCCGATCCGTTTCATCCGTTAAATCCGTGTTCCACGTTGATTCTGGCTTGCCCCGTAGGATAGCAAACATCCAACGGGGCTTGTCCAGGTTAGGGGGAGGGCAATAAAAAACCCCAATCTTCGAAAAAATTGGGGTGAACGGTCTTATCTGTGGGGATAAGCAAAACCTCGCCCTCGAAGGTTGCTTTCAATTCGGCTGATGTCGGCAGGTCTCCTGACTCAGGCTTCAAACCTCCGGCCGCGCCTTCCCGGTTTCCCGGTGGCTTTTCCCGTCCGACGGGAGCGGCTTTCGTAGCCTATACAGTAGCGGGGCTGTGGCGGATTCTCACCGCCTTCCCTTTTCATTGTGATAAACCGACATCACAGGTGTGAAAGAACGCAAGCGCTAATTTAGAAAGAAAGCGCTTTGATGCAAGCATTTTTTGTATCCGCTCAATATTTTATGGCACGTTTGAAATGCATGGCAAACTAAGACTCCAAACGCATGGTTGCATGACTGCATGACAGCAGGCGTGCAACCATGCAATCATGCATCCATGCCGAAATACCTTTTTGATCATCAATCATCAATTTTTACCATTATTTATTGAGCGGATACCATTTTTTAATCCAAAAAATGCCAGGTAAAGCCCCAGCGGACATGCGCCCCCTCTTTCGGATAGCCGTTGACGATCTCGACCTCCTGGCTTAGCGGATTGTCGTAAGCAATAAAAATAGCGGCGTCTTTAAAATGAAACAGGCCGACGATGTATGGCAACAAAACCGGGCCGGAAGAGCCGGCGTTTTTCGCAAAAGCGGCGTAATAAACATCCGAGCCATAGCGCCTTCCATAGAACGCGCTCCCCAATCGAAGCGTCGCTTTCAGATCGCCCTGAAACAGCGTTTTGGTGAGCTGCAGAAAAGCCTTTTCGTGGAGAGAAGGAAGGTTCAAAGTCTTCAAGCCGGATTCGCTCGCGCGGTCGGCATAAAGATGGCCCTTGAAAGCCAGCTCCAGCCATTCGTTCATAAAGATGAAAAGGCGATGATCGAACAAGACTGTCGAGTGCCGCGCGATGTTTTGAAAGCCGGGATCACCCGCCTTCTGCGGGTCGTACAGCACGGCGATTTCATTCGAGTGTCGCGAAAATGTGACCGTTGCGTGGAGGTCCAATCTCTTTGTGAGCTTTTTTATGCCGAGACCTGCCGTGGTCTGCTTCTCAGGGGATAAAGCGCTATGGCCAAATACGAACGGTCCGTTTGAGAACCTGGCCGAAAAACTAGGTGAGTTCACGCGATGAGCCGTCCAGGCAGAGACCTTGAAATCGGCGCCCGCGTCGAACACCAGACTGAGATCCGGCTCGACAGCCAGATCGAAACCGCCGGTTTTTGCCGCTTGCAGGCCGAGCTGCACCTGCCATTTTTTCTTGAATCTCCTGGCGAGACGGCTCCAAAGATCGACCTGCCATTCATCGCGATTTCCCCAGGCAACGCTTGTCAGGCCGTTATGCGCCCAGAGAAGGCCGGTCGTTGCCTCGAAACCGAAAAGACGGTAGCCGATGCCGGAACGCCCCGTAATGCGGCTGTCGTCGTGAGACTGGCCGAGCACCACGCGCCGGTCGGAGTACATTTCCCGGTGCAGATCCGTAAGCTGGAGATGGGTATAAAACGCATCGCCATTTTTGATCAGCAGGCCGTGATCGAAGCGCCGGTCCTTTTGGTGGGGATGGAGGAAATAGTCCAGGGACGGCGCCATGAACGGCTCGGGCAAATCGCGGTCGAATTCATTCATCAACAGAGAATAAGAAACCAGCCATTTCTCCCCCAACGTTCGGTCGATTTTGAGGTTGGCCTTCTGGCCGCGGTAGGTGGAATGGGCCGTGGTTCCGGCGTAATTTCTCAGGATCCAGCCGGCGTTGATCGAGAGCACCGGCGAAGCCTTTGCCCCCAGCCGCAGGTCGATATCGTCCAGGCCGTTTGCGCCGGTGTGGTAAGACACCTGGGAGCGGATCGGCGCGCTGGCGATATTGCGGGATCGTAGGGCGATGGCATTGCCGGGCGTTAAAAAGCCATTTTCCCCTGACGGGAAAAGCACCAGGGTCGCATTCGCCAGGCTTTGCACGGGAATCAAATTCAGATCGACGGAACCATCCAGCGGATCATTGAGGATCAGCCCATCGTAGAGGACGTCGCTGCCGGTAACCGGTTCGGCAAAAAGAGAGACCGACGCCGGTTGGCCGACGCTCGCCCGGTCGAAAAAATAGACGCCGGGCAGCCA
>METF01000019.1:0-365 GCA_001771235.1 Candidatus Zhuqueibacterota bacterium RBG_16_48_16
TTCCCGATGTACTTCGATCATCGCGCCGATGGCGGTGCTGCCATCGCCGGTGTGAGGGTGAACGAAAATATCATCGATGCCATCGATTTCGGCAATCTCTTTGTTGATCTGGATGTTGAGGAACACTCCGCCGGCAAGGGCGAATCTGCTGACAGCATACTTGTCGCGCAGGTATTCCACATAATGGATAGCATTTTCACACCACAAGCGCTGCGCCGCCGCGGCCACCTGTTCGGGGCCGAATTTTCTGATCAGTTTTCGCAATTTTCGCCCGGAGGTGCTGCCTGTAAACACTTCCCTTCTCGGCGACATGACATAGTCCACCCAATGGTGATATGGCTGCCATCTCTCGCCTGTGAATAGCG
>METF01000019.1:387-1217 GCA_001771235.1 Candidatus Zhuqueibacterota bacterium RBG_16_48_16
GTAACATTGCGTGGGATCGCCAAGTGCTGCCAGGCCCATACTCTTTCCTTCCTGTGCCATATACTGAAAACCCAAAGCAACGGTCACGCCCGAATAATAACAACCGGTGGCGTACATGGGGATATCTTCGAGAAAAGTGATCTCATCTCCCTGGCATCGATAGACCGCTCCGGCCACGTTTTGCCCGGAGATGTGCGGCGCAAATCCGCCGTAGCTGATGCCCAAACAGTCATCAAAATCGCTGGAAAAATAAGCCGCCGAAACATGCGCCAGGTGGTGGTCGACGAAACGGATTTTCTCATTTGGAACGCCCAGGCCGACCAGGCCGTTTGCCGATTTCGGGTCGAAAATTCCTTTGCGTATATTGGGAAATAGATATTTGGCCAAACGAAACGGCCTGAATGGCAGTACGCCCAGCAGGCTCCTGGGCAGGTCGAATTTGCTGCGACTGGCCAGGCTGCGATAATAATGGGCCGGTGGATAGCCGCATGCAAAACAGTCGATATCCTGCAAACGCAATCCGGCAAAATCCAGCGCAATACGGATGGCCTCATTGGGGAAGCGCGGATCGTTCTTGACGCGGCTGATCCGTTCCTGCGACAGGGCAAAGGTCAATGTGCCGTCCTGCAGCAGGGCGATACAACTGTGGCTGTGATTGCCCGTGACGTCACTGATGCCCAGGATATTCATAGCATTGGCTTTTTTGTTATAATTCGAATCCGAGTTTTTTTTCCAAAACAATTTCTTCTGCTGCAACTCTCGCCTGGTACACCAGGATTTCGACACCCGCCTCAAAAGCCTTGTGCAGCGTCGCCGAGTAGACCGGGTCA
>METF01000019.1:1225-10529 GCA_001771235.1 Candidatus Zhuqueibacterota bacterium RBG_16_48_16
CGCTGGACGAAACAGGGATGCGTCCTGCCGCTGCACAACAAAGAACATCACGGCGCGATGTCCGTCTCTGACAACCTGCATCAGCTCGTGCAGATGTTTGGTGCCTCGTTCGGTGACAGCATCCGGGAAACAGGCCACATCGTTTTCTATCAAGGTGACATTTTTTACTTCTATATAACAAAATTTATCATCTTTGCCAAGCAACAGATCGATTCTGCTGTTCGTTCCGTACTTTACCTCGCTTTTCACCTGGTCATAGCCGATCAATTCGGGTATTCTTCGGTCGATGATAGCCTCGCGCACCAGCTTGTTGGGGTGCTGGGTATTGATGCCGACCCAGACTTCCCCAGCCTTGATGAGCTCCCAGGTATAGGCGTATTTTCGATGTGGCTTTGGATTGAAAGACAAAAGCACAGGACTGCCGGGCATATTACACGAGCGCATGCTGCCGGAGTTGGGACAATGGGCCGTGATGATCTCGCCGTTTTCCAGCCTGACGTCAGCCAGGAAACGCTTGTACCTGCGGATCAGTGTGCCTTTTGTCAACGGCGGGAGTCTCATCGGCTGAAAGCGATCATCTCACTTTATTGAACCAGCATATTTTCTCGAGCGGATGCCGGCTTTTATCGGAGAAATGTTCGACATCCGGATAGCCGACGGCAAGCATGGACGCCGGTCGGTATTTCCTGGGAATGTCCAGCGCCTTGCGCACTCCCCGCTCGCTGAACCAGCCGATCCAGCACGTGCCCAAACCCAGCTCCCGGGCCTGGAGGACAAAGTGCTCGCCGGCGATACCGATGTCGATGAGATAATAATGCAAGCCGGTAAATTGCCTGCCGATGCGATTCGTTATCATATCCAATTCGGCGAGGATGACCACCAGTATCGGCGCCTTGGCCGCCCAGCGTGTCGCTGAAAAAATGCCGGAGAAAGCCTTTTGGGTGAGAACCTTTTTTAGATCGGGATCGTCGACAATGAGGAAACGCCAGGGCTGTACATGGCTTGCCGATGGAGCAAAACGGGCCGCCTCGATGCATTGCCGCAACAGTTCTCGTTCGACCGGCTTTTCCTGAAATCGCCTGACGCTGCGCCTGCTTTTTACCAGCTCGATAAAAGACGTCTTCATTTTTCACGCTCGAGTTTTGGCCCTAATTCCGGTCAGGATTTGACCAATTGCGATACGGTGACGAATTTATATCCCCTGCCCTGCAGGCTGTCGATGAGCGCCGGGATGATTTCGTAGGGCTGGTCTTTTTTTCGTTGTGTATCAAGGTGCATGAGGATGATACCGCCATTCGCTGCCCTTTCGCTGTCGCTGCCGAATGAAAGAATTTTTTGCAGGATTTGCCGGGGGGATTTATACCGGCTCGACAGCGTGTCGGCCACCCAATCCATGGTGTCCATGTTCTCGCCATGGCCCAATGTCCATCCCACCTGGGTGTAGCCGATTTCGCTGGCCCAGCGCCGGATTTGCAGGTTGTGCTCGCCGTAGGGCGCGCGCCAGTAAGGCGCCATGCTTTTTCCGGTGATTTTCTTGTACAGCTCATTCGTTTCCAACAGCTCCAGGTGCACCGTTTCCCGTGAAATATCCGGCATGGTGTTGTGCAGGCCGTTGATGGCAAAGGTCGTTAAATGAGGGTGAGACATGGTGTGATTGGCAATTTCATGCCCTTCCTTTAACATGCGCTTAACCAGGTCGGGATTATCTTTAACGAATCGTCCGGTCAAAAACATGGTGCAGCGGAGGCCCTTCTCGGCCAGCATCTCCAGAATCGCTGCTGCCGCCCCATTTCCCGCACCGCCGTCGAATGTCAGCGCTATTTTGTTTTGGGTCATGTCGCCGCGCGTGATGTCGCGGGCTAAATAATCAAGCCGGGGATCGCCAAAGGTGGTGTTCAATTTTTCCAGGATGGCGGTGCGGCCATCCTTATCCGTTCCGCGAATGATGATTTCGTTCTCGCCATATCGCAGCATCACATCTTTGAACTGGAATTTTCCTGTGGCAGGCAGCGTCACTTCCCGTAAATCGCCGTTTACCAAAAGACTGATGATAATATTATCCGAGGCTTCGCCAACGATTTGAACTGCGTTCTCCATGACCATTGCGTCCGGGGATTCGGACAAGGCGAAGGCCGCCTCACCGTGTTCGGCCGGCTCGACAATGATCCTGCCGGACGCTGCCTGCTGCGCCG
This sequence comes from Candidatus Zhuqueibacterota bacterium RBG_16_48_16, assembly GCA_001771235.1. Lineage (GTDB taxonomy): Bacteria > Zhuqueibacterota > Zhuqueibacteria > Residuimicrobiales > Sediminimicrobiaceae > Sediminimicrobium. The sequence continues at coordinate 3,418 of METF01000019.1, forward strand.
TTCTCAACAGCTTGACTTCTGTGGACAAGCTTCGTAGCGTCAGCAAGATAGCGACGGCCAGCAGCAGGAAGGCGATATCCACGTAAATCCGGGACGGCTTGACGCGGATCTTTGGCCAGCGAATTCTCTTTCGCGCCGCCTTGTGCCGCGGTTTTGAACGAAACAAAGGGCTTGCTGCGGAGACAACGGCCTTGAGAATACAGGAGACGCTGCAAAAAACACTGTTGAGGAAAACGACCTGGCACTCTTTGCAGATATATTCCTTGCAGTAGAAACATGTGCGCCTGGCGCCCCGCTGTGGATGATTTTTACATGTCTGCGCTTTTTGTGGATTCTCTTCCATGGATGAAAAATAGGAAATTTGCTGTGAAAATCAAAGCAATGATTTGGAGAGCCTTACCAAACCTTCTTTGTAACCAGTCACAGGATTTTTTGATATTTTTAGTTTTTTTGACAGGATCACAGGATTACGCAGGATTGACAAGATTGCTTTACGATAAAATTCTACGATGAGTTGATCCTGTCTATCCTTTTAAATCCAGTCATCCTGTCATTTTTACTTTGTCTCATGAACACGGTGATCAGATATTCTTTATTGTTATTCATTTTGTTTGTTTCGTGTGTTTCGTGGGCTGAATAGTTGGCTTCGCCGAGCCAAAGGCTTAATAAAGCTGAATAGATAAGAAGAATTTTCATTCAGGCACAAATTAGCCCATATACAAAAGAAGAACCAAACAAATCTATTGAAGTTTAAAGGTGAAATTCATAATATGTTGTCAATGATATCCACAAGGACGGCCAGTTTGCCGTTCGGAACAATGTACCTGAGTACCTGACAATCAACGAGAACGCTGACAAACAAGAGGGGTGTGCGATGGCTCATTCAAACAGCGATGTGCGAAAAGCCGCCTGGGCCGGGCAATTTTATCCCGAGCATCCAAAGCGGCTGAGAAATATGATCCTTGATTTTTTCAACCGGGCGCCGCGGCTTCCGGTAAGCGAACCAATATTCGGATTNATAGCGCCCCACGCCGGCTACCAGTACTCCGGTCCAACGGCGGCCGTTGCCTACAACATGATCGGCGACCGGTCGTACCAATCCGTCATCATCCTCGCGCCCAGCCATTCGGCCATGTTTTCTGGGGTGAGTGTGTTTGATGGCAACGCATACCAGACCCCTTTAGGCGATGTGCCGGTCAATAAAGAGCTTTCCGAAAAAATCGCCTCTTTTGCGCCGAACATAAGACTGTCGCAAAACGGCCATACGGCCGCCGGCGGAGAACGGCCCGAACATTCTTTGGAAGTACAATTGCCGTTTTTGCAAGTGGCGTTGGGCGACACATTCCGTATTGTGGCCATTGTTTTTCACGATTACAGCCTGCAAAATTGCACGACTCTTGGAAATGCCATTTCCGGCTCTCTGGATGACGATGATACACTTCTGGTTGCCAGCTCGGATTTATATCACGGTGATTCGGTGGACGAATGCAGAGCCAGTGACGACCGGACCATCAGGGCCATCGAAAGCATGGCTGCCGAAGAGCTGTGTCGCGGCGCAAACGAAGGTGAATACCAGGCCTGCGGTTCGGGGCCTATTTCTGCCCTGCTTTTTGCGGCAAAAGAACGCGGAGCGAACAAGGTGCACATTGTTGCGCGTACCAATTCCGCAGAGGTTACCGGTATGACCGGCGGATGGACTGTCGGCTATGCTGCTGCGGTGGTGACGGCCGAATAAAATAGAATGTGATATTTCTTTAGAGTTGAATCGCGGCATGAAAGAGGATGGCCGTTATTCCGGCGATGCGCAAGAATGGGTGGCTGTTCCTTCGTAATCGCGCCATGCAACCGAGCTGTTCTTTCAATTTACAGAAGAAACAATTTTGAATAGCATCCCAAGATTAATCTTTTGGGGATTCCTATGGAAGAGCTTATTGGCATTATCGGTGCGGGTCGTTTAGGAGCCAGCCTGGCCCGCGCGTTGTCTGAAGCAGGATGTACGGTTCCTGCTGTCTGCGACCGGGATGTCAGGAAAGCGGAGCAGACCGCTTCGTCCTGCGGCGATGTTACCATCGCCTGCGCTATAGACTCTCTGCCGCAGCATTTGACCCTGGTCATTCTGGCCGTGCCGGATGATGACATCGTGAAAGTTGGCATTCAACTCGCACAGCACCTGACGCCGGATGAAGACCGAATCGTCGCCCATACCTCGGGCGTGCTGAATGCTGATGTTTTATCGGCAGTTCTTCCGCATCACAAACTGGTCGCTTCCATGCATCCGGTGCAAACGCTGTCCGGATCGGAAAAGGACTGGAAAAGGCTGTTCAACATCACCTACGGCATTCAGGGGCCGCCGGACGCCGTTCATCGCCTGAAGAATATTGTCCACAAGCTGGACGGAAAAATAGTGCTCGTTCAACCTGCCGGTAAGGCGCTTTACCATCTGGCCTGTGTCATTGCGGCAAATTTCACCGTGGGATTGCAGCACGCGGCGGTCAGGATGCTAAACGCCATCGGCATTGAAGAACGGGACGCCCTGACCATGCTGGCGCCGCTGGTAAGAGCGACGCTGGAAAATATCCTGGAACAAGGCCCTGCAAGCGCCCTCACCGGCCCGGTTTCGAGAGGGGATATCGGCACGGTTAAAAAGCATTACGATCATTTGGAGAAAAAACTGCCCGAGTTGTTGACTCTCTATTCGGCCTTGTCGAAGTACCTCGTTTCGATCGCGGTACAGCAGGGCAAAGCCGACGAAAAGGCGCTGGAGGAGATCGTTGCTTTTTTGAATGCAAAAGGCGAACATTTTACGTAACCACCTGTAAGGTCATCCTCAAACCGACGCGAGCGAAACGACGGATGTCAAATTATTAACAAAGGAACTGGAATATTGGAATGATGGAAGAATGAAATCATAAAAAACTCGCTTCTTCCAATGTTCCAACATTCCATTATTCCTCTTGCATAAACATGTATAATGCAATTAGAACTTGATCAAAATTCAAGATGCATAATTGATAAAAGGTTTAATAGCAGTTCGTAATAATTCTTTGTCAGAAATGCACACGAAATACCGACATCAAACATGATCCGTTTATCGTTAAAAAATATCCGTTATCGTTACACCGGCGTCAACGCCTCCGACCGCTGGATACTGGACGATGTTTCGCTCGAAATCGGCCCGGACGAATGCGTGGCCCTGGTCGGCCCCAGCGGCTCGGGCAAGACTACCCTGATTCAGCATTTTACCGGCTTGCTGAAACCGGCTGAAGGAGAAATTTCCTGGAACGGCGAGAACATTTGGGCGTCCCATTTCAAACAGAATATTCTGCGAAAAAAGGTGGGCATCGTCTTCCAGTTTCCGGAGTCGCAACTGTTTGAAGAAACCGTAGCTAAAGACGTGGCTTTCGGTCCGCAGAATCTTGGAGTGCGTGGCGAGGACATCGACCGCACCGTCGACGAAGCGCTGAGAACGGTTCATCTCGATCCGCAGGAGGTGTCGTCCCGCTCGCCTTTCCGCTTGAGCGAGGGTGAGAAGAGGAGGGTGGCCATTGCCGGCGTACTGGCAATGAATCCCGATCTGGTGGTATTCGATGAGCCGACAGCCGGACTCGATCCGGTCGGCGTTCGGCTGATGGCCACTATCGTTCATGGACTTTTGGCCAAAAACCAATCGGTCGTCGTTGTTACACACAATATGGATTTTGTCGCCGATGTATGCTCGCGGGTTGTGCTTTTGTCCGAGGGATCGATACACTTCGACGGACGACCCGGCGAGCTGTTTGCGAATAAAGAGTTGTTACAACGAACCGGCCTCGATCTGCCTGCCCTGGTCACGGCGCTTCATGAGTTAAAGATGGCGATCCCGGAAGAAATGAGGAATTGTATTTCCCTGCAGCAGCTCGAAGAAAAATTGGATCAAACATTTTTATCGTGAATGAATTTCATTTTTGTGCTATGACTAACATTTTGTTTCTCATAAATACGATATTGTAACTCACGTTTTTCCCTTCGGAAAAACAAGGATATACAAATCTGTAAGAGCCGGATTTTCGCGTTTTATCCTTACGGGATTGTAATTGGACGGTGAAAAAGTGAATATATTTGTGACGCTTCAATCTGAATATTGTAATCAAAAACAGCAGGATAGGCATCCTGTGTAATTGTGGCAAACTGTTTGCATGGAATCGGTTTGTAAGCAGGCAACATTAAGAGTCATGTGCGGTTGGGAGCAAGGAGGTGAATTTTACGATGAATAACAACAGTGTAATTAAATCGTTAGATTTTGAGAACGACCAGGGCGACGTTCTCGATCTCGTTCCCCTGTCTTATGGGGGAGTGTCCGGTTTTGAACTCTACTATCCCAAAATGAGTCGAAACCCGGAAATTCGCAAAGTCTATTCATTGATTAAAAAAGTGGCCAAGAGTAACGCTTCTGTCCTCATTCATGGGGAGACAGGAACGGGCAAAGAGCTTATCGCCGGAGCCATACAGGCGCAAAGCCTGCGGGCGGACAGGCCTTATGTCACCGTGAACTGCGCGGCGCTGCACGAAAACCTGCTGGAAAGCGAGCTCTTCGGCCACGAAAAGGGCGCCTTTACCGGGGCGATTGCGACACACATCGGCAAATTCGAGCAGGCCGATGGCGGCACGCTGTTTCTCGATGAGATCGGCGACATGCATCCTTCCACCCAGGCTAAAATTTTGCGCGTGCTGCAGGAGCAGAGCTTTAACCGGGTCGGCGGCCACAAAACCATTCACGTCGACGTTCGGATCATTGCCGCGACCAACAAGGACCTTTGGCAGGAAATGGAAAAAGGCGGTTTTCGCGCCGACCTGTATTACCGCCTGAATGTGGTCACGCTTCACATTCCCCCACTGCGCGAGCGCAAAGAGGACGTCATCCTGCTGGCCGAATACTTTCGCAGAAAATTTTCCACCGAGCTTAAAAAGAACGTGGGCGATTTTACCGCCGAGACCATGACGCTCCTGACCAACCATTCGTGGCCGGGCAACATCAGGGAGCTGCGAAACATTGTCGAAAGAGCGGTGCTGGTCGTAGGAGAAGGACGACAAATAATGCCCTACGAGCTCGCCCTGACCGGCAAAGATTACTTTGCCGCCGGCGGCCAGGATCGCCGCAGCGAGCAGCGCAATGCAGAAAATTTCAAGACCCTCGACCTGCAAAAGCTGGAACGCCAGGCCATCGTCATTGCGCTCAAAAGATGCAACTGGGTGCAAAAGGAAGCCGCCGATCTGCTGAATATTTCACCCCGCGCCCTCAATTATAAAATTTCGCAGCATAATATTACCTACCAGGGGTGGCGAAAGAATGCGGTGTGATCACTTAATAGGGATTTTGAAGGACGATGAAACTTTTTTAGATATGCATATGTGGATGCTTTTACTCCGCTCAGCATGATAAGATGGGTTTTCGTTCAGGCACTGGGAAGTAAACAGTATAAGGTTGAAAGTGGAAAGCAAAAATATTACAAAATAATCGAATAAAATGGTTGACTTTTACAATCTCTCCCTTAAATTGTTCTATATTTATTACATGTAGAATCATGTTTTATCGTGAAGCATTAATTATTTAAGGATGATTCCTCATGAGTGTAACAATTAGTGCAAAAGAAGCAAAAGCTAATTTTAACAAATTGCTTGATGAGGTCGCAACAGGGAAAAGAGTTACCATCGTAAAGTCGGGTAAGCCTGTTGCGCATATTGTTCCAGCGAAGAATAGTATGAGGAAACCTGGCAGCGCCCGTGGAAAGATCGTTATAATGCCCGATTTTGATGATCCTCTACCCGAAGAACTAATAGACTTTTTTGAAAATTGAAGATACTATTAGATACACATATTTTTCTTTGGTGGGTAACTGATGATGCTCGATTGTCAAAGAATGTTCGACAGATCATAGCGGATAAAAGCAATAGTCTTTACTTTAGTTCTGCCAGCGGTTGGGAGATCGTTATAAAAGCGCAACTCGGTAGGCTCAATTTACCAAAGAACCCTGACAAATTTATCACCGATCAGCTCAACATAAATAAAATATCAGTATTGCCAATAAAACTTGAGCATGTGCTCTACATCTATAAGCTTGCTCCGCTGCATAAGGATCCATTTGACCGGGTACTAGTAGCTCAAAGTTTTGTTGAAAAGCTGCCAATTACAACCGCTGATAAACAAATTTCAAGATATGGGGTGGAAATTGTTTGGTAATTCGCTCTAAATGTTCTTATCATGCCTGCCATATTCCGATTTCGCAATTTGGAAGGGGAAAGGAGGAGGGAGTATGCAGATACGAAGTATACGAAGTGAATCTTCATTAGTAGAAGAATACAAAATTATCTAATTCGGTAACTTAACCATGAACCAGGTAAGTATTGATGAAATGAAGCGCAATTTACCAGGCTTCCTTCATCGCATTGAAGCCGGAGAAACGCTGGTAATTGTCAAGGCGGGCAAACCCGTTGCCGAGATCAAGCCGATCACTTCAAACACTAAGAAATCTCGCCCCTTTGGCTTATGCGCTGGAGAATTTACTGTACCAGAAGATTTTGATGCTCCTTTACCGGAAAATATTATCAGAGATTTTGAAGGACGATGAAACTTCTTTTGGATACGCATATATTTCTCTGGTTTATCAGCGGAGATCAGCACTTACCAGAAGGTAAGTTAGAGCATATTCGCAACCCTGAGAATGATATTTTTGAATGAAATTATTGAGCTAAGGATTGATGAACGTGTGTGGTCGGTCGGGTTGTGGGTTTTGCCGTATCATAGTGACTATTTGTTTTCTCCATACAGTTTCTCTAGTCGCAGACAGCTATACCATAAAATGGAACGAAAACAGCGAGGGTGACCTTTCCGGCTATCGCGTCCACTGGGGGCAGCTTTCCGGCACCTACACCTCTTCGTTTGACGTGGGCAAAAACACCTCTTATATTTTTGATGACATTCGCGAAAATACACCGTATTATATCGCCGTGACGGCGCTGGATTACTGGGGCAATGAAAGCCGCTATTCCGGCGAGGTGAAAATAGTATCCGGCCAGGTCTCTTACCTGCCGGACAAGATCGAGCTGAGCGAGAACTATCCCAATCCCTTCAATCC
>METF01000019.1:10765-21593 GCA_001771235.1 Candidatus Zhuqueibacterota bacterium RBG_16_48_16
ACCTCCCCCTGTTCCAAAAGCCGAAGCATCGCTTGCTTCGGCTTTTTTATTCCCATTTCGTAATCTTGCGGCCAAAGTTGTCATTCAGCCTTGAGAATCGAACAAGCCCTGAAAAACCATTCCCAATAAAATTAGCCAGTTAACCTTCACATTCTTTTATGGCATGGGCTTTGATTAAACAGGGGTGAGCTGCCTTTGCTCGGCTCTTGTTGATCGCACCACCAGTGTTTTAGCGCATGAGGGAAATAAAATGAAGAACGTGAAGGTGAAGTCCGGGTGGATGGTTATGCATTGCCTGGCGATTTCAATGCTGTTTTTTGCCAATTCCTTTGCCGGCGAAATCAAAGTGAGCTGGAAGGAAAACCAGGAATCCGACCTGTCCGGTTACAGAATTTATTATGGAAACCGTTCAAAAAGTTACGATCAGATGATCGATGTCGGAAAAGTGGCCTCTTTTGTCATAAGCGGTCTGCAGGATAATGTGGAGTATTTTTTCGCACTGACGGCTTATGACAGCGACGCAAACGAGAGCGCCTTTTCTGCGGAAGTCAGTGGCGTACTGGGCGATTCCCAGCCGCCGGGCATCTCGGCTGTTTCGCCCATCACCCTGAAAGTGATCCATGTCGTTTTCAATGAAAAAGTCGCAAAGAGCTCGGCTGAAAATGCCGGCAATTACAGCATTGATAACGGCATCGAGGTCAAAGGTGCCTCGCTGCTGAGCGACCGCAAAACCGTGCAATTGGAAACCAGCGCCCACGTTGCGGATAATGCTTATGCCCTGACGGTGAACGGCATTTATGACATCGCCATTCCGCCGAACCCGGTCGCATCGGGTACACGCCTGTCCTACACGGTATCCAATCTCGACCAGGACACGACGCCGCCCACCCTGACGCTGGCCAACCTGGTGACCTCCACGCAGTTGAACGTTTATTTCAGTGAGCCGGTGGAACAGGCCTCGGCGACGAAAGCGGAGAATTATGTCGTCGATAACGGCATAAAAGTGAATTCCGCCGAGATGGGATCGAACGCCAATATCGTCATTTTGCATACAAGCGAGCATGCGAACGGAGTCTTATATACGCTCACCGTTCGCAATGTGGCCGATAATTCCGACAACAAGAACCTCATTCCTGATAACAGCAGCTACACTTATTCCTGGGAGCCGGGCGATGTGATCGGCCCGCTGATTTCTTTGGTCAACGTTCGGGACGACCGCACCATCGACGTTCTTTTTAACGAGCCGCTGGAAAAGGTCAGTGCGGAGCAGGCCGGCAATTACGCCATTTCCGGGGGCATTCAGGTATCGTCCGCCAGCCTGGACGAGAGCAGGCAGATCGTTCGGCTGCTGACGACCGCTCACCAGCCCGATAGGATCTACCTGTTGACCATCAACGGCGTTCGTGACGCCAGCGCCAATCACAATCCCGTCGCTGCCAACACCTCCTATTCGTACGTCTACGAGCCGCCGGACGAAACAGGCCCGACCATGATCCGGGTGGAATTGCGCGACGAATCGCATCTGCGCATCTATTTCAGCGAGATTCTCGACCGGGACAGCGCCGGGGATATAGAAAATTACACCATCGACAACGGCGTTCAGGTGCTCCGGGCCGTGCCCGATGTCAGCGGCCAGGTGGTGGACCTGGAGACGACGGCCCACACCGCCGGTACGACTTACTCGCTGGTGGTCAACCATATCAAAGACGCCTCGGGCGCGGGTAATGAAATTCTGCCCAACAGCTCATACACGTACGCATTTCAAGGCGACAATACCCCGACCGGGCCGATCATCGTCGAAGCGGTAGCCCGCGATGCCACGACCCTGGCGCTGCTTTTCAGTAAACAACTCGATGCCGAATCGGCGCAAAATAAGGTGAACTATAGTCTGAATAACGGCGCATCCGTTCTGGCCGCAGAAGTGGATGCTTCGGGCCAGACTGTTGTGCTGCAAACGACCGCATTGCAGCCGGGCCAGGTTTACACCATTCAGGTCAGCGGTGTGCGGGATTCGCAGGGAAATGCCGTTCCTGAGAACAGCACGTTCAACTTTATCTACCAGGAAAATGGTGCGGTAGGACCATTGATCACGCTTGTGCAGCTTCGAGATGCTGAAAACATCGATATATTATTCAACGAAAGACTCGATCTTTCAACGGCTGAGGACGAAACCAATTACTCCATCACCGGGAATATTCAGATTTCAAGTGCGAGACTGGATGGATCGCGACGGGTGGTTCAGTTACAAACGACGCCGCATGAACCGAACAAATTGTACATCCTGCGGGTCAGCAATGTGCTGGACGAAAGCCCCGGGAAAAACCAGATAACCGCTAACAGCAGCTATGCCTACACCTACGAGCCGGCCGACCAATCGCCGCCAAGACTGGCCATGGTCAACGTCATCAGCGCCGACAGGCTGGGCGTCACCTTTAGCGAGCCGGTCGATCCGAACACGGCATTGAATAAAAACAGCTACAGCCTGAACAACGATGCCGTCGTCAATGGCGTTTTTCCGGGCGCTGCGGACAACATGGTCGAGCTGCAGATTTCCCCACTGGTTCCTGGAAACATCTATCTTTTGATCGTGAATGGCGTGGCGGATTTGGCCGGAAACGAGCTGCCGCCAAACAGCGCTTATGTTTTTACCTACGGCCGTCTTGAGCTGGCTAATTCGCCAAAAGTCGTCGCTGTCAAACCGGTGAGCGCACAGGAGATCGAAATCACTTTTAACACGCAGGTGGAGCGCGCCTCTGCGGAGAATATCGACAATTATGAAATTCAAAACGATATCAACGTCCTGGGTGCCACACTGGATGATACTTTTACTAAAGTCAAACTGAGCACATCGGCGCACTCGGATGAAAAGATATATGTCCTTTTGGTGCGGAATATCGGGCGATACGATGATCCGCTCATCACGGTCGCGGAAAATTCCCCCTTCTATTATGTCTATCGAGAAAATACGGTCGCGCAAATGGTTCTTGAAGGTGTCAAAGTCTATGGCGACAATGTATTGAAATTGACATTCTCCCGGCAAGCTGACAGGCTGACGGCGGAGAATAAATCCCATTACCGGATCAGCGGCAACGTGACCGTGCTGAATGCCGTGCTTGGAGAAAACGGCAGGGATATTTTTCTGGAAACCTCTCGCCACAGGGCCGGGGTTGCCTACACCATCCGGGTGTCCGGCATAAAAAGCCAACAGAGCGCCGACGATGCCGCTGAGCTGACGACCACAATCGCCTATACCTATTTACCCGCTTTGCAGGTGGAGGTGAAATCCGATGCCGAGACACTGCTGTCGTTTGCCGAAATCGGCCGCGAGTATTACATCGACCGTAATTATGTCATCACCCATTTGCCGGACTTTTTGCGAATGGCGAGAATGCTCATGACGGCGAACGGCGACAAGGGCGTTTCCGCAACTCGTTTTTTAACACTCTCACTCAGCCATGCTGCTTTCATTTACGTGGCCTACGATGCCCGCGCTGTTTCCGTGCCCAACTGGCTCGACGCCGCTTTTACCAAAACGGACGTGACCATCGGCGTATCGGAAAGCGCTGAAGTTCTGGCATTGTGGCAGGGCTATTTTGAAGCGGGCGATGTTATTCTGGGAGGGAATAATGCCATCGGCGCCCAGGGAGTGAAAAGCATGTATGTGGTCTTTATTCAGGAGCCATCCATGGCATCGCAACCGGGTGGAGGCGAATTGGAGGGATCGAACGGGAATGGCAACAAGCTGCCGACACGGGTGCACTTGTTGCCCAATTATCCCAATCCCTTCAATCCGACGACCACAATCGCCTTTGATCTTCCTCTTGATAAAAGTGTGAAACTGGACATCTATAATATCCTGGGCCGCCTGGTGAAAACACTCTACGAAGGCCAGGCCAGGGCCGGCCGCCATGCTTTTGTCTGGTCCGGCGACAACGAGGAGGGTCAACGGGTCGCGGCGGGAATTTATCTCTACCGGCTTGAAGCCTGGGAAGATACGGAACGGAACGGTTTCCCCTATCGCGAGAGCTATATTGCGACAACCGGTAAAATGACCTTGATTAAATAACGCATCTCACCTCAATATTTCTCCCGTCCCTCTCCCCACAAAGGTCCCGAGTCTTTTTAATAAAGGCTCGGGCCTTTTTATTTTAAACTTTATTGTTTGTAAATCAAGTTTCAAATTAGTTAGAAGGTGAATTTTTTACCATCAATAAACAATCCTCGACTGGATAAAATACAATTCATCCTCTTTCCCGAACATGATCTTTCCTATAAAAATAACGCCTTAAATTTGTTGAATTCCGTGGCATAGAGATTGTCTTTAAGGATATGGAATACTTTAGGCCAGAAAATGATTTTCCAATGAGACATGAATTATGATGATGGCAAGACAACAACAAGGACATCGATGAAACTTACCGCCAAAGATCGCACCATCGGATTTGACCGGCTTGAGAGAGAATGGAGAAGAATCGTTCTTTGTTATTTTTTGAGCGCCGCCGGCATTTTTGTGATTTTTCATATTCTGCTGGCGCAGCCTCATTCGGCCAGGTGGCTGGTTTCTACATGCTTCTTGATGGTTTATCCTCTTTCTCTTCTCCGCTTGAATCTGCATCTCAACATCCGGCAGAATAGCGCTGTGTTGTCAGATCGCCTGGGAGCGGGCACCTACATAACGCTGCTGCGGGGATCGCTGGCCGCTTTTGTCGGGGGATTTTTGTTTATGCCGGCGTCGGCGCTGACCGATAGCGAGATGATTTTTTCGTGGATGCCCGGGATTTTTTACTTTCTTGCCATTTCCACCGATTCGCTGGACGGATTTGCCGCCAGGAGGACAAATCACCAGACCGTGCTGGGCGCGCTGCTCGACATTCGCTTTGACGCCTTTGGCATTTTTGTGGCGTCCCTGGTCGCTGTGTTTCTCGGAAAGCTGCCCTGGTTTTATCTTTTTGCCAGCGGCGGATTTTACCTGGTCTCGGCGGCAGCCTTAATCCGCAAGAATAGAGGAGGCGCGGTCCATCCGCTCAGGCCGCGCAAAAGCGCCAAACGGCTCGGCGGCGTTCAAATGTTCTTTGTCGGCGCAAGCTTATTGCCTGTTTTTCCCGCCGGACTGACACGGCCTGTCGCTGCTGTTTTGCTGATTCCGTCGCTCATCGAGTTTGTCATCGACTGGCTTGTGATCACCGGCTCTGGGGATGATATCAGGAGCACGTGGCAGCGGCATTTTGAGACGGCTATTGGGAACATAATAGGTTTTATCATATCCTTATCAAGAATTCTTTTCAAGGCGAGATACCTCTTCCTGGCGCTCGTCCCGTTGCTCTTCTTGTGGGAATTGCAGCGGGTGCCGCTGAGGGCTATCTTGGGCCACTTGAAACTGCTCACCGGCCAGCAACTCTTCTTGCTCCTGATCGTCAATCTGCTCATCGTGATCGTCATGGGCGGGAGATGGTGGATTTTTTTAAAGGGCGTTGGTGCATACATACCTTTTCTAAAAACCGGCATGTATCGGCTGGCCGGATTTGCGGTCAGCTATGTGACGCCGGGACCGCAATTCGGCGGCGAGCCGCTGCAAATCGGCCTGCTCAAAGAGATTCATGACGTTCCGCTCGCCAATGCGGCCGCCGCCCTGGCCCTGGACAAGCTGTTCGAAGTTGTCATCAATTTCAGTTTTCTGCTGACAGGATTGATCTTCATTTTTGCCTATCGATCCGAATCGCTGGTCGTCAACATCGGCACGATCATTTTCGTTTTTGTGCTCTTTTTACTGCCTATTATTCTGGTGATCGCGGTGTGGAAAGGCGTATTCCGGGTTTCACAACTGTTCACCGGACTTTTACACATTGTTCACAGGGCCGGCATCGAGCCGGGCGTCGGCTATATAAAACTCGTCGATACGATAAAAAGCTCGGAGCAACAGGTGCGGCAATTGATTCGCCATCGTCCGGGAATCGTTTTTTATGCATTTCTCATCTCGTTGTTGATGTGGGTCGGCATGATCGGCGAATTCTGGCTGGTGTATTACTTTTTAGGATTGAAGCTCGACATTCGGCAATTGATCGTCCTGTTGACCGCCAACAGGCTGGCTTTTCTTTTGCCGATTCCGGCGGGACTGGGCGTTATGGAAGCGGGCCAGATGCTGGCGCTGGATCGCCTGTTGTTGGATCCGTCCGTTGGGCTGAGTGCCGCCCTGGTCATACGGGCGAGAGATCTGCTGTTCGCCGGAGCCGGGCTTTTATACGCCATGATCGCTCTTGGCCGGTCTTCTTTTGGACTGGGCCTGGGCAGGAATAGAGAATATTTCTTAAAATAATTACGTTTTCTATCCTGAATAAGTCATAGCCACAAAGTCACAAAGGCACAAAGCCACACAAAGAGATTATAAATAGTAATACCGAAATAGTCTAAAAACATTTATAAAAAAACTTTGTTTGAACTCCAAGCTATTTTTAGGTTGAATATTCTTAGTGTCTTGGTGCCTTGGTGGCAAAAATTCATGAATAATTCGGACAAGACAGCATTTTCTAATGGAAACAAAAAAGCCTATGAATCTTGAATTAGAACAAGTGCACCCAAAAGAATGCGCCCGCATCCCTACAGATGATGGGACTTTTCAGCTCTATCTGTATGAATCCGGTTTGGACGGTAAAGAGCATCTTGCTTTGGTCATGGGCGATGTCGAAGGCCGGGAAAATGTCCTCGTGCGCGTCCATTCGGAGTGTTTCACCGGTGACGTGCTTGGCTCGAAAAGATGCGATTGCGGCGATCAACTGCATGCCGCCATGGCAAAAATTGCGCAAGCCGGAAGAGGCGTCATCCTCTATTTGCGCCAGGAAGGCCGCGGCATCGGTCTGAAGAAAAAACTCAAGGCTTATAATCTGCAGGACCTGGGCTATGACACCGTGGATGCCAATATTATGCTCGGCCACCAGGCGGATGAAAGAGACTATACCATCGCCGCCCACATTCTCCGCAACCTGGACGTCCGCTCCGTCAGATTGCTCACCAACAATCCCGAAAAGATCAACAGCTTGAACGGACTGGGCATCCCTGTTTTGCAGCGCCTGCCGCTGTACGGCGCCATGACACCCGAAAACAGCCGTTACCTTATCACCAAGATCGAGCGGATGAAACACCTGCTCGATCTCGACGATCTTGCCGTCAGTGGCGGCCGAACCCGCTCCGGCAACCATCGCACGCGCCTTGTGGACGGCTGGCTTTCCCTTTTCGGCCATGATGAAAACAATCCATCCCGCCCTGCCATAACCTTAGCCTATGCCCAGAGCGTGGACGGCAGTATTGCTTCAAGGTCGAAAAAGCAGATGCGCTTGAGCGGCGAAGAGGCGCTCGTCCTGACCCATAAATTAAGAGCCAGCCACGATGCCATTCTGATCGGCATCGAGACCGTGCTGGCGGACAATCCCCAACTGACCGTCCGGCTTGCAGAAGGCCGCAATCCCCAGCCGGTCATCCTGGATACGCGGTTGCGGATGCCGCCCGATGTGTTGCTCATGCAAAGGGATCGCCAGTTGCCCTGGATATTTACCGGCAAAAACGCTTCTGCCAGGAAAGCAAGACTGCTGGTCAAGACCGGAGCCAGGGTCGTCCGCTGCGACACCCTGGATAACGGCATGATCGACCTGAATGAGCTGATGCAAAAACTGAAAGAGATGGGGATCGGCTCGCTGATGGTTGAAGGCGGGTCGAAAGTGATTTCCAGTTTCATCGATGTCCGCCTGGTCGACCGCTTTGTCATCACGGTCTCGCCCCGCCTGATTGGCGGATTGCCGGCGCTAGAATCCCGCGGATTTAACGGCCCGCTTTCCCTGCCATTCCGCGAGGTCAAATATCGCCAATACGGCGACGACCTGGTGATGTGGGCAAAACCGCAATGGAACGGTGAATGAAGAGAAAGAGTCTTTATTTTACCGAGCCTTTTCACGTCGAGATTCATGACGAAACGCTGGCCGAGGTCGAACCGACAAAAGTTCTGATCAAGACTCTTTATTCCGCCATCAGCGCAGGAACGGAAATGCTGCTCTACCGGGGACTGGTGCCCGCCGATTTGGCAGTGGACACGACCATCAAATCCCTGAAAGGGCGATTTCACTATCCGCTCAAGTACGGCTATGCCTTGGTCGGAAAAGTTGTCGAGTGCGGACGAAAAGTACCACCGCGATGGCTGGGCAAAACAGTATTCACGCTTCATCCCCACGAGGACTATTTTACCGCCAGCACGGGCGAGCTTTTGCAATTGCCGGAAAATCTCGCGCCGTTGGACGCGGTTTTCATCCCCAACCTGGACACAGCCGTCAATCTGGTCATGGACGGCGCGCCGGTCATTGGCGAGAACGTCATGGTTTTCGGACAGGGTATCGTCGGTCTTTTGACGACGGCCTTGCTCAGCCGCTTTCCGCTCAAATCCCTGGTCACCATCGATAACCTGGAACTCCGAAGAGAGACCTCTCTCGCTTTGGGCGCGCATGTCAGTGTCGATGCCGGAGAGGCCGACCTTTTCCGGCGGGTCCGTGATTGGTGGCGGCAGCAGGGCGCCCAGCCGTTTGCCGATTTGATTTTCGAGGTCTCCGGCAATCCGCAGGCGCTGGATCAGGCCATCGAGCTGGCGGGATTTCACGCCCGGATCATCGCCGGCTCCTGGTACGGCACCAGGGAAGCGGCGCTGATGCTGGGAGGAAAATTCCATCGCAACCGGCTGCGGATCATCAGCAGCCAGGTGAGCACCATCGGGCCGAATTATACCGACCGCTGGAGCAAATCACGGCGCCTGGGAATCGTGCTGGATATCATCGGGCAGATCGGCCCGGCGCGATTTATCACCCATACCTTTCCTTTCAGCCGGGCTGCGCAAGCCTTCAAGCTCATTCATGAAAAGCCGGAGGAATGCATTCAGGTTGTGCTTACCTATGATTGAATGCAAGTAAATATTAGCAAACGATCACAGGAGCTCAAATTACTCAGCCTTTATGAAAAAAGTCAAAATAATTAAAGACAAAATCATTAAGAATGTTTTGATAGAGTGACTTGACTGATGGAAACTCAACTATTTTAAATAGTGCCTTGAGCGATGTAACTCAAGCCACTCCTAACTCAAGCCACTTCATTTTGATCCTGCTCCTTAAGAGGCTGTTCAAAAACACCCGGATAACCCTGTGATTGGTTACACGAAATAATGTATAAGCTTTGTCTACATAGAGACTTTATCGCTTCTCATTTCCTGATCGGCGGCGATTGGGGCAACGAGAATTTCCCGCATCCGCATCATTATACGCTGGAGGTGCTTTTGCACGGGGATGCCCTGGATCGACACGGTTACCTGGTCGATATTGTCGAGCTTGAGGCAAGGCTGGATGAATTGGTCGGGCTGTTTCGACATAAGACCTTGAACGATTTTCCGGAATTCGACGGCCTGAATCCGAGCCTGGAACATTTTTGCCGCATCGTGTGGGAAAAACTGAGCCGGCATCCGAATGCGCCGAATCTGCGCGCGTTGGAAATAAAGCTCTGGGAAGACGACCTGGCCTGGGCCTCCTATACGGGACAACTATAGTGCGCATCGCTTTGGTCATCTATGGCGATTTGGAAACCGTCACCGGCGGCTTTCTCTATGATAAAATACTGGTCGATTATTTAAGGCAGCAGGGGAACCAGGTGGAGATCATTTCTCTGCCCTGGAAAAGATATGCCGGGCAAGTGCTGCTGAACTTTGCCAAAGCTTATTTCCGCCGGCTTGTTTTTGGCCAATACGATTTGATCCTTCAGGACGAGCTGGCCCATCCTGCGCTGTTTCTGTTGAATCGAAAAATAAAAAGGCACTCGGCGACGCCGGTCATAGCCATCGTCCACCAGGTCTTGTGCTCTCAGCCGCGGTTTTTTTTGTGGAATGTGTTTTTTCGGATTGTGGAAAAAAGATATTTGACGACGGTGGACGGCATGATCTGCAACAGCCGGACGACGCTGTCCGCCGCCCGCAGTCTGGCCGGGCAGGATATGAAAAGCATTGTCGCCCGCCCGGCAGGAAACAGGTTCGACTTCAAGGTGAATGCTTTGCAGGTGAAAAAAAGAGCCTTTCAGCCCGGACCGCTGCGGTTATTGTTTGTCGGCAACCTGTTGCCGGGTAAACAGCTTCATACTCTCATTCACTCTCTCGCCGATTTACCCCCGTCGATGTGGCGGCTCACCGTGGTGGGAAACGATGCGCTCGTTAAAGCTTATGTCAAACGTGTGAAAAGGCTCGTCGCTAAAAAGAATTTGGCGGAGCAGATTGTTTTCACCGGGTTGTTGAGCGGCCATGAGGTTGCGGAATACATGAACCGTTCCCATCTGTTGGTGATGCCCTATTCGCATGAAGGATTCGGCATGGCCTATATCGAAGGCATGGCTTTCGGACTCCCGGCAATGGGCAGCTCGGCCGGCGCTGCCAGGGAAATCATCGATCACGAAAAAAACGGATTCCTGATCGACCCCGGCGATCTGTTGACGCCGCGGGTGCTCATCGGAAAACTTGATGCTGACAGGCAATTATTATATCAAATGAGCCTTGCCGCACTGGCTCGATTCAAACAGCACCCCACCTGGGAGCAGTCGATGAGCCGCATTTTTTTATTTTTACAGTCAATTGTGGAGAGCCATGAAATGGCCGGCATAAAAACCTGACGTTGAAATGGATTTGGGCTTCCAACCCCTTGATCTCAACAGCGCCAAAAATTGGGTTTTGGAGAGTAGCAGTATCATTCGAATTCATCGTGCGATGATAGCATGAATGCGGGCTGAAGCCCCGCTCTATTAGGCGCCCTGGATTGGAAATCCT
>METF01000020.1:0-1923 GCA_001771235.1 Candidatus Zhuqueibacterota bacterium RBG_16_48_16
TCGACGCCTTCGGAAATAAAATCCGCGGGAAAGCTTTGTTCGAACTTGTCGCGGTTTTCAAAAGGGTAATGCCATTGGGCATAAGGCATGCTGCCCGAATCGAACCAGCAATCGATGACCTCCGGCACGCGCCCCATGGCGCCGCCGCATTTTTCGCAATTCAGCCTGACGTCATCGATATACGGTTTGTGCAAGTCCAGATCATCGGGCACAGCATTGCTTTTGGCTTTCAGCTCGTCCATGCTGCCGACGCATTCCTGGTGGCCGCACTCCCGGCAAATCCAGATCGGCAGCGGCGTCCCCCAAAACCGGTCCCTGGAAAGCGCCCAGTCGATGTTATTTTCCAGCCATTCACCGAACCGTCCTTCACCGACTTCTTTTGGATACCAGTTGATTTTCTTGTTGTTTTCAATCAGCCGCTCTTTGAAGGCGGTGGTGCGGATGTACCAGGATTTCCTGGCATAGTAAAGCAGCGGCCAGTCGCAGCGCCAGCAATGCGGATAGCTGTGCAGGACTTGCTCGGTGCGGTAGAGGATGTTTCTTTCTTTCAGATTTTTGATGATGGACTTGTCCGCATCCTTGACGAACAATCCCGCCCAGGGGGTAATTTCTTTCGTAAATTTACCGCTTTTGTCCACGGGCTGAAGGATGGGCAGGTCGTACTTTAAGCCGATCTGGTAGTCGTCTTCGCCAAACGCGGGTGCGATGTGGACGATTCCGGAGCCGTCCGTGGTGGTGACAAAATCGCCCGGCACGGTATAGTAGGCCTTTTTCTCCGGCTCGATAAAATCGAAAAACGGCTGGTATTCCATATTTTCCAGATCGGCGCCAACCATTTGTTTGACAATCGTGTATTCCCCGTGCAATTCGCCCAAACGCTCGCGGGCCAGGATCAAATGCTCGCCATTATGAAGAACTTTAACATATTCGACCTCCGGGTTCAGGGCAAGCGCCACGTTGGAAAGCAGCGTCCACGGAGTCGTGGTCCACACGAGAAAAGAGGTGTTCTCCTCTCCTTTGAGCCTGGCTTTGACAAAGACGGACGGGTCTTTGACTTCTTCATATCCCTGCGAGACTTCATGGCTGGAAAGAGGCGTCTCGCAATGCGGGCAATAAGGAAGAATCTTGTGGCCCTGGTAGATCAGCCCTTTGCGCCAGAATTCTTTTAAAATCCACCAGACGGATTCGATGTATTCGTTGGTATAGGTTATGTAGGGATTTTCCAAATCCACCCAATAACCGATTTGCCGGGTCATCGCATCCCACTCGGTTTTGTACGACCAGACGCTCTCTTTGCATTTGGCGTTGAATTTAGCCACGCCATAGTCGAAAATCTGGTCTTTCTTCTCCAGCCCCAGCGCTTTTTCGACTTCGATCTCGACCGGCAAGCCGTGCGTGTCCCATCCGGCCTTTCTCTCCACGCGATAGCCCTGCATCGTTTTCAGCCGGCAGACCGCGTCCTTCACCGTGCGGGCGATGACGTGGTGAATGCCCGGACGACCGTTGGCCGTGGGCGGCCCTTCGAAAAAAGCAAAAAATCGCTTTTCATCGCGCTCTTTTATGCTTCTTTGAAAAATCCTGTTCTTTTCCCAAAATGCCAGAATGTCCTGTTCGATTTTCGGGTAACTGATTTTTTGCGGCAGCTCTTCGTACATAGTCGTTCGATGGTTGGTTTTATCTTTTTAAATATTATGTATCCGCACAATATTTTATGGCAAATCAAAACTCATATTATTACTAAACGCATGGATGCATGACTGCATGGTTGCATGCAACCGTGCAATCATGCATCCATGCAGGCATAACTTTATGATTGATAATCAGCAATTATTACCACCATTTATTGAGTGCCCACAATATTTTTGTATGATAGGTCCAAGCCTGTCTATCGTCTCCGCCGGCCAGGCATTTCGATCCGTAATA
>METF01000020.1:1937-6842 GCA_001771235.1 Candidatus Zhuqueibacterota bacterium RBG_16_48_16
CGCATCGGCGCAGTCGCATTCTTGTCCCTTCGGAATCGACTGAACGGCCGTTCTAATAATGTTTTTAGCAGCGTCGGCGTTTTTTTGCAGGTATTCGATCACGGCTTCCACGGAAACGGTCATGCCGGTTTCTTCCTCATGCCAGCAATCATAATCGGTGACCATAGCCATTGTGGCATAACAGATTTCCGCTTCCCGCGCCAGCCTGGCTTCGTTCATATTGGTCATGCCGATGACATCGACACCCCACGACTGGTAGATCTTTGATTCGGCCAGCGTCGAGAAGGCGGGGCCTTCTATATTGATGTAGGTGCCGCCTTTTTTCATGGTGGCGCCAATGAGCTTTCCTGCGTTGTACAGGATATCGGCCAAATTACCGCAAACCGGATGGGCAAAAGCGATATGGGCGACGATGCCATTGCCAAAAAACGTATGGCCTCTCGCCTGGTTCGTCCTGTCGAAAAACTGGTCGATAATAACGATGTCCAGAGGCTTGATCTCTGGTTTCAGCGATCCCACGGCCGAGACGGAAATAATCCATGCCACGCCCAACTGCTTGAGCGCGTAAATGTTGGCCCGGCTGTTCACCTCGCCGGGCATTTTGCGATGGCCCCTGCCGTGGCGCGCCAGGAAAACAATTTCTCTTCCGCCAATTTCGCCAAGCAGCAATTCGTCGGAGGGATCGCCGAAAGGCGTATCCATTTTGATATGTTGCACATTGGACAGTCCGTCCATGGAGTACAATCCTGAGCCGCCAATCACGCCGATTTTGGGCATTCTTTCCGTCTCCTGTCGATCCTCATTCCATCTCCGAGATGATTCCTTTGACGAGGCTTCTGAAAGCGGGGCCGACCTGTTCCGCCACTTTGGAAACTTGATCATGGGTCACCGCTGCCATCTCATCCGGCAGCACCTGATCCGTAACCACCGAAAGGCCCAATACCCGCATGCCTAGCTGTCGGGCCACCAGCACCTCCGGCACGACGGACATGCCCACCGTGTCTGCGCCGAGTGTTCGCAGCATCCTGATTTCCGCAGCGGTTTCATAGCTTGGGCCGCTCACCGCAGCATATACGGTTTCGAACAATTCCACTCCGGCTTTTTTCGCTACTTTTTTTGCCACATTGCGCAAAGCCAAATTGTAAGGCTCGCTCATGTCCGGAAAGCGCTCACCGAAAAGCTCGTCATAATGGCCGATGAGCGGATTGTCGCCCATCAAATTCAGGTGATCCGCGATGAGGGCGAAGGAGCCGGCATTTAAGTGCTCGCGAATACCGCCTGCGGCATTGGTGACGATCAGGGTGTTGACGCCGAGCTGGTGCATGACTCGTACCGGCAGGGTGATCTGCTGCATGCTGTAGCCTTCGTAATAATGAAAACGGCCCTGCATGGCCATCACCGGTTTGCCGGCAAGAGAGCCGCACACCAGTTGGCCCGCATGGAATTTCACCGTCGATTTTGGAAAGTGCGGGATGGTGTCGTAGGCAAAAATCTGCCGCTCGGATATTTCCTGCGCCAGGGAACCTAATCCGGTGCCAAGCACCAGTCCGACCAGAGGCTGTTGGGAACAACGCTCCCGTAGATATTGTGTGGCTGCTAATATGTGCTCTTTTAGTGACAATGCAGAATGAGCTGTTTCATCCTTTGATCAACACGAGATCTTAAAATTTGAACAAGTTCTAAGGCCTTGGCAATTGCCAAATCCTGTAAATCAGAAAGATAATCCGAATTTTTTTGACAGGATCACAGGATGATGAAGGATTCACCCCGTTGGATAATCTGATTTGATAGTGGAACCGACGGATGAAATTCTATCCAACGGGGTAAACAGGATGAATTCCTGATTTGCAGAACTCAAACATTTCTCAAGCTCTCGGCAGCTTAGCTTCACTATACTTTTAAAGTCTAGTAAAGCTGGTTCCTATTCGTTATAATTCTGAAACATCCTCCAAGATTAACAAAATAACTATTTTGATCAACCTGATAAGAATTTTCAAAAACATTATCCTGAAAATCCTGTGAAATCCTGTTATCCTGTCCTCGTTGTTTTGTCTTATACGCCCTGTGATCGGTTACCTTCTGTTGTGGTAAGAATCAGGGCCGGAAGCTCACTTTTCCAACATTTTTTCGCGCAATCTCTTTAATTCGGCTTCCTGGGCTTCCCGTTGCTTTTGCAGCTCGTTCATTTCTTTTTGAATTCGCTGCTGTTTTGCCTTTTCAGTTTCAATATTCTGAGCCGGAGAGCCTCCTCGTTTGGCCCTGATTGTGGCAACGGCTTGATCGTAATCGCGCTTTTTACCGGCCCGTGCGAACAGCCATGTCCCTATCAATGTGCCTGCTGCGGTTCCGGAATTAACGATGGTGTCATGAGCATCTTCATCCGCCGCTCTGGACGCCATGCTGCTCAGGAAAAAGCTCGTTCCCAGCGACAAGGCTCCGCCGCTCAAAGTGAACAACCAAAAATTCTTGTTACCTTTTGCCTGCTTTATATCTTTTTCGTTAATGATTTTCCCGTCAAGATCAACAACCGTTTCAGGGCCTGAAATTGATTCTATCTTATTTTTCGGAGCCTGCCAGGCCTGTCCTTTGTCATCGACAATGACCAGGGCCTCGCCCTGGATTTCGGAAACGGTTCCGCTAAGCTTTTGTCCCGAGCTCATTGCCAAAGTAATATCCTGTTCGGGCACCAGCTCATCCACATTGAATTGAACGTGTTGGCTGCAGCCGATAACAAAAAAAATACTTGTGAGAAATAAAAGTGCTTTACCCATCATCAACCTCCACAGCGCCATAATATATCCAGATGCAACTTGTCCTTTTTTTCTTAATTGTCTGATGACTATGCCAATTTGTAGCTAATCGGGTGCCATTGTTTTTTTGCCACAAAGACTATAAGTCACAAAAAGACACATAGTGTTTTATTTGTGATCCTTCGTGTCTTTGTGCCTTTGTGGCTGAATAGATACGCCAATATCGTCAAATGATGATCTGATCAGAGAGGCGGTCACTCGATCTTTGATCTTCGGATGTATCGGATTCCTTTTTCGCCGGTGGCTCACTTTCGTTTTCGCGCACGTCCCGCGACAAATCCACGCTTTTCTGAGGCGGGAATGATTTTTCTTCGCGAGTTATTCGCGGCGTACCGTATTCCTCGGAGTATCCGGGTTCAGCTTCCTCCTCGCTTCGTTCTTTGTGCGCTCCTCGCGGCAGCCTGCCTCGAAGATGTGTAAATCTTGTCTGGGCCGGCGAATCCGATCCGTCCGTATCGTCGATCTCCATCACCTCTAAAAGCTCGATTTGCGACTCGAGCAGGTGGCGCAGCCGTTTGGCAAACGATTCTTTTTGTGTTTTGACGAGGCGGAGCTCCTGTCGCAAATGCTGCAAATCCTCGCGCGCCTCCCTGATAATTTGCTCCGCCTTGAGCTCGGCTTCCTGGATGACGATCTCCGCTTCGCGTTTCGAGTTTGCCCGGGATTCGTCAACCGTGTTCTGTGCCTTTACCAGGGTTTCCCGCAAAGTGTGCTCCACTTGTTGGTAGTCCTTCAACTGGGTGCGGAGCTTGATGAGCTCATCATTGAGGTGATTTTTTTCCCGAATCAAGAGCTCAAATTCGTCGGCAACCATGCTTAAAAATGCCTCGACTTCTTCCGGATCCACGCCCCGAAAAGCTTTTTTGAACTCTTGTTTGCGAATGTCCAATGGTGTTAATTTCACACGACATCTCCGCTTAACATGAATGATAATTAATGTATCGCCATAAATCGCAACGTTGCCACGAAAAAACGATCCAGGAATATCAATCCGAAGATAAGTATGATAGGTGAAATGTCCAGCCCGGCGATGGATGGCACATATCGCCGAATCCAGGACAAGGGCGGTTCTGTGATGCGGTAAATGAATTGCACCACCTGGTTGTACGGATTGATGTTGAACCAGGAGATGATGACTCTGGCGATGACAGCGTAAATGTAAAGCGTAATAGCCAAATGCAGGATTTCTGCAAGGGCAGCGACAAAGTTATTGATGATGACCATAATACTCTTTTAATCTGCATTATTCATAAACTTCCGCCACAAAGGCACCAAGTCACAAAGGATCACAAAGTTATAAAGAAAGGTGTTTTAAAACAAAATTTCTGGACGGATTCATTTTAGTCACTCAGTAACTTTTTTAGTTTTTTTACTTTGTGTACCTTAGTGCCTTTGGGACTTTGTGGCAATGAATTATTCGGGTTAACACATTTATTCGTTTTTTCTTTCACCAAATATTGCCCGGCCGATTCTAATGAGTGTCGCACCTTCCTCGATGGCAACCTCAAAATCATCGCTCATGCCCATGGACAGGTGGTTTAAACGGGCGGTGGCAGGCACCAGGGCATTATAACTGTCTTTGAGTTTTCGCAGCTTATGAAAACAGGGGCGAACCTGGCTCGGATCCGGTAAAAAGGCGCCGATGGTCATCAATCCGGCAATTCGAATATTTTTCAAATCCGAAAGAGCGTGGAGAAAATCAAGAACTGAATCGGGTGATATGCCAAATTTCGATGTCTCTCCCGATGTGTTGACTTGGACAAATATATCGATGATTTTATGTTGTGAAGCTGCCCTGTGGTTGATTTCTTCAGCCAGACGGCGCGAATCGACAGATTCAATCACGTCTGCGAATTCCAAAACTCGCTTGACTTTATTTGTCTGCAAATGACCGATAAAATGCCAGCGAACGGGATCGGTAATTTCGCTGTATTTGCGCTGGGCCTCCTGAACTTTGTTTTCGCCAATAATCTTAATCCCTGCTGCTATGGCTTCTCGAATTTGCGCGGCATCGACCGTTTTAGCAACGGCAACGATATCCACATCTTCCGGATTGCGCCCCACCCTGGTACATGTCGCAGTGATTCGTTCGTCT
>METF01000021.1:0-3173 GCA_001771235.1 Candidatus Zhuqueibacterota bacterium RBG_16_48_16
GTGGCTGCAGGATTTGGGACAAGCTCTGCGGGTGCTCTCGTGTTTGGCGCAGCCGAAAATGCGCCTACCCAGGTAAATGTGCCAAGGTGAGCCAACCCAAAATTAAGCGCCTGCCCGCCGCCCATAGAAAGACCTGCGATGGCTCGATTTTCTCGACGCGTTAAAACCGGATAATTCGAATCGATGAACGGGATCAAGTCATTCAAGAGATCAAATTCAAAAGTCTCGAATGCTGCAACTTTGTCAGGAGCAAAAATATCGCCGCTGGCATCGTCATTCACCATTGCTCGGCCATTGGGAAGAACGACGATCATCGGCTCGAGTTTTTGCTCGGCATACAAGTTGTCAAGAATAATATTCGGCCTGCCATTATTGTACCATTCCCGTTCATCGCCGCCAATGCCATGTAACAAATAGAGCACATTATATTTCCTGTCCTCCGTATAGCCGGGCGGCGTGTAGATCAAAGTTTGCCGATCTACACCCACAGTCGTTGAATGATAGGTTGCTGTGCTTATCTTTCCATGAGCGATGTCGGCTTTATACGAATCATAACCTGCGGGCGGCGGCGGGAAGCTATTTTCTTGTGAATAGCTGTTTGAGAAAAGTATTCCCCAAATTATGAGAACCAAAATAATGCGAAAAGAAAATCTCAAAATACACATGTCGGTCCATCTTAAATTTATCTTTCTGGAACGCGTAAAGAACTTTGAACCTCCTACAGCGAGCAATGGTTGATAAAAAGCCTTTCACTGGCATTAAAATTACTATTTTTTAATTGATAGATGTATATACCTTTTGAAAGAGTATTTTCATCGTTATAGAAAATAAAAATATCTATTGATACTGCAAATGACTTTTTCATATTTGCTCCGAGAAGGTATATTTTTCACCCGCTTTGGTTTCAATATCATAGATAAAGGTATTTTTCAACTTTACATTCTTTAGCGCTGCCTTGTCAGAAATCAAAGGTTTCTTTATTTCAGGAGTTTGGTAAAAAGGATTCTGATTTTCACCTTTGGCAATTTTAAGGCTTGTTTTACCTTCAGCTTTTAATTTTGCATAAGAACGAATCCGGCAGTTGCCGCCCAGGTTTGACTTAATAACTAACTTATAGATTTCTCCGTTTTTCCACTCCATAGATTCAATCTCAAAACCGCCGCGCACGCGAATACCCTTTATGCTTCCATCTTTCCAAACAGCCGGCAACGCAGGAAGAACAAAAATGGCGCCGTCGTGGCTTTGAACGAGCATTTCAGTAATGCCTGAAGTACAGCCAAAATTACCATCAATCTGGAAGGGTGGATGAGCATCAAAAAGATTGGGATAGGTGCCGCCTCTTTGTCTTCCATCGGGCTGGATAGAAGGCGTCAACTGGTCAGTAATAAGTTTTAAAGCATGATCTCCGTCAAGAAAACGCGCCCACAAGTTTACTTTCCATCCCATCGACCAGCCGGTAGATTCATCACCGCGCGCTGTCAGCGATGTTTGCGCTGCGGTGAATAATTCCGGTGTCCGATAGGGTGATATTTGATCGGAAGGGAAGAGGCCATACAAATGTGATACATGGCGGTGTTTGTCATTCTGGCTGTCCCAATCGTGCATCCATTCCTGTAACTGCCCCCATTGTCCAATCTGCGTGGGCGGTAGACGTAGCAATACTGCTTTTATTTTTTTGACCAATTCTTTATCGGCATCAAGAATTTCTGCCGCTTTTATTGTTTTGGTGAACAGGTCAAAGAGCAGTTGGTTGTCCATAGTCGTACCGGCTGCTATCGAAGATTCAGGATGATCTGCCGGGGCGTTTTCCGGAGAAACCGAAGGACAAACAACCAGCCATTTATGCTGCGGTTCTTCCACCAAAAAGCTGAGATAAAACTCTGCAGCTCCTTTCATCACCGGATATACTGATTTGAGATGTTCTTTGTCGCCATTGTACTCATACTTTTCAAATAAATGTTGACAAAGCCATGCGCCGCCCATGGGCCACATCCCCCAAAATGCTCCGTCTATTGGGCCGTTCATTCGCCATACATCCGTATTGTGATGAAGCACCCATCCTTCAGCGCCATACATATCTTTTGCTGTTTGTCTGCCGGTCTGGGAAAGTTCGCGCACCATCTGAATCAGCGGCTCATTCATTTCGCTAAGGTTAGTAATTTCAGATGGCCAATAGTTCATTTCTGTGTTTATATTTACAGTATATTTGCTATCCCAGGACGGGTAAAGCTGATAATTCCAGATTCCCTGAAGATTAGCAGGTTGCCCACCAGGCCGTGAGGAAGAGATGAGCAAATAACGACCAAACTGGAAATACAATGCTACTAATTGCGGATCGTCGCCGTGTGCAAATTGTTCGACGCGAACGTTGGTGGGATTTTTTGCAGAATCAGTAACTCCCAGATCGATGCTTACCCGATTAAAATAGCGCTGATAGTCGGCAATATGATCCTTTAAAGCCTGTTCATAATTTTTTGTCAGAGCATTTTGAAGGTAGGCATTCGCTCTCTCGGCGGCATCAGCACTGATGTCATTATAATTTTTGAAACTTGATGCAATCGAAATATACAGGATTGCAGCATCGGCGTTGTTTACAATCAGGCTGCTATCGTTTGCCGATACCGAGCCGCCATCTGTGATTATTTTAACCTGCGCCTGAAACTTGACGGCGCCTTTTATGGAATCGCAATCGCCCGTTATCCCGGACATGATCAATTTATCGCTGCCATCAGTCGAAATATCTACCGGGGCGGGACGATTTATTGTAGCCGTAAAATTGATGCTGCCGGGTTGGCTGGCTGTAATTCTGCAAATAATAACCTGTTCAGGAAATGAAGCAAAAACTTGACGCTGATATGTCACGCCATCAACTTCGTAGCGGGTAGAAGTCACAGCCGTTTCAATGTTCAGCTCCCGGTAATAATTGGTGAAATTTTCATGTGCCGGAAACGAGAGGTTGAGATTCCCGACGGTTTGATAAGGCATTCCGTGTGAAATTTTGCTGATGAATTTTTGATTAACCAGATCCTGCGCTTCTTTGTACTTGCCTGCAAAAATCAACTGCCTGACTTGCGGTAAAGCTTCTTTAGCGTCAGGATTATCATTACGGTGCGGTTGACCGGCCCAGACCGTGTTTTCATTGAGCTGAATTTCTTCTTGCGCAGGATTGCCAA
>METF01000021.1:3229-5502 GCA_001771235.1 Candidatus Zhuqueibacterota bacterium RBG_16_48_16
GCAGGATGGTTATACCAAAGTTTTAGAAGAGAATCACTCTGGGCGCTGGCATCATTAATTATCGCGAGACTAAGCATAAAGAACAATAATACTTTTTTCATAATTGCTCCCGGCAGACATTGGCGTAAACGTGCGACGCACTTGGCTTTTTTGTATTGATGCAATAGAAAGCCATAGCTTCAGTCATTTCAAAAAGTGCGTCGCACATTTGACGTTTCTTGTGAATTATTCAGACTAAATTGGCTTTGTTATTTTATTTTAATATAAGCAGCTTCTTTGTCTGCACAAAACCCGTACTCGTTGATAACCGGTAAAAATAAACACCGCTCGCAAGATTGGAGCTATTCATCGTAACTTGATGTACTCCTGCCTCATATTTTCCCGTCGCAATCTCTTTTACCACCTGTCCCAGCATGTTTATCACAGACAGATGAACATCACTTCGGACAGGAAGTGAAAATTTCATTGTTGTAGTTGGATTGAATGGGTTTGGATAATTCTGCCACAGTGTGAATTCATTCGGTTCTGTCGTTTCTCTCTGCTCGACTGCAACAATATCCGCAACATCTTTGAACCTGCCCACTGCAAACCAACCGAGATTGGTAACGCCTCCTCGTGAGCTTGTGTACGGTTGCGTATCAAATTGCACGGTATAGTCTCCGGAACCCGCTACCGTTGTATCTTCAAGCCAGAAGATGTGTGCATTATGATTTCTGTCCGGAGTTCTGAATGCGGCGTTTTCCAATTGTCGCATCCAACCGAATGTCAGTGCGTAGTCTCCGCCTCCGGCGGTATTTTCAATAATATTCCATTTGACCATGACTCTGCCACCGAATGGGGCTGAGGTCGTATCTGATACGACACTCACGCCAATCGTGTCCGGTGTTCCGGTGTTTTTTATCCACAGCGGCGCGTACAAGTTCGTGGCGACCGGGAACAATGCCTCTGATCCGGAACCAACGCCGGTCAGCCTGAGCATTCCTGTTCCTGTTACAATATAACTTCTCGACGTTCCTGTGATTGTTGTGTTTGCCGCCGTTAGCGTATTTGAATCCAGCGTCAGTTTGCCTCCCACTTCAACATTTCCTCTAAACGTGCGAGACGCATGCAAGATCACTCCCGGTATGTTGGCGATAATCAAATTTTTCGGTTCACCGTCTGGCGGTAATTCAACATCAGTGGTTGTTTGAGCGGATCTTCCTGAATACTTCAATGATGCTTCTGAACCGTAGTGAAGCGCGTTGCTCCCCAATAATAGTGCACCATTTTGTAATTCGAGTGTTCCATTGACAGTGACAGAATTTGAAAGCGTAACTCCGGCTGTGTTATTGACGACTAAATTATTAATGGTATCAGGAAGTAAACTGCCCGTCACCTGTGCTGTGGTTCCGCTGAATGTGTAGCTCGCCTGTTTGCTTAACGTGACAGGGCCGGTCACTTGAATGGCGTCGTCAAGTCCTCCATCATGCGCAAGCTCCAGCGTTGCACCCGAACCAGCGGCAAACATCCCTGAACCGGTAATAACACTCGATCCCAGGTCCAACGTAGCGCCGCTGCTCACTTCAATCGGCAGGGCGGTTAACGTGTTTCCGCTTCCGAGGGTTAACGTCTGGGTCCCGACTTTGGCGAAAACGAACCTGGCTCCCGACGGATTGGAATTTTGCGTTGTGGCATTTGACATTCTGAAACTGTCGCCCATAAAGTTCCACACGGTTGTACCCGTACCACCCTGGGAGCCTCTGCTAATGGAAAAATTTCCACCGGTTATATTTATATCTCCGGAGTGGTTGATCGTAATCGTCGTATTCGCATTGCTGGTACCGTTTGTGCTGAACTGCCCGCCGGATTGAATAATATTTCCCATAATAGCTACAGTTGCCGAATTGCCGGCCGTGGGCGCACTTATGTGCCATTGGGCAGTCCCCGTATTCCTTAGGGTAATGTTACCGCCGATTGTGTTACCATTCCATCCTAAAGTAAGATCGGATGATTGTTCCGGGCAGTTCCAGAGAACACTATAGAAATTCTGATTCCCATTGGCTGGCGCCGTGGTTTTCAAGCTGTTAAACTCGATTGTAGAGCCATACATCCATTGAAATTCAGGGATGACACCACCGTCCTGGTAATGTATATATCTGCTACCTGACATGGCTTTCAGGGTGGCTGAATCTTCCTGGGTAAATGTACCGAAATTGCTGATTTTTCCGTTCGAGATCAAATCCACCCCTTGTCCATTTTTCACCAGAAATGTAGCGCCCTGATTTACTACCAAT
>METF01000021.1:5654-6373 GCA_001771235.1 Candidatus Zhuqueibacterota bacterium RBG_16_48_16
CATTCCAGTTCCCGGATTGGTGCGAACGGTATCCTCCCGGAAGGGTAAGAAAACTCCTGAGCCATTCCATTGCGGGTCTTTCGCTGCCATCGGAACGAATGAGGTAACAGGTGCTTTGCCAGATGCTATTCTGCACGTATCCCCACATTGTAATTCCTTGCACACCGGGATGTCTCCATAACACCGGAAATATTTTTTGATATAACCGTAATTGAGTAGCATCATTTGGTGTTCCTGAATTACCAATATTTCCCAGATCAAACTCGCTGATGTAAACCGGCAAGCCGGTGGCGGCCAGTTTTGTTAAATTATTCTTCAGCACCGTCGTATCGGCAGATTCGAACTCAAACCGATGTCCCTGGACGGCGATGCCATCTATTAAGCCTCTGTCGTTTAGAAGATTAATAACCTGAAGATAGGCGTTGGTAGCACTATTGTCGTTTATAATGCCGTAATCATTGATATGCAGTTTTGCAGTTGGAAGATACTGTCGTGCTTTTTCAAATGACCATAGGACCCAGTCCCATCCGGTTTGACCATTTCCCCCTAAAGCGTCCTTATAATTCGCACGGTTATTTCTGCCATCAGGCGGGTTATGTGAGGGCAAAGCTTCATTGACAACATCAACCAGATCAATGCCGGGATATCTTTCTCCGACTAACTTGATCCATTCTTCTATTTCTTCTGCTTTTTCCTGCGAGCTAAGATTGGAAATCCAG
>METF01000021.1:6402-6620 GCA_001771235.1 Candidatus Zhuqueibacterota bacterium RBG_16_48_16
GTGAAATTTAAAAGGAAAGCCGCGCTGTTTGGCATAATTATATGCCTGATCCAGCGTGCCCCAATTATACTGATCTCTTGTGCCTTCCACGGATCCCCATTTGCCAGAGTTTTCCGGAGTGAGCTGATTCCAATAGGTATCAAAGCTCGCCTTAACGGCGCCATCATCCGCGCTGCCAAGAAATTTGGAATGCCCTGTGGCCAACGGCTGTGAAAATA
>METF01000022.1:0-4055 GCA_001771235.1 Candidatus Zhuqueibacterota bacterium RBG_16_48_16
AATGCGCTCCAGCTCCTCTTCCGCCGATTCGGTTCGCTGTCGCTCTTTTGCCAGCTCGTCGTAAATTTTCTGGTCGATTTGCGCACCGCCTGTGGCCTCCCGCATTTGCTGCTGGCGCGCCAGCATGGACGGCTCCTTTGAGCCGCCGAGATTCAAGGCGTAAGAGCCGCCGACGCTTATTCGCCAACTGGGGAGATTGGGGACAGTTTGCCATGGCTTGTCCACATAGCTACCGTTTTCGATGCCGTACACTGTTTGATCGCTATTGCCCAGCAGCCTTATATCAAGTGAAGCCTTGAGAGAAAAATTGGACTTGTGTGAGTAGACCACGCCCGGCGCAAAGTACATGCTGCTTTCGCGCGTATAGGCCGTGATTGGCGGTTGATTGATAAATGCCCGGCCGTAAAGCTCGGCGAAAATGCCAAATTCTTTCATCATTTTCAAAGCCGAAAGACCCCATACAATCTCTTTGGTGTCTTTTTCAGCAACCACAGGGTCCTTTTCGTCTTTGGTCTGCCGGACACCGAGATCGTTATGATTGTACACACCGATGTTGCCGTTGAAATTTACATCGGAATCGGGGAAGAGCGGCTCGGTGACGATGGAAAAAAGCCCCATAAAC
Source organism: Candidatus Zhuqueibacterota bacterium RBG_16_48_16 (assembly GCA_001771235.1). Taxonomy (GTDB): domain Bacteria; phylum Zhuqueibacterota; class Zhuqueibacteria; order Residuimicrobiales; family Sediminimicrobiaceae; genus Sediminimicrobium. Next base: position 623 of record METF01000022.1, read on the forward strand.
CCGAGGCCGATGCGATTGGCTGTGTACGGCTCCAGGGGAAGATTGTGATAATCGGCGACCGGAATTTTCAAATCGACTTTTACGCCAAAGCGGAGGTTGCTTTTGGCAGTGCCAAAAGAGCCCAATTTGGCGGTCAGGTACAGATCATCGGGCAAATTATAACCGTTGCCGCCTTTGTGATTGTCCTGGTAGGCGATCTGCGAAACGCCAAGCTCGAGATTGGAAGAAAATCCATAAACAAGGCCGATGCCTCCCTGGATGTCCCAATAGGTCACGCCCGATTTTGAGCCATCCGCAGCGGTGGTCACTTCATCCTTGAAAAATGCCCGCGAATGGGACGCGAATAAGAGCTTCCCTTTGGCTAATGTCCAGGCAGGAGATACATGCAAAGGACCGGAAGAATATCCGATAGGAGAGGCAACAGGTGAAGCTAGAGCAGCAAAAACGGCAGCAACCGTAAAAGTGAGAATAAATTTTTTCATGACCTCATCCCACAATTTTGAAATACAAAATTTGTAAGCATCCACACTGAAATAGACGCTCAAAATGTAATAAAAACACTTCAGTGATGCAATCAATTTGTGCAAGAATTATATATTGGCAGTAACTATTCAGCCACGAAGGCACAAAGTCGCAAAGGAACACAAAAGATTAATTTTGTGAAACTTTGTGTCATAGTGTCTTTGTGGCGAATTATAGCAGAAATGCCTGAATAGGAATCACTTGCATATTAATAACGAATTTACCAGGGGCGAAAAGTCAAGAACGATCCGGGCTCATTGGCCGTAATTGGTCGGAATAAAAAATCTGTCGTGCCCGTTATTACACCTGTAAATAAGACCATAATAGTCCGATTTAAAATGTTAAAACTTTCAAAAAAAACCGAATACGGAATTTTAGCGATTCGCCACATCTCGATGCTTGGCACCAATCGAGTGGCAACCGTGAAAGAAGTGGCATTAGAGAACAATATCCCGCAGCCGCTGTTAGCCAAAATTTTGCAGCAATTGGTTAAGGAGAGGATGATCCGTTCGGTGCAAGGTTCCCACGGCGGTTATGTCATGGATCGCGACGTTAGTGAAATTACTCTTGCCGATGTGGTCGAAGCAATAGAAGGGCCGATTCGGCTGACCGAGTGCGGCGCACCGGGCGGCAGTTGCGAGCGGATCAATATCTGTGATCTCAAAGATTCACTCGAGCCGGTGCAGGCGCAGTTGTACGATTTTTTTAAAAAGTTGAAACTCATCGATGTGCTTAATTTGCAGCAACAGGTCAAGAGCGCATGAGATGGTCTTGCCGCTCTTTTAAATTATATACCAGGGAGTTTGCTCAATGAGTTCTGATGAAACCAAAATGTTGGAAGAAATCGCCAACCAGGATTATAAATATGGCTTTCACGTCGATATCGAGGCCGATGCGGTTCCTCACGGCCTGAATGAAGAGACCGTTGCTCTCATATCCCAGAAGAAACGTGAGCCGGAATGGATGTTCGAATGGCGGCTGAAGGCGTATCGGCATTGGCTGAATATGCAGGAGCCAAAGTGGGCCAACATCAAATACGGCCCCATCGATTACCAGGACATCGTCTACTATTCCGCCCCCAAAAGCCAGGATCGGGCGAAAGACCTCAGCGAGATCGATCCGGCGATTTTGGCAATGTACAACAAGCTTGGCATCCCGCTGGAGGAACAGGAGTTGTTGGCTGGCGTTGCCGTGGATGCCGTTCTCGACAGCGTATCGGTGGCAACGACCTTTAAGGAAAAACTGTCGGAAGTGGGTATCATTTTTTGTTCTATTTCCGAAGCCATTCGGGAACATTCCGAGTTGGTCAAAAAATACCTCGGTTCCGTGGTTCCGCCGGGTGATAATTTTTTTGCTTCGCTTAATTCCGCAGTGTTTAGCGACGGCTCGTTCGTTTACGTGCCTAAAGGCGTCCGCTGCCCGATGGAGTTGTCCACCTACTTTCGCATCAACGCCGCCAAGACCGGCCAGTTTGAAAGAACCTTGATCATTGCCGACGAAGGCAGCTATGTGAGCTACCTGGAGGGCTGCACGGCGCCGATGCGGGACGAAAACCAGTTGCACGCGGCGGTTGTCGAGCTGATCGCCCTGGAAAACGCGCGGATCAAATATTCGACCGTGCAAAACTGGTACCCAGGAGATAAGGAAGGGCGCGGCGGCATCTATAATTTCGTCACCAAGAGAGGCTTGTGTGCCGGGCGAAATTCCAGGATTTCCTGGACCCAGGTGGAAACCGGCTCGGCCATCACCTGGAAATACCCGAGCTGCATTTTGAAGGGCGACAATTCCGTCGGTGAGTTTTACTCCGTGGCGCTCACCAACAATCATCAGCAGGCCGACACCGGCACGAAGATGATTCATATCGGCAAGAACACCACCAGCACCATCGTCTCTAAGGGAATTTCCGCAGGACAGAGCCAGAACAGCTATCGCGGCCAGGTCAAAATCCTGAAAAGCGCCACACGGGCCCGTAATTTCTCCCAGTGCGATTCCATGCTCATCGGCGACAAATGCGGCGCTCATACTTTTCCCTACATTGAAGTCAAAAACAGCACCGCCAGGCTGGAGCACGAAGCGACGACTTCCAAAATCGGTGAGGACCAGATTTTTTACCTGAACCAGCGCGGCATTGCCACCGAGGATGCGGTGTCGATGATCGTGAACGGATTTTGTAAGCAAGTCCTGGCCGAATTGCCCATGGAGTTCGCCGTTGAGGCGCAGAAATTACTAAGCGTGAGCTTGGAAGGAAGTGTTGGCTAGGAGTGTGCTGGTCAAGAGTGTAATGGCGCATAAGTGTAACAGCCCAATAGTTGATAGTACTCTAAAATTGAGCAATCAGCTTTCAGCTTTTAAACATAAAGGCCAGCAGTCATGCTTCATAGTCATCCAGTGGTAAAATTTAAGTTGTCCTCAAAGCGTAATATTAGTGTTTTTAGCTGACCGCTGAACGCTTCTTTAAGATGAACCTGTAATGAAACGGAGTTATAACAAATGTTAGAGATTCGTAATTTGCACGCCTCGGTTGAAGGTGTCGAAATTCTGAAAGGCATTGATCTCACTGTCAATGCTGGCGAAGTACATGCGATCATGGGACCCAACGGATCGGGTAAAAGCACTTTGGCGCAGGTCCTTGCCGGCAAGGAAGAATATGAAGTGACGCAAGGCAGCGTGATTTATAACGGCATGGATTTGCTGGAGCTGGCGCCGGAAGAGCGCGCCCGCGAGGGATTTTTCCTTGCCTTTCAATACCCCGTCGAAATTCCGGGAGTGAATTCCTCTTACTTTTTGCGCACGGCTTTGAATGAAATTCGGGCACACCGCGAAGAGGAAAAGCTCAGTGCCGGCGAATTCTTAAAGCTGATCCGGGAAAAGCTGTCGCTGGTGCACATGGATGAAAATTTTCTCAAAAGAT
>METF01000022.1:4150-8098 GCA_001771235.1 Candidatus Zhuqueibacterota bacterium RBG_16_48_16
GATTCTGGCCTGGATATCGATGCCCTCAAGATCGTCGCCAACGGCGTCAACAAGCTGAGATCGAAAGACAATGCCATCGTCGTGGTGACTCACTACCAGAGATTGTTGAACTATATCGTCCCCGATTTTGTCCACGTGCTGTACAAAGGTAAAATCGTCAAATCGGGAGGCAAAGAGCTGGCTCTCGATCTTGAGGAGCAGGGTTACGATTGGCTTAAAGAAGAAAAACAAGCGGTAACCGTATAGGAGATATATTTTTTTTATGAATAAATCCGTTGCTGAAAAAAACTGGTGCGCGGAGAATTTTCTGCTTTTTGAAAAGGAACTGGATGGCCAGACGCGGCAGCCGGTTCATGCGTTGAGGAAAAAGGCTTTTCAACGCTTTTCGGAAATCGGCTTTCCTTCGTTGCGCGATGAGCTGTGGCGTTTTACGGATATCAGTCCGATTAAAAACGGACGGTTTGATCTGCCACAACAAAGAGAAAATCCGCTCGACCAAATTCCTCATGATACATTATCCAGATTTTTCTTAAAAGACCTCGACCGTTCACGACTTGTGTTTGTCAACGGCCGGTTTGTCAAAGAGCTTTCACCGGTGAGCGATCTGCCTCCAGGTGTCGTGGTCAGCAATTTGGCTGATGCCCTTGCCCGGGATCGTTACCTGGTTGAAAAGTACCTCACGCCGCGCGTTCAAACCGACAGGAACGTTTTTGCGCTGCTGAATTCCGCTTTTATGCAAAATGGCGCCTATGTTCATGTCCCGGATAATACGGTGCTGGAGACGCCGATTCACATCGTCTATTTCACCTCCTCCGGGAATCGTACTCTTGTCACCTATCCCCGCAATCTTTTAATTTTTGGTGACAACGTTCAGGGAGCCGTTATCGAAAGCTATGGCGGAAGCGAAGATTTTTATTTTACCAATCCGGTCACGGATGTCGTGGTCGGCGCCAATTCGATTGTGGAGCATTACAAAATCCAAAGAGAAAGCGAAAGCGCCTTTCATGTCGCCTCGCAGCACAGCACCGTCGGCAGAGACAGCCAGTTTACCACGCACAATTACGACTTTGGCGGCTCGCTGGTGCGCAACGACGCCGTTTCCGTTTTGAATGGAGAAGGGATCACCTCGACGCTGAACGGCCTCTATTTGCTGTGGAAGGATCAACATGTGGACAACCACACCTTGATCGAACATGTCAAGCCGCATGGGATGAGCCGCGAGCTGTATAAAGGCATTCTCTACGACGAATCGCATGCTGTATTTAACGGCAAAATATTCGTCCACCGGGAGGCGCAAAAAACGGATGCCATTCAAAAAAATAAGAACCTGGTTTTATCGGAATCGGCAGGCGTGGACACTCAACCGCAACTGGAAATTTTCGCCGATGACGTCCGCTGTACCCACGGCGGCACGGTAGGCCAGCTCGATGAAGACGGACTTTTTTATCTCCGCTCGCGCGGCATCAGCAAATCCGAAGCGGAGAACATCATGATTCACGCATTTGCCGGCGAAGTGACCGGACATATTCGAATCCAGCCGGTGAAAGAGCAGATAGAACAGCTCGTCCTGCAAAGACTGGCGAAAAACGGCTGAAGCGAGTGACGTGATTTTTCCTTTTACCAGGAGTTGCCAATGAGCCAACAGCCCGATTTGAATGCGCTGATGGAAAAAGTGATAAACGCCATCCGGCTGTGCTACGACCCGGAGATCCCGGTGAACATTTACGATCTGGGTCTCGTTTACGAAATCAATATCAATGAATTGGGAGAAGCCGATATACAGATGACGCTAACCTCGCCGGCTTGCCCGGTTGCCGGCAGCCTGCCGGGCGAGGTGGAAGAAAAAGTGGAGACTGTTGACGGTATTACCAAAGCCAAAGTGGAGGTGGTATGGGATCCGCCCTGGGACCCCTCGCTTATGTCGGAGGAGGCAAAGCTGGAGTTGGGTATTATGTAATTTATAAAAGGGTGGATTTTCATTAAAAGTTTTTATATAATGGCTCTTTCAAATTTTGGAGTACATCGATGTATCGATTCCTATTGAACGAATATTGGGAGCCCGAATTGGGAGGCGGTCGAAAAACTCTGTCAGGGTTGAAAGAGATCAATATATTGGGAAAATCTCGAAGTAAGTCAAGTTATAGATGCTGTTTGGGCAAAAACCTGACAGAGTTCCTTTTTAAATTTGTGGAGTCGGACTCCCAATAATGACACAGGTACCGTAATGGCGAAATTCTTAGCGGTATGTCAATTGGATACGTTTGCATCCGGAACCATGAGAAATATACAGATTGGCAAGAAAAAGATTGTGGTGATCCGCCAGGGCGATGAGCTGTATGCTTTGGAGGATCGCTGTTCGCATGAAAACTATCCTCTTTCCGATGGATTTTTGGAGGATGGCAAGATCGCCTGCGCCATGCACGGAGCCGAATTCGATTTAAAAACCGGCGAGGCATTGGCATTGCCGGCTTATGAAAACGTCAAAACATACATTGTTCGTATGAATGACGGGATGGTTGAAGTTCAGGTCGATTGATGATGGACGAGCTTATGAGCCTTGCTGAGTCTCACATAGTGACGGCGGATACGCTGGATGTCGAAGAAATTCGCAGGAGTTTCCCGATCTTTTCTCGCCCCGAGAATGAAGGATTGGTCTACCTCGACAACGCCGCCACGGTGCAGCGTCCCCGTCAAGTGCTGGATGCCATCGTTGAATTTTATATAAAACATAATGCCAATCCCCACCGCGGCGCTTATCGCTTGTCCGAACAGGCCACCCAGCAGCAGGAAAGAGCGCGAAGCAAAGTGGCGCGATTCATCGGCGCCGGAAGCAGCGAACAGATCATTTTTACCCGCAACGCCACCGAAGCGATCAATTTTGTCGCCAGAGGCTGGGGCGACAAATTCATCAAGGCGGGTGATGAGATCCTGGTATCAAAACTTGAACATCACAGCAACCTCGTTCCCTGGCAAATGGCCGCCAAACGCACCGGGGCGACGCTGCGTTTCATTCCCTTCGATGCGCACGGTAATCTCATTCTCGATGATCTGGATAAAATAATTAACAGGAAGACAAAGCTGGTCGCCATTACCCAGGCATCCAATGCCCTGGGAACCATGCCGCCGCTTGACAGGATCATCGCCGCAGCGCATGCCGTCGGCGCAAAAGTCCTTGTCGATGGCGCCCAGGCGGTGGCGCATATTCCGGTGAATGTGACTCGGTTGAATGCGGATTTCTATGCTTTTTCCGGACATAAAATGATGGGTCCGCTGGGCATCGGCGTTCTTTACGGCAAGCGCCAGTGGCTCGAAGAGATGGATCCGGTTCATTTTGGCGGCGACATGATCAGCGACGTAAGAGAGCTCGATTCCACCTGGAACGAGCTGCCGTGGAAATTCGAGGCGGGAACGCAAAATGTCGCCGGAGCCGTCGGGCTGGCCGCGGCTATCGATTTTATCAAAACAATCGGTTTGAAACGAATAGAGGCCCACAACCGGAGCCTTACGGTCTATGCTCTCGAAGAACTTGCTAAAATGGATCAAATAAAAGTCTATGGTTCAGGCGATGCTCGCGGACCGGTTATTTCCTTCGAGCTTGCGGGCATTCACCCGCACGACTTGGCGACGTTTTTGGATCAAAGGAATATCGCCATCCGGGCCGGCCACCATTGCGCCAAGCTGGTGATGAAATCATTGGGCGTTTCTTCGACGGCCCGCATCAGTTTTTACATTTACAATTCATTGCACGACATCGATTTTTTCATCGCCGCACTGCGCGAAGCAAAAGGATTTTTTTCCAAATGGCGTTAGACGAGCTATATCAAGAGATCATCCTCGATCACTATAAGCAGCCCCGCAACCAGGGCACCATGAGCGATGCGGACGTCAAGCTGCAAGGCAGAAATCCGCTTTGCGGGGATGAGATCGAGATTTTTATCAAGCTCAAAG
>METF01000023.1:0-2153 GCA_001771235.1 Candidatus Zhuqueibacterota bacterium RBG_16_48_16
TATCGATCATTCCCCTGACTTTTTTGCAGTCCATAGGTTACCTCGAAATAATTAAACTCACCTTTTCGGTTAGGTCATCTCGCCGATCTCTTTACGGAGTTTCAGCACCGTCTTGTGCAGCGTCGATTTGATAGTCCCTTCTGCCGCGCCCATTATTTCGCAAATTTCTGTAATCCTGAAGCCACTAACATAAAACAGCATAAAGATCGTTTTCTGCCTGGCCGATAATGTCGTTATTGCCTTTTCGATGGATTCCCGAATTTCGTATTGCCTTGCTTCATCCGTTTGAGGAATAGAATATTCGAATTGCACAAGACTGTCGTTGTCAGGGTCAGGCGGGAGAGCCGAATCGCCAAGCACCAGTCTTCTTACTTTTCTTTTCCGCAATTCATCTCGGTACACATTTTTTGCTATGGTGTTAATCCAGCTCTTAAAGTTCCTGACAGCCTTCTTTTTCGAAAAAAATCGCGCAGCTCGCAGCCAGGTTTCCTGATATATTTCGTCCGCGAAATCTTTCTCGCCACAAAGGTAACAAACAAAATGGTAAAGCGAGTTTTCGTATTCGCCGAATAATTGTTCAAAATCCTCTAGCTCTTGTGCACAATGCGATGGAACGGCTTGGTTATCGCCTTGCGGCATTCTTGTCTCCCGGTTTTGCCATGTTACTGACATAGACGTGTGAGGGTTGACAAAAGTTTATTCTCGTCGAAGATTTTTTATAATCCGGCAGGCTGACGAATACGTCCTGGTCATGTTAAGGGTTGAAAAAACGAGTGTGTAAAGGAAAAAGGGGAAATGAGAAATGGTGCTTGGAGGACGGCGAAATTGGATTCTAAAATGAGATGCCAATTCTTGAGTATGGTCCCCAAAAATCGATTCGAGCCGGGATTTTTGCAGATAAAACAAAATGAACAGGATATTTTCTTATCCTGTTCATTCTCTTAAAAAAAGGTGAATAGTCTAAAGGCCCCAAACCAGATATCAGATCATATTGACCATTGGGTTGTTTTATTTCTTCTTCACCATGCCAATAATCCACAGGAGGATTATGGCCCCGACCAAAGCTGAGATAAGAGAACCGATGAGACCATAAGCGGAAACACCTAAAGCGCCAAAAATGTAACCACCCAGCAACGCCCCGATGACACCGACAATAAGATTACCCACCAGACCGAATCCCTTACCCTTCATGATTTGCCCGGCAAGCCAGCCGGCAGCAATGCCAATGAGAAGAAATAGAATGATATTCATTTTTCACTCCGGTTTTTAATTGTTTAGTCTGGGGCCAGTAGAGATGGAGCAATGAAAGAATGGATCGCATTGCTCTTGCCTGACGAAAGGCAAAAATCTCCTTTGCAGTTAACACAGCAAAAGATGATTTTATTTACTTCACATAAAAATATTGCCGCGCCTTTTGTCAACACAAACAGAAGGGCTTTACTAAAAAGTAAAGCCCTCTGTTGTATCCTAATACAAAAATGTTTGCGGAGGAGTTGTGGGCAGGAACACGCTGACTGCAGAGCTATTCCGCCACAATAGACTGGACGATTGACATAAGCTCATCTTCATGTGCTTCTTCAGCGTCTGCCGTGCCAAAGTAGAGCAGAATATAAACAGCATCCTCATCCGGCAAGAACAACGCCACGGAGAGATCAAGCTCGTTGCCATCCTTATCGGCTCCTGTCCCATCGACGGCCACGAATGGAATGTCATTGATTTCCATTGCCTCGGCTTCACCTAATTCCATCTCGGTGAAAAAGTTCCCAAGAGCTTCATCCAAAGCCTCCAGGGCGGCGTCCAGGTTTTCGGCGCCCGCCAGCGCCCACACACCCAGGTATATCGTCCCGTCTTCCGGCCCGGCGTGCAGCAATTGCTCATCCGGCTCCACCGTCCAGTCATCAGGGAAGGTGATCGAAAATTGAGGATCGTCTGCGGGATAGGTAAAAGTTTCGGCTTGCGCCAATGGCACAACAGTAAAGAGAAGCAAAACCACGAAAAAAGACATTTTGGTCTTCATAGGCATAACCTCCGTTCCGGTGAATGATGTTTGTTGAATGAATGTTTTTAGATTTGGGATTGATTTGAACCACACATTCAAGGCTGGCTTTGTGGAGTTAAAGTGAGGATGAATATTTTAGCACAAACGCTCTCCT
>METF01000023.1:2193-4826 GCA_001771235.1 Candidatus Zhuqueibacterota bacterium RBG_16_48_16
CGTACGTGTGCGTTTTGTAACATTCGAAGCGGAATATATTATTTAAAAATTTATTTGCAAATGAATTCTTGACATGTTGGATTTTTTGTTTGTAGTTCAAGCTTTAGCTTGATAATTTCAGCCTAAAGGCTGGACTATGAGCTTTTGCCCCCGACCCGACAAATAATTCTGAAATGGACTACTTAGCCCCAAATGGCGGCCCGGCAATATGCGCATCGGGCAAAATGAGAACACGGCTCGTTCTTTGTGATCTGTAATGGACATAGCCCGGTTTTCTCTCGTTTCACGGCATCAGAAAAAATTCGCAGCGGTGTGGACACCTGCCCTTGCGGAACGATGACCTCGATGATGCAAGGGCAATTCCTGATTGTTCCGGCCTGGGCCAGGGCGGCAGCCAATTCGTCGGGAGACGAGACCTTCCACGATTTGCCGCCGTTGACCAGGGATGTGACTTTGCTATAATTCCACCTGCCCAGCGTATTGAACGGCCCGTCCTGGAAAAGGCGTTGCATGCCGTAGCCGTTATTGTTGAAAATGAGTATGATGGGATCCAGTTGATAGCGGAGCATGGTGGAAATTTCCAGGCCGGTCATCTGAAACGCCCCATCGCCGACGAGGACGAGCGGGCGGACACCCGGTTCGGCCAGTTGTGCGCCGACCGCGGCGGGGACGGCAAAGCCCATGGAATTATAAAACAACGGAGCCATGAAACCGTTATCGCGCCGTGTCTGCAAAAACAAGGATCCGTAGCAGGAATCGCCGGTATCGGCAATGATGAGTGTATGCTCGTTTAAATGGCTGTTGATAACATGCAGAAATCTGTCCATGATCGAATCGCTTGAGGCATAGTCGAATCCCTTATTGCGGGGCGCGACCGACGGAAGTTTCTTCACACCGGCAAGATGATCGGCCAGTTTCTCTATAAAAACGGCCAGAGGCGCAGCGGGCAAAAGATTCGCATAGCCGTCGCCTATCCAGCCGGTTCGGGCGATGAGCATTTTGTCCTGTTTCAGGTCCGCAGTGAACACACCGCAGTTCACGTCGGTCACCAGGGCACCCAGGCTGATCACCAGGTCGGAACGTTCAACGAACTCTCTCATTTCCGGGCTGTGACTCAATACACCAGCATACACGCCATAACAACCCGGGAAATCTTCGGCAATGACACCTTTGCCCATGGGCGTCAATACGGCGGGGATATTCAGCGATGCCATCATCTTTTTGACCGCTCCCTGCAAATTGTAACGGCTTATTTCCACGCCTAAATGTAACACCGGATTCTCGGCCGCCTGAATCCTTTGCCTAAAATAGTCCAGGGCGTTGTTTATCTCGTGTCCTTGCGAGGGAACAGCCCTTTTCTTTTTCGCGGAAACAGGAATCTCCTGCAGCATCAGGTCGGACGACACCTCCAGGTAAACCGGCCTCTTATTGTTTTTAGCACAGCGTATGGCTTCCTGTATTGTGTTTGCCGCTGACTCTTTGTCTTTGATGCGAAAACACTTTTCCACCAGCCGGCCAAATGCCTCGATCTGGCTGTGGGGGTTTTTGACCGTATGGTGCACCATTGGCGAAAATGGATTTTCCTCGTGATAGCTATAGCGCGACGACGGCGCCCCGCTGATCACCAGAACCGGAGAGGACTCGGCATAGGCACAGGCAACGCCGTTCATCACGTTGAGCGCACCAACTCCATAGGTAACCAGGAGCACGCCCAAGCCGTTCAGTCGGGCATAAGCATCCGCACTAAAAGCGGCCGCAGGCTCGTGCGTAGCGACAATCGAGTCGATACCGTCGATTTTTTCGATGGCATCGAAAAGGGGCAGGACATAATCCCCCGGAATGCCAAAACAGTAACGAACTCCGTGGTCCCGCAACGAGGTAAAGAGATATTGAGAAAAATGATGAGCGGCCATGTGTTGTCTCCGAAATGCTCGCTGGTGATATTTGCCAACACTAAAACCCTTTTATTGAGCGAATTAATTCAATTTTAAGTCGATTGGAGCTTTCCTTTTAATCAGGAATAATTGCAATCCGCTGCCCGTTTAATAGTCGTGCGGTCGACAAACTTTTCGTCAACCAAAAAAGGACGAATTCCCGGATTCGTCCTTTTTTGTTACGACCTCTAACAGGCTATGCTAAAATTATTTTGCCTGACCTCCGGCGCACGTTATCGCGTATAAGCTCATGAATCGCAAGTGAAATGTCAATGGTGAAAAGTGAAACGGGGGAAATTCTTTTCAATGCTTTTCGTTTCACGTTTGACTTTTCAAGTTTCACCAAAATTAATGTAGAGTGCAGCACAAATATTTTTTTCTTTTAGGACAAATCATGTCTCTTCAAGAAAAGTTTTTCATCCTTATTTATTTGTCTTTCAATCTACCCTCTCATGCTTTGGATTCGCCAGCATCCCGTCAAATACATCAAGCCGGCCAGACTGAAACAGCTTATGCTGCCAATATGGTTTATATGAAATTCCAGGACTCTTTAGCCGGCCTCGCCAGGACATCGCCATTATCGGCTCCGCAGTTTTCGGAATTATTTAGCGATTTGGGTGTCACCCAACTGACTCCGCTCCTCCGGCCGGCACATTCGCTACGCAAAACCGCCGCAGCGAGCAAGCTGAAAAACGTTTA
>METF01000023.1:4864-10810 GCA_001771235.1 Candidatus Zhuqueibacterota bacterium RBG_16_48_16
TGGCCGGAAAACTGGCAGCGCAACAGTGGGTCGAGTACGCCGAGCCGTGTCCCGTGCGCTATCCTTGCGAGGAGCCAGACGATTCGCTTTACAGCCAACAATACTATCTGCAGAACATCAAAGCGCCAGCCGCCTGGGATGTGGCAAAAGCAGAAGCGCATGATGTCATCATTGCCATTGTCGATATAGGCACCGATATCGATCATCCGGACCTTGCCGCTAACGTGTGGGTGAATGAGGACGAAATTCGCGGAAATGGCCTGGACGATGACGGCAACGGCTACATCGATGATGTTCATGGCTGGAATTTCAGCGATGATACGCCTGATCCCCGAAGCGCACTCGGCGCCGCTCATGGCACCATGACGGCGGGCATCGCCTGCGCCGTGACCGACAACGGCCGGGGGATAGCGGGCACCAGTTGGAATGCGAAACTTTTACCCGTCAATGCGGCCATGCAAAACAATGCGCAGGAAATCACTTACGGCTTCCAGGGCATCCTGTATGCAGCCGAGAACGGCGCCCATATCATCAATTGCAGTTGGGGCAGCGAAGGATCATCCATCACCGAGCAACTGGTGATCGACTATGTAACCGAGCATGGCGCCGTGGTCATCGCTGCTGCGGGAAATAACAGCTCCGCCGACCCCTTTTATCCGGCATCGTACAACCATGTTTATTCCGTGGCCGCTACCGATCAAAATGACCGCCGGGCCGACTTTAGCAATTACGGAAGGAATGTTGACATGGCTGCGCCCGGGGTGGACATGGTGACCACATCCACCGACGACAGCTATTATTTTAGCGCTCGCGGCACCTCTTTTTCCGGTCCGGCAGCCGCAGGAGTGGTCGCCCTGGTCAAAGCCCTATTCCCTGCATACAACGGCGTTCAGGCAGCCGAGCAGGTCAGGATCACGGCGGACAACATCGACGCAAAGAATCCCGGTTTTGAGGGGCAATTCGGACGCGGCCTCATCAATGCCCACCAGGCCCTGACGACGGAAACACCCTCCATTCGACTCTTGTCGGCAACATTCCATGACGAAAACGAATCGGGGATCATCGAGCCCGGCGAAAGGCTTGACATAGAATTGCAGGTGATCAATTATCTTGCTCGAGCCACTGGCGCTGAAATAAACCTGTTCACGGACGATCCTTATGTACAAATAATCAATGGAACCATCACGCTGCCCTCAATAGGGACGCTTGAGACCCTCACGCCGGATGTGCCGCTGACGATTCGAATTACCGATACTGCCCCGACCGGCCACAAGCTGACCATGAATGTAGAGATCACCTCAACAGGCTATAAAGACCGGGATCAGTTTACCCTTACCGTGCTGCCGCTTCATACGGAAATTACTGTGAACAACATCGCCGCCTCGGTGACCAATGTTGGCAGAATAGGACGGGCCAACAATGGCAGCGAAACAGGCATGGATGGTATCGGCTTTTCCTATAAAGGCAGCCCGAACGTGCTGTTTGAAGGCGCGCTGATCGTCGGCACAGATGCCGCTCACATCTCCGATGCCGCGAGGGCTGCGATAAGCGACGGCAATTTGGCCTGGGAAAACGATTTTACAGTTACCCCGGATGGACATCTACGCATCTTTGCTCCCGGCCTATTCACCGATCAGGAGACTATCGGAATTTTCCAGGATACGGATGCTGCCTCGCCATTGAACATTCGCATCACCCAGCAAACCTATGCCAGTAAAATAGAGCCGTACAGCGATCTGTTTTTGCTGCGTTATCTTGTCGAGAACCTCAACGGCGGAAAACTGGAACCGTTTTATTTCGGTTTGTTCTTCGATTGGGATGTCGATGAAAGCACCGCGCAAAACAACTATGCCGGATTTGATCCCGAGAGAAATTTAGGCTACATCACCGATAACGGCTTTGGCCCTGTTATCTTTGCCGGGACCAGGATAGTGACTTCGGGGCAGGTTCATTTTCGCGCCATTTACAACGACCAAAACGATTCTGACAACCCGTCCTGGGGGCTTTACGATGGATTTACCGACGACGAAAAGTGGCAAGCCATCAGCGGCGGCGTCAGTCTCACCGAAGCCGGGGCGGCCGATGTCTCTTACGTCATCGGACTCGGCCCCTATTCAATCGAGCCACTGGACACGCTGACACTGGGATTTTCGTTGCTCGCCGGCAATTCATTGGACGCCCTGCAAGAGCATGCTGACTCGGCGCAGGAGCTTTGGGATGATCTTTTCGGAGATGCATCGCCCACTCCACCCGTTCCGGAAAAATATTATCTCGATCAGAATTACCCCAATCCATTCAACCCGGCAACCACATTGACTTATGGACTAGCGGCAGACAGCGATGTCAAAATCACCATCTATAACATCCTCGGGGAACGGCTAAGAATGCTGGTCGATGATAAACAGCCAGCCGGCAATTATGCTATAAGCTGGGACGGACTGGATGATAGGGGATTTCCCGTGCCGAGCGGAAGTTATCTTTACAGGATAAAGGCAGGGTCTTTTAAAAAAATGAGGAAAATGGTCTTGATCAGGTGATTGGGATGTATGGCCCACGAAACATACAAAAATAAACGAAAGGATTTGTCTTTGTTGAGCCTGAAGGGATTGATGCGGATGCAGAGCTGGAATACTGGCTACAGCTTTACCTGGACTACAACCCGAAAGCAAAGTCCCGCAGGAAAAGGAAAAAAGAATAACGCAAATTATGATTCAAATTTGTAATGCTTGTTGATTTTTTCCAGCACCGTCCATTCGCAATCCAGCCCCTCCGGGAAGGTGACAAAATCGCCTTTGCCGATCCGTACTTCCTCCTCATCGGTTTTTACGACCACTTTTCCTTCCAGGATGTAACACATTTCCGTAGCGTCATAGTGCCAGGGAAATGTAGAGGGCTGCGCTTGCCAGGTCGGCCAATCGCGGACACCCAGACTTTTTAATTTTTCTTCCGTCGGCCTTTCGACCAGAATCTTTTTACTCATAATTCTCAACCCGATTTTGCAGAAGCAATAATTTGTCCCAGGTTTTCGGCCCAGCTACGGATAAAATTCCAATCCCTTGTATCGACGCTGCCAAAAGTCGGTATGCCGGTTTTGTCCAAAACGCGATGCATCAAATTTTGCATAACAGGATTTAATCTATCGAAATCGATTTTACCGCCAAAAGCTTCGGAGGCAACCACCTTGAGTTGTGGGTATTTGTCAGTAATTTGAGACAAATATTCTCTCTTCACTTTCTCCCTGCCTTCTTCATCCTTGGCGGCGAGACAAACAGCAAACAGGGCAACGTACTTTGTGGGTAATACGAACCTGTACCTGCGGAAAAAATCCCTCACATTGGCTAACGGTCTATCGGCACGGACTGACGAGCCCACGATGACGACATCATAGTCCTTGATTCCATCCACCTCATCGATTGAGATGATATCAACCTGCAGACTATTTTCCTGTTGCAGTACCTGGCCGATTTTTTGTGAGACCTCTTTGGTTGCCCCATAACCACTGCTGTAAGCGATCAATGCCTTCATATTCCTACCTGGCTATGTAACATTCATGAGCAACCACACCGATCAATAAATACGCCGGCCAATTGTCATGATTTTTAAAACAGCAAAAAGTTAACATTTTATGAATTAAAGTCCAGCAGAAAATGCGATCCTGAATTATAAAATCTTACTCTTCACTTCCTTCACCCATGCCCTGATCTGATCCCAATCCCTGTTGTCCACACTCCCATCACCATTCACGCCGGTTTTTTCGTAAACGTGTTTCACCAGTTTTTGCATGACGGGATTGAGTCTGTCAAAATCAATTTTACCGCCGAACGCCGCAACGCTGACGGGCTTGAGATTGTTGTATCTTTCGAAAATTTGCGGAACGTAATCCTGCAGCACTTTTTTGCGGCCTTCAGGGGTGCTGGCTGTCAGGCAAACGACAAAAACGGCCACTTTCTTATTGGGCAGCTCCTTGCGAAACGTCGCAAAAAAATCCCGCGTATTGGCCAATAGCTTATCCGCTCTGACGGATGTTCCGACGATCACGGAGCTATAGCCGTTGATATGATCGATATTGTCTATCGGTTTAAGCTCGATGTTTATGTGAGGGTCTTGTGACAGGATGTGAGCGATTTCTTCAGAGATCTCCTTTGTGACCCCGTAGCCGCTACTGTATGCAATCAGGACGTTCGTCCGTAACTTAACCATGCTCTCCGCCCGACATTTTTACCGCTCTTTTTTTGACGAACCTTTCGTTCGTATCACCTCAGAGATTAACATCTTGTTAAACTAAAAAAGTCCATTAAATTGTAATTAAAGTCGCTTACTTTTTTGTTTCATTGGTTATGAAATCCGACACACAAAAGAGCGCCGAATTCTGGGAACAGCCGGAGCAGGTCAAAAGATTTTCGGAAAGAACACCCGATCACCGATTGGCTGAACTCATTAAAAAATTCCATTCTCCCGAGCGAAAAAAAATACTCGATGTAGGGTGCGCGGGCGGCAGGAATACCATTTTTTTGCTCGAGCGCTCTTTCGACGTTTGGGCGGTTGATAATTCCGGAGCCATGATTCGGGAAACAAGACGCCGGGCAAGACCGTATTTGGCAGATAAAACGGCAGAGCACATTCGTGTCGGGCAAATGCAGGACTTGTCTTTTTTCAAAAATGGCTTTTTTGACCTGATCGTCGCACTGGGCATTCTTCATCTGGCAAAAAATGAAAATGAATTCGTGACTGTTCTGGCTGAGCTGGAGCGTATCCTGAAAGTGAAGGGGTTGTTGCTGGTTTCCAATTTCAGCCGTGGACATGCTCCAAAGGGCGTGACTCCGATCAAGGTCAGGAATTCGAAATACGTCTTTTCCGGTTTTGACGGCGGAAATCTCTGCCTGCTCACCGAAAAACAACTGGACAAAGAATTTTACAAAAAGGGATTGGAGCCTGCTGAGAAGACCTATAGGGTCAAAAAAGAAAGCGAAGAAGGGAAAAGGGTGACGGTAAATGCGTTATATAAAAAAGTGAAAGGACTAAATGATGAAGGTCAAAATCGATGACATCCACGTAAAGGAAAGGCTTCGGGCACAACCGGGTGATCTCTCGGTGCTCAAAGAATCCATTAAACAAGTCGGTCTCATTCAACCGCTAATCATCAACGAAAAAAACGAATTATTATGCGGCCACCGCCGTCTTTTAGCGTGCAAAGAACTGAATTGGGATGAAGTCGAAGCTGTGGTGCTGGAGGTCAACGAAGATCGGGTCAAACAACTCGAGTTGGAATATCATGAAAACATCGCGCGCCAAAATCTGTCAAGCCATGAGCTTGAACAATTTAAAAAGAAGAAGGAGGAATTACTGCGGGCAAAAAAACAGACTGGATTTTGGCATTGGCTGACAAAACTGTGGAACTGGCTAAGAGGCCTGTTTTCTACAAAAAAGATCACATTCGAATAAACCTTTGCCAGGCCTCCGCGGGATCGGCCGTAAAGCTCAGCTCCTCGTCATGGCTGGGATGCCGGAGGACAATCGAACGCGCATGAAGAGCCAACGCCTTTCCTTCGAATTCGATTTTAGCGCCATAGCGAACGTCGCCCAAAACCGGGTGGCCCCGGCTGGCGAATTGAACGCGAATCTGGTGATGGCGACCGGTCTGTAATTCTATTTCGACGAATGACAGCTTTTCCGTAACGTGCAGCGTCCGATAGCGCAACAGGGCGTTCTTGCCGGCGCCGCTGGTATTGATAAGACTTGACGTTCCGCTGCGCACGATATAGTCCTCCAGCGTTCCGTTTGCCGGAACCTGCCCTTCCACGATAGCCCAGTATTTTTTTTCAACGCTTCTTTGGCGAAACTGATCGGACAGTCGTGCGGCGGCCTTGGGCGTTCTGGCAAAAACCACAACCCCGGAAACCGGCCTGTCCAACCGGTGCACCAGCCCCAAAAAAACGTCGCCCGGTT
>METF01000023.1:10825-10976 GCA_001771235.1 Candidatus Zhuqueibacterota bacterium RBG_16_48_16
TGAGGTGTTCGCGCACCAGATCCAGCATCGATTCGCTGCCCGACCTGTCCCCTTGAACGGGTACGCCGGCAGGCTTGTTCACCACAAAGAGATGATCGTCACGATAAAGAATGTTCAGAGGTTTATGTGGCAATTTATGTAACCGATCTCA
>METF01000023.1:11012-11100 GCA_001771235.1 Candidatus Zhuqueibacterota bacterium RBG_16_48_16
TAACTTTTCGATTCGAAAATTTGTTGTCATTGCGAGGCGTTTCCTTCGACAAGCTCAGGACAAGTTTTGCCGAAGCAATCTCCTGAAA
>METF01000023.1:11211-11328 GCA_001771235.1 Candidatus Zhuqueibacterota bacterium RBG_16_48_16
AAAATGACAGAGCAAAATGCAAAATTATCTTTTCCCCTTCAAATTCGAAAAGGAAGAAATATGCCGAGTTGCAAGGGCGGTCTGCTAGTCGTTTGTGTTCTGATTTTTTGCTCCGGC
>METF01000023.1:11498-17908 GCA_001771235.1 Candidatus Zhuqueibacterota bacterium RBG_16_48_16
CTGCCGTTACATTGGCTATCGGCCTTTCACCCGTCAAATAACCATCGGCATAAACTCCCACATCGAGCTCAAAATTATGCTGGAACAGGAGACGATTGAGACGCGGGAAATCGTCATCTCGGCGGATTCCGTGCGAACGGCCCAGCGGCTTTACAACAAGCCCATTTCCGATATCCTGCTCGATCCGCGGCAAATCAACCAGGTGCCGCAATTTGTGGAAACGGACTTGTTGCGCTCGCTGCAAACTCTGCCGGGAATTTTGCCCATCTCCGATTTTTCCTCAGAGCTGTACGTCCGCGGCGGCACGCCGGATCAAAACCTCTACCTTATCGACGGCGCCGACGTCTACAACCCCGAGCATTTTTTCGGCCTGTTTTCGACGTTCAATACCGATGCCATCAAAAATGTCGAAATGTCCAAAGGAGGATTCGGCGCCGAATACGGCGGCCGGCTGTCATCGATCCTGAATGTCACCAATCTCGATGGCAACCGCAATGGGTTCGAGGGCAAAGCCTCCATCAGCCTGCTTTCGGCAAAAACCACGCTGCAAATGCCTCTTGGCAAAAAGGGGTCGCTGTCCGGCTCGATTCGCAGAACCTATTTCGATAAGACCCTGGCAAAAGCGGTGGATGACATCCCCGACTATTATTTTTGGGACGGGCATCTCAAGGCGTTTTTCGACCTGGATGATCGTAATAAATTGACCGTCAGCAGCTATTCCGGCAGGGACGACCTGGATTATACCTTTGACACCAATTCCGATGACGTCATGGAAATCGATTACGACTGGGGCAACAATACGGCGAGCCTGCAATGGACGCATATCTTTTCGCCGGTCCTGTTCGGTAATTTTTGGCTCACCGGAAGCACCTTTCGCTCGGATTTCAGCTTTGAAATCATCAACGAACAGAATAAAATAAACGATCTGACGCTCAAGGGGGATCTCGAGTATTTCTATTCGAAACAATGGAGCGCCAAATTTGGCTTTGAGATGAAGAATCTGGAGGGCCTGTTAAAGCAGGATTTCCCCGGCGGGCACGTCGATGTATCGCACACGGCACAGCATATTATCGGCTATGCCCAGGGCCAATGGCGTCCCTCTCCCCTGGTGGAAATCCAGGCCGGGCTGCGCTACGACAATTTCCGCGCCGCAAAGGTCTATCAAAACCTGGCGCCCCGCGCCTCGGTAAAATACCGTTTGACAGATACAGCCAATCTAAAAGCCGCCGCGGGCATTTATCACCAATATCTCTATCGCATCCCCCGGACGTTCTTTGTGGATATATGGACCAGCGCTGATGAATATTACGCCGGCTCGACGGCTGTCCATTATATATTGGGATTTCAAAAGGAAATCGCCCGGAACTATGAATTTGAGATAGAGACCTATTATAAGGATTACACCAATATTTACGCCTATTCCTATTTCTTTTGGGTCGACATCCAGCCTGTGGGCTATAACCAAAAGGGCGAGCCTGTCTACGGAGATTCCAGGGGCCTGTTCGACCGGGGGACGGGCACATCCATGGGCATCGAGCTTCTCTTCCGCAAAGATACCGGCCTGGCGACCGGCTGGCTATCATACTCGCTCGGAAGAACCAGGTATCGCATCGACGGCGTCAATCATAACCAGGAATTCCCGCCGCGCCATGACCGGGCTTCTACGATCAACGTCGTCGGCAAGCTTGACGTTCGCAATGCTTTTCGTCTCTTGCGCGGACATCAGATGAAAAGCGACAGAACGACCTGGGGTCTCGGTTTCGGACTGGTTTACGCCTCCGGACAGCCGATCACCACGACAAGCTCCATCTACTTCACCCAGCCCCTGCCCGATCAACTGTACGATGACGGCCTGAATTTGTACCCGACCCAAAGAAATAACTTTCGTCTGCCAGCTTACGCGCGCTTTGACCTGTCATTGACCATGGAGAAAAAGTACAAACATTGGACGTTGTCGCCCTATTTACAGGTTTTTAATCTGGGCAATCGAAAAAACGTATGGTTCATCCAGTACGAGCGTGAAATAGAAGGCAATACGCTGAAACAGGAGATCGATACGATCACTATGCTGCCTATTCTTCCGACCATTGGCGTTAACATAAATTTCTAACAGGCAGGGACTATGAAGCAAACCGTGTATATTTTTCTGATGGCCGTGACGACGCTCCTCACACATTGCGGCAAGGGTGTTGTCGATATTGACGGAGATGCGACTTACGAGCCCAAGCTGGTTATCGAGGGTTATCTTTTTCCCAACACAAAGGTGGACAACATCCGAATTTCAAGGAATTTTCCGCTAAACAGGGAGATCAACGTCCTCGAATTTCCCGTAGCAAACGCAGAGGTTTTTCTAACGGATTTGGAAAAAGACAGCGTCTATCCGCTGGAATACAATGCCGGGCTGATCTCTTACGAGTACAACGGCCACGACTTGCACATCGAAAACGGAAAAAAATATCGCTTACAAGTTGCGGCGAAACTGGACGGCAGAGACCTGGCGGCCAGCGCCGTAACCTCCGTACCGGAAAAAGGATTTGTTATCGACCGGGATAAATCGCGACTGGCGCCAATGAAATACCGGGAGAAAGATGCGGATGGCGAGGTGAAAACATATACCATTGCCTATAAGCCGTCGCCGGGCACGGATTTTTACGCCCTATCCATCGTCGCTCTGAATGCCTCGCAAAACACTTTTGTCGAAGAAAATCCCTTTGGGCTGAAGAAAGAAGATATCGATGACCAATTGCTGGACCAATTAAAGTACGAAGCGAGCTGGGCGCAGACCTCTCCGGAAAGGAATGATGTGGCGGAAATTGAAATTCTCTGGTTCGACGTCTGGTTCTACGGCCGCTACCGGGCTATTCTTTACGCCGGCGATGTCAATTTCAAATACTATTTCACCACTCACGATGCCGTCCAGGATATTGATGGTAATCTCTATGAGCCGCGATTCAATATAACGGGTGATGGCATCGGCGTGTTTGGCTCGGCCATAGCGGATACGGTTTATTTCGAGGTGTTGCGGTAATTGATCGCGGAACAGGCGAAAGTGCACGAAATGATGATCCGTACTGAAACATATTTTCACACATACGAAAAAATTGCAGGGCAAACGGCGAAGAACTTGTACTATGCAAGCGACTCCGGCAAGCCTTTCCGGATAAACGAAAATCTGTTATAAAAATATCGACGAGTATCAAAATTTCAACAAAACAATAGAATTAGTCAGTCAAAAACGAACAGGTGGCTGCCATCGTGCCTGACTTTTTCTCCCGGGTGAAATGGCTCTGGCACTAAATTTGTCATCCTTAAAAAGCTAACAGTCCAACCAGTGCCATTTCACATTTGCATAAATAAGGAGTTTGTTATGAGACGGCATATCATTTTTTCTCTTATCTTCACGCTTTGTCTTACGCTTTCTTTTGCGGGGGCAGGATACGCATTAAAAGATGGTAATAACCAACAAAGAGACCATCTGCTGCAAATGGCAAAGGACATTCAGCGCTACGAGCAGGCTCGATCTTCCGAAAAGACAGAGGCCATCCGCATAGCACAAAATGCGGAGTCAGGAGCGATTGCCGGCACAGTAAGAGGCCTTGACGCCGACCCGACGTTGACGGCTTACGTAGAAGCCTTTAGCGTTAAAATAGGCCAAGACAGCCTCTATTTTCATACCCTTGTCCCTGTTCTGCCCGATGGATTCTATCGAATCGAAGGCTTGCCGGAAGGCAGTTACTACGTGGCGGCCTGGGCTGATGGTTATGAAATGCAATACTTCAAGGGGACGATCAATTTATCCGATGCAATGCCGGTCGAGGTAATGGCGAATGAAACAATGAGCGGCATTGATTTCTATCTCAAGAAAATCACCCAAGGCACATCGGCCATTACGGGACGGGTTTTACAGGAGGACGACCAGACTCCGATTGCCAACGCCGGGGTACAGGTATTTCCGGCGAGGGGTTATTATGGCGATTGGGGTTGGGCAAATACCGACATGGAAGGTTTTTACCATATCGTCAATTTACAGGAGGGCGAATACCAGGCCATAGCATGGGCAGAGGGATTTTTGCCGGAGTATTATCAGGAAGCCGACTCTTTGCACAAGGCCGACATCATCAGCCTGGCGGAGAATGACACTTTAGACAACATCGACTTTACACTTTCACTTGGGGCAACGATTTCAGGAACCGTCGCCGACTCGAGCGGCAAGCCCATCCAATCCGTTTATGTCGAGGTGCTCGCAATATTTGAGGATTCCGTTGTTTTTAGTGATGGGGAAACGGGGAGTGGCTTCTCCTTTGTTCCTGTTGCCAAAGGCGTGACCGATGAGCTGGGTCGCTATTTTATCAGCGGCTTGCCCACGGGCACCTTTTACGTCAGGGCCTTGTACTGGTCACGATGGTATTATATCGAAGTGTGGTATGATAATGCGACAAGCCCTGATGAGGCGACGGCCATTGACCTGAAGGCCGGCGAGCGTCTTGAAAACATCGATTTTTCTATGGATATTCGCGAGCCGAATGGCACCATTGCCGGTGTCGTGACCGATCTGAATGGTAATGCCGTTATTGGCGCTTACGTTCAGGTCCAATCCTACGCGACTTACTGGCAACCGGAAGCCGTATGGGCCTCGGCGACAACAGGAGAGGACGGAAGCTATCGCATCGGCAACTTGCCTCAAGGAGAATATCTGGTTTCCGCCTGGGCGGGAATTGGCTGGCAATACGCTTTCCGCTGGTGGCCGGACGCAGAAAACATGGAGGACGCCCAGCCTGTTTTGCTTCCGGAGAATGGAGCAGCAGAGGATATCAATTTCAAGCTGCCATTGGAGGTGAGCACTGCTTCTATTTCCGGTGTTGTTAAAACATCCGAGAGCGATCCGGTACGATGGGCATCCATTCAGTTGAGTCCTGTGTCATCAACAGATGACAGCACCGGACTCAGGTCGGTGTGGGCGTATGGCACTACCGACAGCCTGGGCTATTATCTCATATCACAACTGCCCGAAGGAGATTACATCGCTTATGCCAGCGCATGGCAAGACGACAAATTCGGCCAGCAATGGTACGACCATGCCGATTCTTATGAAACGGCCGACGCCATCACCTTAGCGGAAGGAGAAGCAAAAACAGGCGTCGATTTTTCGCTCGATTTAAAGCCCATTTACGGCAGCTTGACAGGAGTGGTGGTTGACAAGGAGACGCAGACGCCTATACCACGTGCCTATGTTGAAATCCAAAGGATGACGGCTGATATGCGGCTCGCCCCCTGGTTCGGCTGGCATTTTTATGCCGTCACCGATGAAAACGGCGCGTTCTCCCTGGATTGGATGTGGGAAGGCGAGTACCTGGTGGCCGCTTATGTCGATGGCGGATTCACCTATTATGAGGAGGGCATCGTCCCTGACCAGGCGACGCCGGTGAAGATTGTCGGTGGAGAAAAGACAGAGCTGAAGATATCGGTGGCGATCCGCAAAGATGGCGATGGCGCTATCAACGGTCGCGTTCTTTCCGAAGAAAATCAGACGCCACTGGAGATTGCTATTGTAAAAGCCAGGCCGGCTATCACGATCACGCTGTGGCCGGACTCGGAAAAATTCTACACAGCCATTGTCGACAAGAACGGCAGTTATTCCGTCAAAGGATTGCCGGACGGCGATTATTTTATGTACGCCTTTGCTCCTTACACAATAGGGAAATATTTCGATAATGTTTATGATCCATCCGAAGCAAAGCTGGTGAGAGTGGAGAACGGAGGCATTGTTGAGGGTATCGATTTTAGTCTGTCTCAGGTGTGGTATCGTGGGATGGACGATGCCAAGGAATCCGGGCCGCAACAAAACGCGGCGCAAATATTCGGAACGGTCACGGATACGGCCGGCGATTCGCTTTCCGGCGTCACCGTGCTGGTTTTTCTGCCGGAAGGCCAGGCCATTGCCTCGGCTCAAACACAAACGACTGGCCGCTATGAGCTGGGTGGTTTGCCACCGGGAGAGTATCTGCTCAAAGCGTCTAAAATTGGCTTTGCCAGTCAGTACAACGGCAACGTCGGAAACCTGGAGGATGCCGAATATCTCAATCTGACTGTCGGCGCAACAGAGGTGGACTTTGTGCTTCCGGCTGGGGGTGAAACCGATGTTGAACAAGACAAGGCCGCATCCCTGCCAACATCCCTGGCGCTCATTGGCAATTATCCCAACCCGTTCAATCCATCGACGAACATCGTCTTCGAGCTGCCCCGAGAAACGCGGGTCTCGGTGGATATCTACAACATTTCCGGTGCCCTGGTCAGGCGGGTGCTGGAAAACTCGATGCCCGCTGGCCGGCACACGGTGTCGTGGGACGGAGTGGATCAATACGGCGCACAGGTTTCCAGCGGCGTATATTTGGTTCAATTAAAAGCCGGAG
>METF01000024.1 GCA_001771235.1 Candidatus Zhuqueibacterota bacterium RBG_16_48_16
TGGATGGCTTTTCCTGAGCTTCTTGACTTGTCAGCTCGGGCTTTAACGCTTCCACTCGCGCATCCCAATCGGGAAGGCTCTTTATTTCCACGCTGAGACGAATGCCTTCGAATTGCCGATCTCTTTCCACCACATCCAGGCCGATGAGGTTGGCCCCCTTTATGAGCAGCTCGGATAGACTAAAAGTATCATCCTTCGCCGGATTTTCGCCCTGGTTGCCTTTATGAATCAAATCACCATTGAAATACAAATTGAACGGCTGTTTGGCGTCAATGTTAACCGAACAACCGACGGGCAAACCGGAAACCGAAAAGCTCTTTCTAAAGAACACATGATTTGCCGGTTTGTATTCCGGCTGAAAAACGGCCGCATCGATGTCGGTCGAATCGACAACAGGGGCTGGCTCTGTTACCATATAAAACCAATAGCGGTCACCTGGAGTCTGCCCCTGAACGGCCATAACCGATTTCCAGGCAGAGGCATCAAAGCCCGGTGTAATCCACCCCTCGTAATAAAGGGGCGATGCTTTCCAGGTGGAGTCCATTGTGAACGTCGTGGTTTCGATTTCCAGATCGAGCAGCCCGGCATATTTTTCGGGATCGAATCGAACTAACTGTAAAGCCAGGTTTTGATAGTAAATATTTTGGATGTTCAAATCCCGGCCAATATCGTAGCCGGCTACCAGCATTTCACGCTCCAGCTTGCGAAGTGAAAAATAATTGCTTTCAAAGGTAAACAGCCCTTCTTCAAACAAAGGACTGTCCGTTTTGATAAATTCACTTCGGGCCAGATCCGCACGTTTCTTAGCATCGATACTCAATGTGTCGCATTTCAGGGCAAAACTCAGCAGGGAGATCATGAGAGAATCTTTGCTGGAAACCACATACTGCTCCTCGATCCCCAGCTCCGTTGCCACATGGATGGTCTCGACATACCTGTCTTTGGCGCTATTGATGGTCAGGGCGCAAAATTCAATGCTGTTCAGAATATCATCCGAATCGGCCTGCAAGTCATCCAGGATAGATTCAAATTCATTACCGCTATGGATCAAATCCGAGTAGGAGGCGAACTCTTTTTTCAGCCGATTCAATCCGCTGATCGATAAATGGGTGTACTGTTGCGGAATGATATTTTTTGAATCGATAAATTTTTGTTTGGACAATTCGATCCATTGCGACTCTATTTGAAAAGAATCCGCTTCGACCAGGTTTCTGCGGAAAGCATCCAGCGTTTCGTTGAGCAGGGGATCTACGGCAATATCCAGCACCTGTTTTCGATAGACCAGTGTCGGAAAATCGCCCAACCCTTTCGGTATCGGCGCATCCATCACGGCGCGGGCCGATTTTAAAGAGATCTCGCCGATGGCGTAATTCACTTCCGACAAGCGTCTCTTTGACCGATCTATCCAATGATCCGCTATGCGAAGAACGCTATCCTGTTGCACGACCCGAAGTGTGTCGTCGGCTGTCTTGTCCGCCGAATCCTGCAAAGCCTCTTTCAAGAGCTGTTCTTTATAGGCCTCGGCCAGACGCCGCAAAGAGGCAATTCCATTGCGATAGCTCTCCCCGGCGCGGTCATAAAGTAAGGTGGCCGCATCGTTGACTTCTTTTTGGGCGACGATATAGCGGTTATCTTCCATTTGTGGGATATCCTGCGCCGCCCATGAGCGGGCGAATTCCTGGTAAACATAACCGACCAGACAGGTGGCTTCGTAAACCCGATAGGTGCCATAAGATGCACAATTCCCCAAATGCCGGACGATTTCGAGCAGCAAATCCTTTTTTCGCTCTTTGTTTTGATTGAGCTGTGATTCAGGCAGCCTTAGCTGAATTTCTTCAAATTCTCCAATCTTAATATTGGCAATAGCAAGCTCAGCTTCGGCGGCAAAATATTCGTTTCCTTCAATGCCGCGATCCTTGAACAATTTGCTGCGAGACAGGGCTTTTTGGTATTCAACTATGGCGCCCGTATTCTGGCTGGTCTGGTGCAGGTGTTGTCCTCGCCGGAAAAATGCCTCGACAACAAGGGGCGAATTGGGATAGCTGTCGATGAATTTTTGATAAGCTTGTTGCGACTCATCAACCCGACCCAGCTTGTATTGAAATCCGGCCACCTCAAAGGCGAGATCGTCCGCCACCTCATCTTTCGGAAAACGCTGCAGGAAGATCGTATTTATTTTGATAGCACTTTCCCATTCTTTCGCTTTGGCAAAATAAAAACTCGAATTAAACAAGGCATCCCTTGCTTTGTCCTCTTCCGGATGAATGGCCGCCAGGCTCTGGTATGTCAAAGCGGCATTTTTATAGTCTTTAAGCTCCACATAATCAAAGGCAAGATTATTTTGCGCATCATAGACATAACCGGAGCTGGGGTGGCTGGCCAACAGGTAATTGTAGGTGTCGATGGCGCGCATGAACTCACCGGCTTTGTCGTATTCCAGGCCGGCATTAAACAGGGCCAGATCGGCAAAATCACTTCGCGGGGCTTCCTGCACCACACGACGGTACTCATCGCCTGCTTCCAGGTGCAGATTCCCTTCCGCCAGGCCTTCCGCATTCAAATAAATGGATTCAGCCAAACGCCGTCTCGCTTTGGATTTTATCTCATCGGAAGCATCGCCATAGACAATTCGACGAGCGACGATCTCGGCGCTGCTAAAATCCGCTTTACCGAAATAACTCTCCATGATGGCATAGCGAGCCTGGTTGTACTCCTCGCTGCCGGAAAAGTGTTTTAGCAGCGTATTGAAATAGCGCAGCGCCTCTTTGAATTGATGGTGGGTGTAATGTAGAGAGCCTGCATTGGCCAGGAAAACCGGCGTCTTTTGCGCGTGTGGGAAAAGACGAATAAAATTATCATAAGCCGTGGCCAGCTTTTGTTCTTCCGGTGTAAGCGGGGTCGGTTGCAGCTTCATTTTTTCTCTAAAGTTGAACGCCGCACCTGCCTTGTCGCCCGCCTGCTTTTTCAAATCCGATATAGTGACCGGCGTTTTCTCCTCTTCGCGCTGTCTGGCTTCTTCAATGGCTTTTAAAGCACCTTCGCGGGCGACGGCCACCGCATTTTCAGCCGCGAATCGCTGGTACTTTGAGTCCCAATAGATATTGCTGATCCTGATGTACTCTTCAAAAGCTTCCGCTTTTTGATCGAGCTTGGTATCGAATGTCAAGGCCATGTTCCAGTGAATCAGCGCGGCACTCGAGTCCTGGGGAAACGCCGCCAGGTATTTGCGGCTTTCGACGATCGATTGACGAAAGAGGTCTTTCTCATCGGTTTCCTTGCCGCGGCTCAGCAACACGGAAATGTTATCGCGCAATGCACTTTCGGCGTAGACCATCGCTTCTTCGCGCACTTTTTCATCAGTATTTTTGTTCCACCAATCCGAGTTCTGTTTGTAGGTGTTAAATAGCAAATCCCTTGCCAGATAGGCCATGGGTTGATTTTCCAACCGACGATAGCAAGTGACGATCTTGTTTTGGATGGAAGGTGCGATTGGCGAATCGGGGTAAAGCCTTAATAACGTATTATATGTGACTATCGCATTTGTGTAATCTTCTTTCTCATTGAAATAGGCATCACCAATTCTCTTCAGGACGTCGACGCCGTAATTACGCCCGCCGATTTCCTGAATGTAATTGGCGGCCCCGCCTGGCCCGCCGTATTCCAGAAAGCTGAGACCGATATATTCGACCGACTCATCGGCAAGGCTGGGGTTGGAAAATCGCTGTAACGGATCGTAAGGTTTTGTGCGATCGATATCGTCGGCCAAAAGCGTGAAATAGGAAATGGCTTTTGCATAATCGCTCAGCCGGTAATAGCTCCATCCGAGTCGATAGAGCGCTTCGTCGTATCTCGGACTATCCCTGAAATCCACGACCTTTTCGTAATAGCTGATGGCCTTTTCAAGCTGGTTTTCCGGTGGATTGAAATAAAATTCCCCAATCCGCATATAGACATCCGGCTTTAAAGAGCTTTCGGGAAATTCGAGCAGTATTTTGTCATAGTAAGCAAAGGCGCTGTCCGGATGGCCGGATTCCTCTAAGAGGTAGCCGATGTTGTAAAATGCGTCATCGACCAGGTCGCTTGCCGGGTAATCTTCGATGACGGAAATGTACATGTTCAGAACTTGCGCAATATCTTTGACAGGCTCTTTGGGCTGCTCGAGCAATTCACCGCGGTCATAAAGGCTGTAAAGCCGGTCAAATTCCCTCATCTGATTTTCAAAATCTTCCTGGGTCTGCTCGTACAACAACTCGGCAAGCCGCATCATTATTTTATCCCCTTCTTTGCTCTTTGGATTCCTGAGCAGGAACAGCTCGCCGTCCCGAATTCCCCGCAGCCGAAGATCCCTTCGTTCGTTTTCGAGCCGGGTTATCTCGCGCATATAGTAATTGCGGTAACGTTGCAGCTCATCCAGAGTATAACCGCTGAGCAAAGGATCCCTTGACGAAAGCATCCTGATCACTTCTTCCTGATCCTCTTGCTGCTCCTGGGCGAAAACCGGCAAAAAGGCACTGAACAAGAAGCATAAAACGAGCATGAGTACACGGCACTCACCGGCCAGCCGGGCCGTTCTTTTTATGTAAATCGATTTTTTTATGCTCATAAGAAATCTTTGTGTCTTTGGGACCTGGCAAATACCTAAAAGTAGTGACAAACGACGGAAAAATGACCACACTAGTTTTGCTGGCTTAAATACTTTAATTTTTCTTCCCAGCTCTCCTCTTCTTTTTCCTTGTTTT
Source organism: Candidatus Zhuqueibacterota bacterium RBG_16_48_16 (assembly GCA_001771235.1). GTDB lineage: Bacteria > Zhuqueibacterota > Zhuqueibacteria > Residuimicrobiales > Sediminimicrobiaceae > Sediminimicrobium. Next base: position 4,740 of record METF01000024.1, read on the forward strand.
CAAAATAGTAATTATCGAAATAGGTCTGCTTTTCCAATTGCTCCAACTGGATTTTTCGGGAGATCAAACGGTCTTGCAACTGGCGAATTTCCTTTTCAAATTGTTCCAGTTTTTGCTCGATCTCCTGCCGCCTGTTCTCCATGGCGTCTTCCACGGTCATCAATTGATCCGCATAATTGTTGATCTCATCCCGTCTTTTATTGCGAAGCTCATGAACGATATCGCTCATGCCAAGCCCGGAATAGTCCCGCCAATAATCGATGTTGGACTGCGGATCCTCAGGCCTGTTTTCGACCGCCCACAATTTAAATTGGGAAAGGCGATCACGCAAGCTGCTCAAATCGAATTCCAAAAGCTCCAAATCCGACCGGAGGAGAGCGGATTCGTCGTCCACCTCCTGCTGTTTCATCTCACCAATTTCTCCAAGACTTTGCTCGATCCGGTCTTTTTCCACGTCGAGATCGCGGTAGGTGGAAGCCATCTGTTCGCGCTGATATACCATACCGGACTCTTTTGCCGCCAACGGATAATCCATCAAAAAAGCCGTATTGGTCACATCCGCATCCGCTCGATAGGTCTCCAGAACTTTGACCAGTCTCGCTCGCTGCTGGACGGCGCGATTGGCTACGCCGGCCATGCCGTTTAGATTGGCCCAGTCCTCGATGGCATCCAGCTCAAACATCCGTTCGACAATGGTCGTCCGCTCATCATAATAATCCTGAATGAGCTCCGTACCCGTATCGCTTTTCTCTTTAATCCTCAGCAGGTATTCATTGAGCTCTATTTTGATATTGTCGATTTCCTGGTAAAGGTCTTCCTGCCTTCCTTCCAAAGCATCCTGCTCAAGGCGATTGAGCTGCTTGACCTGGTCCAGAACCTGCTCCCGTTCGGCATCGTACTTTTTGCGTTGATCCTGAATGCCCCTGGCGCGAACGACATAGCGATAGGAGTTCATGGCTGTTTCCGGCTGATTCAGCAGCCGTTTGCAATGGGCCGATAGCACCAATGCCTCATAAGTAAAATCGGAGGCGAGGTAATTTTTTAGCAGTGTGTGGCTTCTTTCAAGTGCCGCATCCAAATGCCCCGTTTGCAGATTCGACCACGCCTGGCCGATTATTGTGGCATCATAATTTTGATAGCCTTTTGATACTTGTGAGAATAGCTCTTCCGCTCTGGCATATTCGCCGCGCTGGTAATAGATCATGCCCAGGCGGGTGAGCGCCGTATTCCGAATGTAGGCCGTATTGATGCCGGTCCAGGGGTAATTCTTGTTTTGGGAAAGCTCTTCAAAAATGACGATGGCTTTGTCATAGTCATTCAGGTTTGTATAAACCACGCCGAGAAGAAGCTGCGCCGGCAAAGAGAAACGGGATCCGGCCGGAACCTGCAGCAGCACGTCTCTTGCATTGGTGAATTGAGATCGGTCGAAATATTTATTGGCAACGAGATAATGGGCGTAAGCGACAAGATCCGGCGTTGCCAGGGAATCCCTATGCAAAAGCTGGCCGTAATAGCGAAATACGTTTTGAGAAGAGCCGAACTGGTTTTCGAGCTGCATCATCCTGACCAGCGTTTCGGCACGGTAAGGAGAAAAAGAGGAATCGGCAAGCACAACCTGGTATCTCTCTTTGGCCGCATCAAAGGCCATTCGGTTATAGCGGCATTCGGCGATATAATATTGCAGCGGTGTCAGTGGTCCGTAATATTTTCCGTAGGTATCGAGAATTTCCTGCAATTGGTATTCGGCGGCCATAAACCGGCCGTCCGCATAATTCAGCATAGCCGTGCTGACTTCACGGGATAGCATGCGTTCTCTCTGGTCGTCCTGAGCACTGGTGACGAGTTTGGTGTTGATGATCTGGTATTCGGCGAATTTTACTTTCACATCGGCGTAGCGCTCCGATTCCCAGGCTTTGATGATATTGGATAAAGCCTCATCCTGCGAAATGTTATAACCGGATTGACTGAGAAAATCGACAATGGATTTGTCAAGATTTCTGAGCAAATCCTTTTTGACCTGGCTCAATTCCTCGGAAAGCCCTTGCGACCGGTTTTTTCTTGAAGCAGCGATTTCCTGGACGATGTTATCGACTTGCTGAATTTGAAATCTCAGGGCGGCGAAATCATCGTCGGAAAGCGGCCCCAAATCGCGCCATTTACTGAGGACTTTGAAGAGGTTGGTCTGTTGTTTTTGAATTTCGCCAAGAGCGCGTTCGTCATTATAAGCAGCAGCCTGGACCTTCAACCAATCCAGGGTTTCAAACATTCCGATCAGCGTGTCCATCTCGACGGCGTACTCATCGATCATTGCCCCTGCGCGCTCCGGCGAGTACCCGGCAATATGGTATAAAGCCCTGTCGTCGAATGCTTTTTGGATTTGTTGTTTCGAGCTCAGCAAGTCCTGATAGTTCTCAAAATCGCCGCCATATTCTGCGACACGCTGAAGCCGATCCAAGTCCGACGAAATCTCCAGGAGTCTGTCAAGCTCTTTCGCATATTCGGATTTTAACAGATCGCCCCTGGCATAGAGCGTTTCGAATCCGGCATGATCCGCAAGTACGGACTCTTTTCCACGCAGTGAAATTTCTTCATGCACGTTTTGAACGAGCTGCAGGAGCTGAATTTCTCTTGCCAGCAAATCTTTTACAACGTGCTGCGTCTGCTGGTCAAGATAAAATCGTAATTTCTCCTGAAAGTCGATGGTCGTTTTATCTTGTTCGGAAGGATCTTGCCCCTCACCCTGACCCATCACCATTGCACATAAAATGAAGGCAAAAAAGGTCGTTCGCAGAAGAAAGGGAAAGATCATTCGGCTTCGTATGCGATCGCTTCGGGAGGTTTGTCGCATAAACTACTACCCTTTTATGACAAACAAAACCGAAAACGGCGCCACGATCACTGGCGCCGTGTAATTATGTTAGGTAAATTATATAAAGAAAATACCATTATGTCAAGGAGATATTTGTATTTGCAGGAAAACCTCCGTAACCAATCTCGGGGTCTATTAGTATGGCCCGAGATGCGGGATGATGGGTTATGATTTAAGATTGACGATTAACGATTTTCGATCCCAGATCTGTTATCGAAACCGCTCTGAAAAATCGCAAATCACAAATCGCCCATCGTAAATCGTAGATCAGGTTGGGACGATTTTGGATTGACGATTGGCGATTTTCGATCCCAGCTCTGTTATCAATTACACACTCAATTCCGCGAAGCAATGCTGATCCGGTTCAAGGCTCTCAGCAACGCGGCTTTTGCCCGCTCCAGATCGGTATCGGGATTTTTTTCAGCCAGGCGCTTTTCCGCTCGCTTTTTGGCGCCCTCTGCCCTGCGAACGTCAATATCGGTCGCCTGTTCTGCTGACTGTACCAGCAACGTCATTTTATTATTCAGCACTTCGGCAAAACCACCGCTGGTGGCAAAGTAAAACGTTTCTGCCTTTGCTTGCACCGTTAAAGCGCCGATCTTAACCGTTGTTAAAAATGGTGTATGATTTGCCAGTATCCCAAAGTATCCCGCCACACCCGGCGCCCTGACATGTTTCACTTCGCCACGAAACTCAATCCTGGTGGGCGTCACAATTTCCAATGTAAAAAGTTTTTCGCCGTCCATAGGTCACTCGTCCTGCATTTTTTTCGCTTTTTCAACAGCCTCTTCAATCGTCCCGACCATCCAGAATGCTTGTTCCGGCAGATCGTCGTGCTTGCCCTCGATGATCTCTTTAAAACCGCGAATGGTATCGGACAATTCCACATACACCCCCTTAAAGCCGGTAAAGGCCTCGGCCACACTAAAAGGCTGGGAAAGAAATCGTTGTAAGCGTCGCGCCCTGTTGACAGTGATTTTATCCTCCTCCGATAGCTCTTCCATGCCGAGGATGGCGATGATATCCTGCAGATCTTTATATTTTTGCAAAATTTGCTGGGTTTGGCGGGCGACGTGGTAATGCTCCTCTCCGACAATTCTCGGATCGAGAATTCGCGACGTTGAATCCAAAGGATCGACAGCCGGATAAATACTCATTTCCGACAATTGCCGCGATAAAACCGTCGTGGCGTCCAGATGGCTGAAGGTCGTCGCCGGCGCCGGATCGGTCAGGTCGTCCGCAGGAACGTAAATGGCTTGCACCGAGGTGATCGATCCTTTTTGAGTCGAGGTAATGCGCTCCTGAAGCTCACCCATTTCGGTCGCCAGATTGGGCTGATAGCCAACCGCCGACGGCATTCTACCCAATAGCGCAGAAACTTCCGAACCGGCCTGGGTGAATCGAAATATGTTATCGATAAACAACAGCACGTCCCGGCCTTCCACATCGCGGAAATATTCGGCAATGGTCAGCGCCGAGAGTCCGACGCGCTGCCGCGCCCCGGGCGGTTCGTTCATCTGGCCAAAGACCAGGGATACCTTTGACTCTTCAAGTTTCTTCATATTGATGACCCCGGATTCCTGAAATTCCCGCCACAAATCGTTGCCTTCGCGGGTGCGTTCTCCCACTCCACCGAAAACCGAAAATCCACCTCCATGAATAGCGATGTTATTGATAAGCTCCTGGATTAGCACCGTTTTGCCAACACCAGCTCCACCAAAAAGTCCGGTCTTGCCACCTCTTGAATAAGGCTCCAATAAATCAAGAACCTTGATCCCGGTATGCAGGATTTCCGTATTGGTATCCAGCTCTTCCAGCGTCGGGGCGTCCCTGTGAATGGGCCATTTGTCATTCGTTTCAATGGGACCCAGCTCATCGATGGGCTCGCCGATGAGATTCATGACCCGTCCCAATGTAGCCTTGCCAACCGGCATTCTAATGGAATCGCCGGTGTCCACCACTTTATGGCCACGCTGCAATCCATCGGTCGAGTCCATGGCCACACATCGGGTGGTGTTTTCTCCAAGATGCTGCGCCACCTCTAAAACAAGTCTCGTTCCATCCTTGCGCTGCAATTCCAAAGCGTTGTCAATCGCAGGAAGTTTGCCCGAATCAAAATGCACATCCACAACCGGTCCGATTATCTGTGAGATTCGACCACTATTTTCCATCAATGCATCTCCCGATAGCGAAAAATGAGATCCACATTCTGCTTCCAAAATCAACCGTCATCCTTTCAGTGCCTCTGCGCCGCCCACAATTTCGTTAAGCTCTTTGGTAATGGCTGCCTGCCTGGCTTTATTGTAAAAGAGCACCAGCTCTTTGATCATGTCTCCGGCGTTTTCCGTTGCCGTTTCCATGGCCGTCATCCTGGCCGCGAATTCCGAGGTGTTATTTTCCAACAGCATCCGCCACATTTGTACATCCAGGTGCCTGGGACAAATTTCATCCAAGATTTTCATCGGATTGGGTTCGAAAATAAAGCCGACGGGAAACCGCTCGCGATCCCGGATGACAGGCTGGATAGGCAAAAACTGCTCGACGACAACCTCGTGCTGAGCGGCGGATTTGAAGTGGCTGTGAACAACGAGGATTCGATCCGCTTTTTTTGCCGTGTAGAGGCGAATCAATTCGGAGGCAATCGTCTGGGCGTGCTTGAATTCCAGCTCCTTAAAAACGTCCATATAGTGATTTATAATCGTAAACCGGCGTCGCCGGAAAAAGTCATAGCCTTTTCTGCCGACGGTGACAAGGTATTTCTCCGGCGCTGTGCACGCCTCCCATTCGCCGTCCAAACGACGTATGATATTGGTGTTAAAACTACCGCAGAGTCCCTTGTCCGCCGTGATCAATACAAAACAGATTTGATCCTGTTTTCTTCTTTGTTCAATCAGCGGATGCTTTTTCCGTTTCAATTGCGCCGCCAGGTGGCCGATGACTTCTGCCATCTCGCCGGCATAAGGCCGTGTGCTTTCCAGACGGTTCTGGGCTTTCCGCAATTTAGCCGCTGCCACCATTTTCATGGCTTTGGTAATCTGTTGCGTACTCCTGACGCTGGCAATGCGTCGCCTTATATGCCGCAGGGTGGCCATCCACTCATTCCGTCAGAAAATTCTTGATAAACCGTTCGCATATATCTTTCAATTTCTTGTCCAGATCATCGTCCATCTCCTGTTTCTTCTTCAGCAGACTGAGAACATCGGCATATTCTGATTCGATATATTTTAAAAATTCTTTTTCAGCCCTGCTGATTTGATTGACCGGCACCTCATCCAGAAATCCCCGCGTTCCCAGGTAGATGACCATAATCTGTTTTTCAACAGGCATGGGATCATATTGATCCTGCTTGAGCAGCTCCACCAGCCGCATGCCACGGCTCAACTGCTGCTGGGTCGCTTTGTCCAGATCGGAGCCGAATTTTGCAAAGGCTTCCAGCTCCCGATATTGCGCCAAATCCAAACGAAGGCTGCTGGCGACCTTGTTCATCGCCTTGATCTGCGCCTTGCCCCCGACCCGCGATACCGAAAGTCCCGCGTTAATGGCGGGCCGGATGCCACCGAAGAAAAGATTCGGCTCCAAATAGATTTGCCCGTCGGTGATCGAAATGACGTTGGTAGGGATATAAGCCGAAAAATCGCCGGCCTGGGTTTCGATGATCGGTAAAGCCGTGAGCGAGCCGCCTCCTAATTTATCATTCAGCTTGGCGGCTCTTTCCAGCAAACGCGAGTGGAGATAGAAGACATCGCCCGGGTAGGCCTCGCGGCCCGGTGGCCGGCGCAGCAGCAAAGACACCTGCCGGTAAGCCCAGGCGTGTTTGGAAAGGTCATCATACGCAATGACGGCGTGCTTTCCGTTATCGCGATAATATTCGCCCATGGCAGCGCCCGAGTATGGAGCAATGTACTGCATTGGCGCTGCAGAGTCTGCCATTGAACAGACAATTATACAGTGATCGAGGGCGCCGTAGCTCTCAAGGGTTTTGATGACATGGGCAACGGTGGAGGCCTTTTGGCCGATGGCTACATAAATGCAAACGACGTCCGTGTCCTTTTGGTTGATAAAAGTATCCACAACGATGGCCGTCTTGCCAAGCTGCCGGTCGCCGATGATCAGCTCCCTCTGGCCTCGGCCGATCGGGATCATGGAATCAATGGCTTTCAAGCCGGTCTGAAGCGGCTCCTTGACGGGTTGCCGCTGCACGACGCCCAACGCCTTTCTCTCAATGGGACTTGATTGTTTTGCATGGATCGGCCCCTTGCCATCCAGCGGTTGGCCCAAAGGATTGACGACCCGGCCGAGCAATTCCGGCCCCACCGGCACTTCAATCACTCGCCCGGTCCTTTTAGCGATGTCGCCCTCCTTGATGTGGCGATCCTCGCCGAAAAGCACGCAGCCAACATTGTCTTCTTCCAGGTTGAGAGCCATTCCGAAAACGCCGCCGGGAAATTCGACGAGTTCCATGGACATGACATTCTCAAGTCCGTAAACACGGGCAATCCCGTCTCCTACCTGAAGAACCTCGCCGACTTCTTCAATGTCGATTTGTTTTTCATACTGTTCGATCTGTTTCTTGAGAACAGCGGTGATCTCGTCCGGTCTGATTTCCATTGTCTCTGCTTCATACCTCCATGAGGTCTAACTTTTCAGGTTTCTTTTCAGCCTGGTGAGCTGGTGCCGAAGACTCCCATCAATCACCTTGCCTTCGACCTGGACGATCATTCCGGCAAGAATGTCCGGATCCGTTTTATGCTCTATGACCAGCTCCGAGTCGAAAGCTTTTGCCAGTGTGCTCTCGATGTTCTTGTAGGCTTCATCGCCAGGCGGCACAGCCGTTCGAACGACGACCCGCTTGCGATGATGCGCACTGTCGTACAACCTGTCCATCTCGAAAACAATTTCCGGCAGAAAAACCTGCCTGCCCTTGTTTACCAGCAACAGCAAAAAATGATAAAAGAGAGCGGACACTTTTTCCTTGAACAGGGTTTCAACCACTTTCGATTTTTGTGATTTTTCGATCCCTGGAGAGAACAAATAGGCGCGCAGCCTTTTATTTTCCTCGACGACAGCGGCAACCGCATGAGCTTCACCACGAACCAACTCTACAAGCCGTTGTTCCGCAGCAAGCTCGAACAAAGCTTTCGCGTATCTTTTTGCCAGTGGATGAGGTCTCAATTCAAATCACCTAATTCGCTCAAGGACTCTTGAATGATTTTTTGATGATCTTCTTTATTCAGCGTTTTACCGATCAGTTTTTGCGTCGCGGCCATGGCGAGATCGACGGAAAGATCGCGAATCTCTTCAATGGCTTTATCGCGGCTCAGCTCGATTTCGCGCTTTGCTCTTTGCAACAATTTATCGCCTTCACTCCTGGCCTTGACGACGATTTCCTCCCTGGCCTCTTGTGCAGATTGGCGGGCTCGTGCAATAATATCCCCGGCCTCTTTTCGGGCTGCTTCCAGAATCTCGGACTGGCTGGCCAGAGTTTTCTCCGCTTCGATCCTTGCTTTTTGAGCCTGCTCAAGAGACTCTTTGATCGTTCGTTCCCGCTCGTCCAGCATTTTAAGTATAGGCTTCCAGCCCACTTTTGTCAGAATGACGAGCAGCGCCACAAAAGTAACGGCGGTCCAAAAAATCGTGCCGCCTTCGGGAGTCATTAAATCCATGCTTTGCCACCCATTCCTGTTATTTAAATCCGAGCAACAGACAGATAACGACGGAAAGAAGTGCGACCCCTTCGATCATGGCGGCGGTGATAATCATAGCGCCACGAATCTCTCCGGCGGCCTCCGGCTGTCGGGCAATACCCTGCATGGCGGCGCTGGCCAATTTACTGATTCCAAATCCTGCCGCAAATGTGACTCCGGCTGCTCCAAATCCTGCCGACAAAAACGCAATCGCTTGGGCGTCCATTTTTCCTCCTTTGGGGATGAGTAGTTTACGGATTATAATTCGAATAATTCCTGATGCGCTAAAGGGCAAGCGAAACGTCAAACGTGAAAAGTGAAAAGTGAAAAGTGAAAAAGGAGATACCGTTTCTAATTTTTTTTGTTTCACGTTTGACATTTCACGTTTCACCAAAATTATTCGTGCCATACAAAAATCTTGTTAAAAGAACAAAAGCTTTCCGGGATGATGGCCTAGTGTTCTTCGGCTACCGATCCCCCAATAAACACCGCCGACAATATGGTGAATACATAAGCCTGAATCAAGGCGATTAAAATTTCCAACAAACTGGAAAAAATGATCAGGGCCAGCGGAAACGGAGAAATCAGCCAGCTCCTGAAGAAAAAGATTACGCTCATCAAAGCCAGGACCGTAATGTGCCCGGCAATCATATTGGCAAATAATCGGATTGCCAGGGCGAAATGTTTGGTGAGCATGCTGATGAGCTCGACCGGGATCATGATGATATTGAGCAGAACCGGTATACCCGGGGGGCTAAAGTGCCTCAAGTAGCCGACCAACCCTTTTTTGCGTATCCCGGCCAGTTGCACCATAACAAACGTGAACAAGGCCAATGTCGCCGTCACACCGATATTTCCGGTGGCCGTTGCGCCTCCCGGTACGAGACCAAACAGGTTGCTGAGCAGGATAAAAAAGAACGCGGTCAACAGGTAGGGCGCGTACTGTTTGCCTGCTTCCCCAAGATTGGGGACAATGATGTCGTCCCGGAGATAGAGGACGAACGCCTCCAGCGCGTTGGCCAATCCGCGCGGCACCTGTTGGCGTTTTCGAAATGCGTATTTGAACATAAAAATGAGCAGCGCCGACACGATCCACATCATGAGGACGTGATTGGTAATGGTCAGGTCTATGCCCAGCACCGTGGGCAGCTTGATCACCGGCCGCGCGAGAATGTCGTGAATAATGAAATCCGTGCCGCTGCCGCTGTGCTCGGAAGCGTGCTCCACAGCCTGGTGTCCTTGGGCCACTTTTTCTACCAACAGTGCCAGCATGTCTTAATACTTTTTCTGTCTCAATTCCCGGTTAATAAAACGAATTTCGTAATACTGTAAAAAGAGATAAAAAGTAATAAAAGAAATAATAAATCCTGGTAAAGGTAGCGGCGTGTAGCGGAGGAAATAAATCAAGACAAGGGCAAACACGATAAATCGCACGGCCATGCCACCTAAAACCACGGCAAAAAAAATCTTTGTCTCGCGACGGAATGCCCAACAAATGGAGGAATAGCTTAGAATGATGTTTAAGAGGCTCAGCAGATATCCAAAAAAAACGGCTTTTGTCGTCTGCCAACCAAAGAAGGCATAAACCGGGTAAATGATAAGCAAAAAAGCGGCCAGAGTCAAAAGAGCCAATCTAGCGATCGAATGACTGTTTTTTGGATTCATTACTCCTTTTGATCTTTTTCTGCCTATCAGATGGTTGTGGATATACAGCCCTGTAAATAGTCAGAAAGCCGGCACCAGCTCCCAGCAAAAGTCCGATGAGCAGAAACACCGGCCTTGTGCTCAATCTAGAATCGATGAAATAACCTAATGCTAATCCTATAAGAATCGCCAGGGCAAATTCGAACCCAAGGTTAAGATAAGGCGCTACGCTCTTAACAGTGCCTGTTTTTTTTTCAGCATCATTTTTCATGGGTTCTGTTCACACAACTATACTGATTCGGTATCGGACAGGATGCTCGCCGTCGTTTCCTCCACTTCATCGCCTTTGTCACCTGACATAGAACATTTACCTTCGAAAATAGCGCCTTCATCTATGACAATCTTAAGTGTATTGATTTCACCACGAAATTCGGATTGACTTTCCAACACTACTTTGCTGCTTGAAAGAACCTTGCCATGCAATTTGCCGCCCAGGATGAGGTTTTTTACGCTCACATTGCCAACGATCTCACCCTCTTTTCCTACCACCAGGGTGTCCGGTGTTTTGATGTCACCAATCACCTTTCCGTCGATCCGCAAACTGTGCTCAACAGTGATATTTCCCTCGAAAACCGATGATTTACCGAGTATGGTTGATAACTCGCCTGTCTTGTCAATCGATTTCATCGCTCATTCCGTGTTTAATATGTTTTTTGTTGTTTTGACTTTTCAAATCTTTTTAGCCTGTGTAAGTTACCAAAAGTGACAAATGTGCGACGCACTTTTTGAAATGACGAAAGTTCTGCCTATTTAATGCTTCGCTGCAAGAAAACCAGGTGCGTCGCACATTCAGCCAATTCATGAACTGTGCAGGTTAGAGACCGTCGAACGCCAAAATATACTCTTTGGGATCCAACGGCTGGCCGTTTTTCCAAATTTCAAAGTGCAGATGCGGTGCCGAGCTGTGACCGGTGTTCCCTAACAGCGCAATATTATCGCCTTTTCTCACTATGTCATTTCGCCTGGCGATATTCCTTTCGTTATGGCCGTAGTAGGTCACAAATCCATAGCCGTGATTGATAATGATAAGGTTGCCCAGGTCGGGTGTCCAACCGGAAAAAATGACCGTACCGTCGGCAGCCGCTTTGATATACGTTCCTCTTTGGGCCGCAATGTCAATTCCACGGTGCTCCGTTCTGCCATCAAGTCTTGAGATTTGGTAATCCGTGGTCAAAATTCCCTCAACCGGAAGCAGTGTCGGAATGCTTCTCTCAAAATCATGTATGCCGCTTTTTGCGCGTTGCAGGAATCCAAGCTTTTCCTTAACATCCGTTTCGACCAACTGATAATTCGTCCTTGCCGCTTCCAGCGCCGGCAAAATTTCCGGCACAATATTCGGCGTTGAAAGGCTTTGTTCGACAGTAGTCCCCTCGACGGTCAATTGGCCTAATCCCAAAGCCGTCCGGACTTTGGCCTGCGACTCCACCAACTGCTGAAACATGCTGGCCAGATCATAGATGCGTTTATTATTCGTTTCGAGCTGCTTATTGATGTCAATAAGAGCGCGATTTTTCTTGTACACACGGATGAATTGCGAATAGCCGACAAAACCCAGTAAAATATGAACGGCCAGGAAAACAGCTAAAATTTTGAAAAACCTGACACGGGTCGCCGGAATCGATAATGCCTTTGGTTCATCGTTATCGTCAGGAACGATGAGAACCTGAATGAACTTTCGATATTTTCGCTTATGTGTCATGGTGATGATAGCCTTTGAATAAATACAAAATTTTGGTATCTATTCAGCCACCAAGTCACAAAACCACTAAGGAACACAAAAAATCTTTGTGAACCTTTGTGTCTTTGAGTTTTCGTGGCAAAAAAATTATGATACCTGAATAGGCACAAATTTTTTCGGAAATAGCGATCAAAAAAACCGGCTACATTCCTTCACAAAAATCAGTCGTCGCATATAAGAGCTATTAATCGATCCAGCTCATCGTCCGAGTAATAATCCACTTCTATGGAGCCGCCCTTCTGTTTCGGCTTGATCTTAACCTGGGTGGCCAACCTGGATCGAAGCCTGTCTTCCAGCTCGGTAAAATAATAGGATGTGACGATATCACGTTCCTGTGGTTTCGTGTTTTCGTTCTTGCCAAAAGTTCTGACAAGCTCCTCGACTCTTCGAACAGAGAGATTGTTTTTTAGCACTCTTTTCCAAATATCCATCTGATCTTCTTTGTCCGACAATGAAAGCAGCGGCCTCGCATGTCCCATCGACAAGCCGCCTTCCTGCAGGCTTTTCTGGATTGGCCCGGGCAGTCTTAACAGCCGTAAAAAGTTCGTCACTGTGGATCGGTCTTTGCCGACTTTTTGTGCTACTTCCTCCTGGGTCAGATGGCATTCTTCAATGAGTCGCTTGTAACCATTGGCGATATCGATAGGATTCAGATCTTCGCGGTGAATATTCTCGATAATCGCCAGCTCCAACATTTCTTCATCGGACTGGACATCGAGAATATAAGCCGGTATGGTTTCCATCTCCAAATCGCGCACGGCCCTTAATCGACGTTCACCGGCGATTAATTGATAGCCATTGTCATGCCGTCGCACGGTGATGGGTTGAATGACGCCTTTTTCGTTGATCGAGCTTCTTAGCTCTTGCTGCCCGGCTTCGTCAAAATGTCCGCGTGGCTGGAACGGGTTTGGCTCTACTTTGGCAACCTCAATGAACTTAATTGCGTCTCCGTCCGGCATATCGGGAGCAATGTCCGGAATAAGCGCTCTAAGCCCTTTGCCCAACGCTTTTTTGCTCGCCATTTTGTATGATTTCCTCAGCCAAACTCATATAATTTTCGGAACCCGCGGAAACGGCATCATAGAGGATAATGGGTTTGCCAAAGCTCGGCGCCTCGGATAACCTGACGTTCCGGTTTATCACCGTCTTAAAAACGCGGCCCTCAAAATAACGCCGGACGTCTTCGGCAACCTGGCGGGACAGGTTGAGACGTGCATCGTACATTGTCAACAACACACCTTCAATCGCCAGGTGCTCGTTGAGATGTTTTTGAACCAGCCGGATGGTGTTCAGCAATTGACCCAGGCCCTCCAGCGCATAATACTCGCACTGAATCGGGATGAGCACCGAATCCGAAGCCGTGAGTGCGTTAATTGTAAGCAATCCCAGAGAGGGCGGACAATCTACGAGGATATATTCGTAATCGGCGCGCACCTGCTCGAGCGCACGAAGCAGCCGTTGTTCACGGGATATTGCAGAAACCAGCTCAACTTCAGCACCGACAAGATTGATGGAGGATGGCAACAATTTCAAATAGCTAAGATCCGTAGACAGAAGAAAATCGGCTATCTTTTCCTCGTTAATGATAACTTCGTAAATCGTTTTATTTTTCAGCTCCCCCGAATTAAAACCCAGTCCGCTGGTGCTGTTTGCCTGCGGATCGATATCTATGAGTAACGTCGGATACTCTGCTACTGCTAAGCATGCAGCCAAATTAACAGACGTTGTTGTTTTCCCAACACCGCCCTTTTGATTTGCTATCGCAATCACTTTGCCCATCTAGGGGCATCCTCCTTTTTTGCAAGAGGCAAATATAGTTTTTCTAAACATTAAAATCAATGAAAAAGTTTTCGCAGCCATACTGCTTGCTCTTAAAAAACAAAGAGTAAGACAACCCTTCTGACCGGGAAGATAACCGAGTTTTTAAACGAATCTAAATCAAAAGAGTTCTCTCCCGCGAATGATTTCCCTGCTTTTTATCGGACAACCATACGAGAAGGCTGCTGATGCGAATCTTCTTGACTATCTTTTGAAAATTATGTTACTTTGTGGCGCTTAAAAAACGGATGAGGAGTC
>METF01000025.1 GCA_001771235.1 Candidatus Zhuqueibacterota bacterium RBG_16_48_16
AAAGGCGCCCATAACCATCCCCGTCTGTCAAGGTCTGGGCGGACACCCGGTCATCTATAGCTCGCAGCTCTTTGTGGAAATTCTCCGCATGCCGCCATCACAGACGGCGAAACATCTCATCCGCAAATATGGCCATGCCATTGAGCGCGTCACTATCGAAGACCCTGACGTTTTGCTCGATGTCGATTCTCCGCAAGACCTTGGAAAAATCCTGCCTCATCCCCATTTTGAGTTTGGCGAAAATGACGAATCATAAGGCTGTGGTAAAAAATTGCCTTTTTCATATTGGACTTGTGGAAATTGACAAGCAACTCAACCAAATGTGCCTGGCACATTTTGGATTTTAATTTGTCATTTTGCTGTTTGATGTTTAAGGTTTGATATTCAAATGAAGAATAATTTATCATCTTGAAAAAGGGAAAAAATGACGACGGACATACGTGAGAAGACTCGTGAAGCCTGGGCCACGCGGATCGGTTTGATTCTTGCTATGGCCGGAAATGCTATTGGCTTGGGCAATTTCCTGCGCTTCCCAGTCAAAGCTGCCCAAAATGGCGGTGGAGCGTTTATGATTCCCTATTTCATCGCTTTTCTGGTTCTGGGTATTCCGGTGATGTGGGTTGAGTGGGCTATCGGCAGGCATGGCGGTCAATTCGGTTATGGCACATCCGTGGGAGCATTCGGTCAGCTCACCCGCTCCCGTAGGGCGGCAATGGCTGCAAATTTTATTGGCGTGTTAGGAATTGTCGTGCCCCTCGCTTTCACGATCTATTATACTTATATCGAATCCTGGACATTAGCATTCAGCTTCTTCTCAGTGACCGGTCATTACTCGGCAGTGCAGAGCTTTGAAGGAATGTCCGGATTTCTTTCCGGCTTCCAGGGCAAAGAGACGAACCTCTATTTTTCAGGTCTTTCTACAGCATTGATCTTCTTTTTTATCACCCTGCTGCTCAATACCTACATACTCTCAAAAGGAATTGCCAAAGGAATCGAAAGGCTGGCCAAAATTGCCATGCCTATGTTGCTCATCTTCGCTCTCATCCTGGTCGTGCGAATTTTGACGCTGGGCACTCCTGATTTGGACAAGCCGGAAAATAACGTGATGAATGGCTTTGCGTTTCTCTGGAATCCGGATTTCTCCTACATCACACGGGCAGGGACATGGCTTGCGGCAGCAGGCCAGATCTTTTTCACCCTTAGCATCGGCACCGGCTCTATCCTGACCTACGCCAGCTACCTGAGAAAAAAAGATGATGTCACCTTAACCGGCTTGACAACTTCAATGACCAATGAA
Organism: Candidatus Zhuqueibacterota bacterium RBG_16_48_16; assembly: GCA_001771235.1. Classification (GTDB taxonomy): domain Bacteria; phylum Zhuqueibacterota; class Zhuqueibacteria; order Residuimicrobiales; family Sediminimicrobiaceae; genus Sediminimicrobium. The sequence continues at coordinate 1,298 of METF01000025.1, forward strand.
TTCGCCGAAGTGATCCTGGGTGGTTCTATTGCCATTCCGGCTGCGGTAGCATTCTTTGGCTTGGCGCAAACCATGGTGATTGCCAAGGGCGGCGCCTTTGATCTTGGCTTTGTCGCCATGCCGGTCATCTTTCAGAGAATGCCGTTCGGGGCGCTTTTTGGTATGCTCTGGTTTCTCTTGCTCTTTTTCGCTGGCGTCACTTCCTCAGTAGCTTTGTGCTCGCCGGCGATGGCGTTTTTGCAGGACCAAATCGGATTGTCACGCAAAAAGTCAGCTTTAGCGGTCGGCACGGTAATGCTGCTCGGTGGCTTGCCGGTAGTCTTTTTCCTCAAGCACGGCTTCCTGGATGAGATGGATTTTTGGGCGGGGACTTTTGGCCTGGTCATATTCGCCCTGATCGAAGTGGTGCTTTTCGTCTGGATCTTTGGAATAGAAAAAGCCTGGGATGAAATCCATACGGGTTCGGAAATTCGCATTCCTTCAATCTTTAAATTTATTATTAAATATATCACGCCAATTTATCTCATCGGACTATTGATTTTCTGGGCCTACCAGGACGGCCTGCCTATCCTGCTGATTAGAAACCGCAGCGCGGCCGATATCCCTTACCTGTGGGCGGCCAGGCTGATGATTCTCGGACTTACTGCTCTGGTAATCCTTCTTGCCATCTTTGCCTATAAAAAGGGAAAATTAAATTTGATGACCAGCCCCGAGGAGATTGCCGATGAATGAAAGTTTAAATGCCTTCGGATGGTTATTTCTCACCGTTGCCTGGAGCCTGATTTCATTAACCACAGGCTATTGTTTTTGGAAAATATTAAAACCAAAACGGTCTAAACAGGATAAATCCACAGAACGGCACATCGTTGGATAAAAGGAACACAGATAACTTTTTTGTAACTATTCAGGCATTGTAATTTTTCTGCCACGAAAACTCGAAGACACAGAGGTTCACAAAGATTTTTTGTGTTCCTTAGTGGCTTTGCGACCTGGTGGCTGAATAGATACACTTTTTTCGCATAGAATCCTAAGCCCCGCCGTCCTCCGGCCTGCTTTTTATCAAATAAATGAGTGGAAGACCCGCAAGAGTGACGCCGCCCTTGACGATAATATTTGCCATAAAAATGGACCAAACAACCGCAGCGGGAAATACGGTGCCAAACGCAAGCCAGCAGAAGATAAGGCTGTCCAGCGGCACGCTTAGCGCATTACTGAAAAGTACCCTGCCCCATTGGTAACGCCTGGTGATACTGTTCACCCAAAAGTGGTAGGCTTCGGTATCGACAATCTCCGACACCACTTCAGCAATAATTGAAGCGGTGACGATTCGCCATACAGGGGAAAGCACGGCATCCCAATCCGGTTGGCTGCCGGCGTTCACATCATAAGGAAAACGAGCGACGAGCCAGAATAAGCCAGCCATCAACAGATTTATCGCGGCGGCGGTGATAATGACCACCAGGGATCCTTTCCTGCCAATTGCCTTGTGCACCAAATCTCGCAGGGTGAAAGTGATTGGATAAATCAATGTGCCGGCATCCATTGAAAAACCGACAAATGTAATAATTTTCAGGCTGGTGATATCCGACAGTATTTGTGCGGCAATGTAAGCTGAAATGACAAGAATGATCTGGATAATTTCCGGCGAGTTTTTATCTTTTATCGACAAGGATTTCTTTTGCCTCAGCATCCGCGCTCTTTGCGGACGGTCTTCTAAAGTCCTCTCTATCTGACAGACCTGCCCGGAAGCTCAAAGCTTCCGAGTGGGTTTTCAATCAGGCGCTCCTATTGCCTTTATTGAACGCCATCAGCCCTGCCTTCTTGGAAAACCAATATTGCATGACAAAGAGAATAAAACACAACATTCCAATGAGCATAAAACCGGTAAATCCGTGAAGGGTAATTTGGCTGAGGCCCAAAAGGGTCTCCAACATTTTGAGAATATCCTCTTCCCTCAACGCGAGGATGCCAATTGGCAAGGCCGCCATAGCCGTAACTGCGGCGGCGACCAGCGCCGTTCGGCGTATTGCTGGTACGGCGTTGCTGCAATCGAGACGAAGAAAACGCATCCTCCGCCCTGCATATACACCGGCAGCGATGCCGAGGGCAAAGGTGCCGATCGGTAGTCCCATGAAAAAGGCTACGGCAACAAGACAAAGACCAAGATAGAAGATGGTCAGCAACCGGATGCTGGCCGTATAAAACTTTTTTACCCACCGTCTGAGAAAGAATACATCCAGCAACAGCCCCAGGCCGAGGCCCATTAACGCCAGCGTAATGACCATTGTCAGTGAAAAATTCGGGACATTCATATGAACCAAAGCGGCTGGCCACCAGAAAGCCACAAACATCAACAAAGGACAGGCTATCCCGATGAACGATCCGATGATTATGGATTCAACTTTACTCATTATCATCCAGTGATAGAAAAGGGTCATTTCGATCATTTCATTATTAATGTGGAAAAATCAAAATGAATATCGGGAAGGAAAAGATAGATGCCCTTCAATGAGGATTCGTGCAATAGAGCAATAGTCTATTTGAAGCTTCGCGCTACCGGGCCGTCTTTAACGGGCAAGCCAAAAATACCATTTTCGGGACGAACAAAAAAATGCCTTGTACATCAATCGTACAAGGCATTTGAAATGACAACAATTACCAGGAACGAGACCTGCGATAATTATCACTCCGTTCCTGTCGTGGTTTGGCTTCGTTCACCACCAACGAACGTCCTTCTACTTCAAAACCATTCACCTTTTGAATAGCATTCAGCGCTTCAGATCGTGTCGGCATTTCAACGAAACCAAAGCCGCGAAGCTCATTCGAATACTTTTCTTTAATTAATTTAACTTCAGTCACTTCTCCGTATTCGGAAAAAATGGCGCGAACGGCTTCCTCAGTCGTTGTTTTGGGAAGATTGCCTACGTAAATGTTCAAGACAGACTCCTAAAAAAAAAGTTGTTTGTTCACCACTATTAGATATTAAGATTGTCTTAAACAAAGCCCTGGCAGGAAACGAGGGTGTTGAAGAAAATATTAAAATCCACATGGCTTTAATTAATCCCACATAACAACACAGCCGACAGATTTTTTGTTCCATATAATTATTTTATTCCCCAGGGGCAAGACTATCCATCTTGCGTTCTTTTCGCATAATCAAACCACCAAATCGAACATTCTACCATAGACACGAGCAGGCAGCATCCTAAAACCAGTGCCCTGTTTGTACCGTTACATCTGCATTTCATCTTTTACATTTCTTTTACCCTAGCCTGGCAGAAAAGTACATCATGTTCTGTTTATAATGGAACGCATTTACAGTGGAGTTGCGGACGATTTCCGACCGATAATTCGTCATTGACAAATGTGCGACACACTTTTTGAAATGATTAAAGTTATGCCTGGTTTCCCTTCACTGCAAAAAGACATGGTTTGCAAGTGCGTCGCACATTCGGATAATTCGTGAATTATGCAGGCACATCACCGTCATCGGTTTCCCGATTTAACCTACAAATTGAGGAGCTTCAATATGGAAAACACTTCTGTCAATTATAAGTCAAAAGCCGGACAAAGTGAATTCAAAAAGTCAATAGCCAAATTTCATAACCCAAGCTTGAAGAAAAGCCTATGGCAGCTTGCCAACTCTTTTGTTCCGTATTTTGTCCTGTGGGCTTTCATGATCTTTAGCATGAATATTTCTTACTGGCTTACATTGGCCATTGCCGTGCCGGCCGCAGGATTTATGGTACGACTATTTATCATTTTTCATGATTGCGGACACGGCTCTTTTTTTAAAAGTGAGCAAGCCAACAACATTGTGGGTTCTCTCACCGGCATTTTGACATTTACCCCGTATTTCCAATGGCGATACCAACACGCATTACACCACAGCACTTCCGGGGATCTGGATCGACGCGGCATAGGAGATGTCTGGACGATGACCGTTAATGAATACAAAGATGCATCGTCCTGGAGGCGGCTGGCCTATCGGGTTTATCGCAATCCATTTGTCATGATTGTCATAGGTCCGTTGGTTATGTTTCTGATTGTACACCGCCTCGTCAGTCTGAAGGAGAAGAGAAGAGAAAGACACAGTGTTCACTGGACCAATTTGGCACTTTTTGCCATTGCGGTTATAATGAGCTTAACCATAGGATTCAAAGCATATATTCTCATCCAGATACCGGTTTTGATGATTGCCGGCAGTGCAGGAATATGGTTGTTTTACGTGCAACATCAGTTCGAGGGGGTTTACTGGGAACGGAGCGATCAATGGGATTTTGTCGCAGCTTCAATTCATGGCAGCTCTTTTTACAAATTGCCAAAGGTACTTCAGTGGTTCTCAGGGAACATTGGTTTTCATCATATTCATCATCTGAATTCCCGCATTCCCAATTATAATCTGGAAGAGTGCCATAAGGAGAACGCGGTCTTTCAGAAGGTCAAACCGGTCACGCTCGGATCAAGCTTAAAATCACTGAGCTTTCGCCTTTATGATGAAAAACAGCGGAGACTGGTACATTTTCGGGCTTTAAAACACGCCGATTTGTAAATCGACACCTACCCGGAAGCTTTGAGCTTCCGGGCAGGTGCGGATGGCGTTTTTATCAAACCGCTATATCTTGCTCCTGCGGCCAGCAGCAGGAAACCTATTAATATCGCCACAATGCCGGGGCCGGAGGGCAGATCAAAACGGAATGAAAAATAGAGACCGAAAATCACCGAAACCAGGCTGACGATTATGGCGACCGGGAATATCCAGCGCATTTTTTTCAGCACCAACAAAGCACAGGCCGCCGGGGCAACGAGCAGCGCAAAAATAAGCAGGGTGCCGGACACCCGGATTCCCAGGGCGACGACCAGTCCGATCGAAAAATAAAGAAAGACATTCCAGGCATTGGTGGCGTAACCCTGGGTTTCGGCCATTTCCCTGTCAAAGGAAGTGAAGATAAATTCCTTGTGAAAAAGTATGTGCATGGCTCCGATGATAATAAAAGTAATCGACAGCAAATAGATCTGGCCCGTGGTGATCGTCAGGATGTTGCCCTGCAAAAGATGTTGCAGCTCTTCCATTCCCTGCGCCGCTTTGGAGATGATAAGCACACTCATGGCAAAGGCGGCTACGTAGCTGATGCCGAGGATCGTGTCCTGGGGAACCTTGCTGCCAAAAGGAGCAAAGGCAAAAAGCATTACGGTCGCGCAAGTCAGCGCCAGTCCCGTAACGGTGGGATTGAGTCCGGTCAGGAATCCTAGTGCCATCCCGGCCGTGGAAACCTGCGCCAAAACGGCGCTGAAAAAGACGATGCGTCGCAACACGACAAAGACGCCCAGGAAAGCACAGAGTACGGCGATCAGCGAGCTGGCGACGAGCGCATATTGCATAAATGGCAACTGGAAAACTTTAATCATGGCTCTCTCCCGGAATGATAAACGTTCTGCTGTAGGCCGTAGCTACTTTGATAGGCATATTGTACAACCTGGCCAGGTTTTTTTCCGTCAAAATTTCTTCGACCGAGCCGATCTGGAAAAAGCCTGGTTCCATTAAAGCGATCTTTTTGACATAATTGGCCACCTGGTCCAGGTGATGGCTGACCATGATCACAGTCAAGTGATGCTCCCGGTGAAAATGCCGGATCAGGTCCAGGATACCGTGTTGGGAAAACATATCCAATCCTTCGGTCGGCTCGTCGAGAATGAGAACGGTCGGGTCGCTGACCAGGGCGCGGGCGATCAATGCCCGCTGTTTTTGGCCGCCCGATAAATTGCCGTAATGCACATCGGCCAGGTGCGCGATGCCCAGGTGAGCCAGACTCTCCCTGGTTTTGTCAAAATCAATTTTTTTCGGTCTTGCAAGCTTGCCGATCTGGGCGTACCTGCCCATCATCACGATTTCCGCCACGCTGAGGGGATAGATCTCATCCAAATGGCCGCGCTGCGGTACGTAACCGAAACGCGGCCGCGACTCTTTCTGCCCATTTTTGCCGTCAAAAAGGATTTTGCCATCCAGGGGTTTTAGC
>METF01000026.1:0-380 GCA_001771235.1 Candidatus Zhuqueibacterota bacterium RBG_16_48_16
TACCCCAATCCCTTCAACCCGGTGACGACCATCGAATACGCGGTGAAGGAATCCGGTCGCGTGGCATTAAAAGTCTATGACATCCGCGGTCGCGAGGTGGCAACCCTGGTTGATACGCACCAGCGCCCGGGATTTTATAAAGTAAATTTTGACGGGCACAATTTAACAACAGGAGTTTATTTTTATCGTATTCAAATGCTGGGTTTCGTTGCTACCTATAAGATGGTGCTTTTGGAGTGAGTGCACAAGACGGCGAACCAAAGACCGGATGGATTTGTTTGGAACCATTTCAGAGGATGTTCTGGCTGTTTTTTTCATCGCTGGTATCGTAAGATGCAAAAAAAGAACGAGCAAAGAGGCCGAGTCATGAATCGATACTG
>METF01000026.1:389-2819 GCA_001771235.1 Candidatus Zhuqueibacterota bacterium RBG_16_48_16
CCAAAATCAGTCTACTTTAGTCCTGGCTCTCCTGTTGATAATGCTTAGTTGCAAACGTGAATACGCACCCCTTTCACCAAAAAATGTTGATTCCTCAGCGTCATTGGCGGGACTGGTAACAGATGCTATCGCCCCTGTCTGTGATGCAGTTGTTCGAATACAGGCCAGCTCAATATATACGGTCACTGATGCCGCAGGAAGGTTTCACCTCAACGCAGTGAATGCGTCGGACTCGGTGGTTTTAACGGCCTGGGCACCGGGGTACTATATTGGCGGAGGCAGGTCTTTTTTGCCGGGAGACACCGCCATTGTCCTGGCCCTGCACGCCCATCACCAAAGCGACAATCCCAATTATAGCTGGGCAGGCGCTCATGCCCAGTTTGGCAATCCCAATAATTGTCAGCATTGTCATGCCGCGGCGGGGGATGCTAATGCGGGACTTCCCTTTGACGACTGGGTATTGGACGCCCACAGCGGCTCGGCCCGGAATCACCGATTTCTCACCATGTACCTGGGGACCGATGTTTACGGCAATCAGAGTCCGGCTACGCGCTATGGTTACAGCCGGGATTACGGTGCCTTCCCGCTTTCGCCGGTCTATGACGCCACCTGGTTCGGTCCGGGCTACAGGCTGGACTTTCCGGGTACAGCCGGCAATTGCGCGGCCTGCCATGCACCGGTTGCGGCTATCGATGATGCTTATGGCGTAGATCCTGTCCAGTTGAGCGGCGTGGAAGCAGAGGGAATCGGCTGTGATTTCTGCCATAAAGTCTGGGATGTTAAAATCAATCCGGGCACAGGAATGCCTTATGACAACCGGCCGGGCGTGCTTTCGTATGAATTCCGCCGGCCGCCCGATGGACATCAGTTTTTCGCCGGTCCGCTGGATGATGTGGCGCCAGGCGAAGATACCTGTACACCAGTCCAAAAAGAATCCCGATACTGTGCTCCCTGCCATACGGCCGAGTTCTGGGGCGTTACTGTTTACAATTCATTCGGCGAGTGGCTGGACAGTCCTTACAGCGATCCGGAAACGGGACAGACTTGCCAGGACTGCCACATGCCCAAAGGCTTGACGGATCATTTTGCCCGGCTGGACAAGGGGGGATTGATTCGCAATCCTGAAACCCTGTCCAGTCACCGAATGCCAGGCGCCATGGATGAAAATCTGCTGCGCAATGCGGTTTCATTATCAGCAACTGGATGGCTCGAAAACAATGAGGCGGTCGTGGAGGTGAACATAACCAATGATAAAACCGGACATCACGTACCGACAGATTCACCTCTGCGCCATCTGATCCTTCTTGTCATTGCCACCGATGCACATGGAGATACACTGAGGCAAATTCAAGGCGGCATGCTCCCCGACTGGTGTGGAATCGGTGACCCCCGGCAAGGCTATTATGCAGGGATTTCGGGCAAGGCTTTTGCCAAAATACTAGAGGAATTGTGGACCGGCGTCTCGCCCACGGCGGCTTATTGGAAGATGACGCGCCTGGTCAGCGACAATCGTCTGGCGGCTTTTGCCACTGATGTTTCGCAGTATCGCTTTAGACGGCCGGATAACGGTTCGGTGCGCATCGACGTCCAGCTTTTTTTCCGCAGGGCGTTTCGCCAACTGGCCGACTGGAAAGGCTGGAGCGATGCCGATATTCTCATGGAGGAGGAAGTGATGAATCTGGATCAATAAATGAAAGCAATGTGTCCTTTTTAAGACGAGGTGTGCGCCTCCAAAAACGAGCATGGTTGCATGATTGCATGCAGTCATGCATCCATGCATTCATGCAATCGAATATGACTACTAATTCTAACCAGCACTACAGCGAAAGATTGGCTACAAATATTTGGAACGAGTGGGATATAGTGCTTGCAGAAACGGCAAATGCCATAGTTTCTGTCCCGGAGGGACTAAATGTTTGTAGAAATCGCAAAAGCCACAATTTCAGTCCCGCTAGGGACGAGATGTTTGTAGCCACCATTTTTAACATCGCGTCCCTATCGGGACGGAGACCTTTGACTTGTTGGATGCTACAAACATCATGTCCCTAACGGGACCAGCAGCGCGCTGGCAATAATTTGGAAAAAATTGCTGATGGCTTTAACAAAACTTTCGCTGTGGCACTAGCTATATTTGTTAAAAGTTTTTGGTGAAATTAAGGAGGAAAAGATGAATGTGAAGATAGGAGCAAAACGGTATGCGCTCTTTTTTTTGATGAGTTTCTTCTGCGTGCGGGCTATGTCCGCCGATTCCCTGGTCTGGGTGCGCTGTGGTGGTCCTCCCGGCGGCCTGGGTTATGATATTCGCTACAATTTTGCCAATCCAAATACGTGGTACGTAACGGACAATTATGCCGGCATCCATATCAGCACAGATAACGGCCTGACCTGGCAGCCTGCCAATACGGGCATTCCGCCGCAGGCCGGCCCCAC
>METF01000026.1:2828-6079 GCA_001771235.1 Candidatus Zhuqueibacterota bacterium RBG_16_48_16
CATTCCCATTTTTTCCCTGACGGTGGATCCGCATAATCCACAGATTGTTTGGGCCGGCACCAATCCCACTGGACGGATTTACCGATCCACTGACGGAGGGTGGACCTGGGAACGGCGCGACAACGGCGTTACCATCGACTATGCCGGGGGATTGACATTTCGTGGTTTGACAGTCGATCCCAACTCTTCGGATATTGTTTATGCGATGGGCGAAACTTCTGATCCGTTAACTGGCTTTGCCGTATGGGGCAATGGCACGGGAGGCGTTGTTTTTAAAACCAGAGACAGCGGACAAAACTGGGAAAAAATCTGGGACGGAGGCATGCCTTCGAGCCTGTGCCGGTATATGTGGATCGATCCGCGAGATACGGATGTTCTCTATGTTTCCACCGGCATTTTTGACCGCGGCGCCATTGGGGAGGGAAATCCCGAAACCGATGGCGATCCGTTCGGTGGCCTTGGCATATTAAAATCCACAGACGGCGGTGAATCCTGGAAGATTTTAGGTAAGGAAAACGGTCTCAATTCGCTCTATATCGGCAGTCTTTACATGCATCCGGAAAATCCGGATATTTTGCTGGCCGGAGCCGGCCACCTGGTCAATGGTCTGGCTGCGGATTATATGGCTGACCACCATTATAATCCCAATGGGGTATATCGAACCACGGATAGCGGCGAAACTTGGACGCAAGTCTTGAACCCAGGTGAAAACTGGACTGAATGTTTTACTTCCGTCGAATTCTGTATCCAAGATCCCGATATCGCCTATGCGGGCAGCGCGATGGCCATTTATCGCAGTGAAGATGCCGGTGTGACCTGGACCCAGGTCAGCAAGGGTACAAGCGGTTGGGGCCCGCCGGGCATCACAGCCGGTTGGCCCATTGATTTGCAATGCGATCCAAGGGATGTGAATCGCATTTTTGCCAATAATTACAACGGTGGCAATTTCCTCAGTGAAGACGGGGGCAAAACCTGGCGGAATTCCAGCGACGGATATACGGGATCACAAATGTGGTGCGTGGCTGTCGATCCTTTCAATTCCGCCCGTGTGTATGCGGCAGGACGCAGCGGTCTCTGGAGTACAGATGATGGCGGAAGCCACTGGAAAGGTATTTTTTATCCTCCCGCAAATGATTCCGGAGTTCCTGGGATCGAATGGAAGTCCATCGAGGCGGATCCTCACAAATCAGGCCATCTGTTGGCCGGAATGCATCTGGTGATGGAGAGTCATGACGACGGCCTGACCTGGAATGTTCGATGGTCGATTGATGAAATCGCCAGTGAGCTACCCGAAGGAACGCCGGGCCAGGTGATTTCCGTTTTTGCCTTTGCCCCTTCGGATCGAAATATCGTCTATGCCAATGTCTGTTCCGAAGGTGTGGCTATCGGGCATGAACGCATTCCGGAAGTCTGGCAGCATTCCGGCGGCGGCGTCATCGTCTCGAAAGACGGCGGCTCGACATGGGCAAGAGCAGTGGACGAAAATATCCGATATGCAAGCGTTCTTGATCTGGATGTGGATGCTAAAAACGCACAGACGGTATATGCGGCTACCTATAAGGGCGTTTATCGCAGTGTGGATGGCGGTGAGCATTGGACATTGCTTCCCGGTCTTCCGGATAATACTTTGGTACGCACTGTAGCTGTGAATCCCAATAATCCGCAGCACCTGCTGGCCGGTCTTGAAGGAGTTGGTATTTATGTCAGCCGGGACGGCGGACAGACCTGGGAACCAGGTTATGCCGGGCTGGAATCCAACGGATCGCTTCATGACATCGTTTTCGATCCACAAGATCCGGCTGTCGCCTACACCAGTGATTATTTCAGCGGCGTTTACCGCTCTGGCGATGGCGGCGACACCTGGGAGCAGATCAATAACAATCTAAGGAACCGCGCCTGCATGGGCTTGGCGATCTCTTCCGACGGCCAGCACCTGTATGCGGCCATCGACGGCGAGGGGGTGTACCGGCTGGATATCAACGGCATTCCTGCAGCAGTGAAGCAAAAAGATACACGCCCCGGAAATTTTTCTCTAAATCAAAACTATCCCAATCCCTTTAATCAAACCACAACCATCGAATACACGGTGAAGGAACCCTGCCGCGCGGTATTGAAGGTATTTGACATTCGTGGTCGCGAAGTCACGACATTGGTTGAGGGTCACAGCCGGCCGGGATTTTACAAAGTGAATTTTGATGCGCAAAATCTGCCAACCGGCGTTTATTTCTACCGTATCCGCATGAAGGATTTTGAGGCGGTGAGAAAGATGGTGTTTTTGGAGTGATGTGAACTCTCATCAACAGAATGCGAGATCGTTTATTTTCTGAAAGGAGGTGAGTATCATGCCCCATGTTCTGATCCTGCACCATAAGGTGACAGATTATAGAAAATTCAAGGCGAATTTTAATGAACACACGTCCATGCGACGGGCTGGTGGAGAAAAGTTTTACCAGATTTTCCACAAGGCTGGCGATGCGGACGATCTGGTTATGCTGTTCGAATGGGATAAAATGGAAAACTTTGAAAAGTTCGCACAGTCGCAGGAGCTGCGCCAGGCGCAAGAGGAAGCTGGCCTGGTCGATCAGCCGGAGATTTTCATCTTGAAGGAGATTGAGAAGGGAGTTCTGTAATTTTTTGTTTAAAATTTTGCTCTATTACAAGGAGGTGAGATATCATGATACACGTGCTCGTTATCCATCACAGGGTGGAGGATTACGCCAGGTTCAAAGCGCACTTTGATGCCCAAAAAGTCGAGGGTAAAAAAGGTGGCATCATTTCCTATCAAATGTTTCATAAGGCCGAAGATCCCAACGATCTCGTTTTCCTTTTCGATTGGGACAATATCGAAAATTTCAAAAAATATGCCGGATCGCCAGAATTTCAGCGAGAGCAGAAAGACGCTGGTCTGATTGATCAGCCGGAGATTTATATTCTGAACGAGATCGAAAAAGGCTCTTTGTGAATGAAAAATTGTCTATCCTGCGTCATTCACAAAAGACGAAAAATGTGCGACGCACTTTTTGAAAGAGCTGAAGTTATGCTTATTCATTGCTTCACCACAAAAAGCCAAGTGCGTCGCACATTTAGAAACCAGGTCTCCTGCTCAGCAGAATTCTTTTTTAATGGAGGATGGTTATGAACAAAGTCAATTATATCCTGGCGGCTTTGCTACTCCTTTTCAATTTGGCATCAGCCCAAACCTTTTGGCTTAATGTCCCTGCTTCAACCTATGAAGTAGCCGGCGGCGCCGG
>METF01000027.1 GCA_001771235.1 Candidatus Zhuqueibacterota bacterium RBG_16_48_16
TTCAGGCTCATAATCCCTTATCTCCGGCGGCAACGAGGCGTACTCCGATTTGGTGACATAAGGCGGATTCGAAACGACCACGTCAAAACAATGACCATGTTCCGCAAGGGAAAATTCTTCGATGGGCGAATGGACGAACTCTATCTTGTCGCTGACATCGTTCAGCGCTGCGTTTTCCCGGGCAACTTTAATCGCCTCGGCGGATGAATCTATGGCTGTTATATACGCGCAATTAAGGTTTTTTGCAAGCGCAATGGCAATATTGCCGGAGCCGGTGCCAATGTCAAGTATGTCAATCCGGTCGGGCTGGCTAAATTCCTGCCGGCACAATTTCAGGCAGGCTTCGACGAGAACCTCCGTTTCGGGCCGGGGAATCAACACCCCGGGAGAGACATGAAACGGTAAGGACATAAATTCCGCTTCGCCGACGATATATTGCAGCGGCTCGTGGCTCAGCCGCCGCTTCAGCTTGGCCTTGAATGCGCTCAATTCTTCGGAATCGAGCGGGCGGTCAAACTTGAGGTACAAATGAACCCGATCCACCTGCAGGGTATGCGCCAGAAGACGCTCGACAATCAAACGGCCGTTATCCAGGCCCTTGTCCTTTAGATAGTCCGCCGTCCAGTTAATAAGCTCGACGACCGTCCATTTTTGTGGCGGTTCTTTTTGCTGTGAGATCAAAACCTCAGACCATTGCTTTTAGTTTTTCCGCCCGGTCGGCAATCTGGAGCTGCTCGATGATTTCATCCAAATCGCCAAGCAGTATCGCCTCCAGCCGGTAGAGAGTCAGGCCGATCCTGTGGTCGGTAACGCGGCCCTGGGGAAAATTGTAGGTTCGAATCTTGGCGCTTCTGTCTCCGGTGCTCACCATCGAACGGCGCTTCGCCGTCAACTTGGCCTCTTCTTCTTCCAACGCCTTTTCATACAATCGAGCCCGCAACACCTTAAGCGCCTTTGCCTTGTTCTTGTGCTGCGATTTTTCATCCTGGCAGGTCACGACCATACCGGTAGGAATGTACGTCACACGTACGGCCGAATCCGTGGTGTTGACGCTTTGCCCTCCCGGCCCGGAAGAACGATAAACATCGATTCTCAAATCGTTGGGAGAAATGTCCACATCCACCTCTTCGGCCTCCGGCAGCACCGCTACAGAGGCGGCCGATGTATGGATTCTGCCGCTCGCCTCGGTGACCGGCACTCTCTGGACGCGATGGACGCCTCCCTCGTATTTCATTTTACCATAGACGTTTTTGCCGGATAACAAAAAAATAATTTCCCGAAAGCCGCCAATTCCTTGCGGATTGGAGCTGAGAACTTCACTCTTCCACTGTTTGCCTTCGGCATAGTGCTGGTACATTTTATAGAGGCTGCCGGCAAATAGCCCGGCCTCATCACCGCCGGTGCCGGCTCGTATCTCTACGATGGCATTCCGGCTGTCCTGCGGATCACTGGGGATGAGCAAAAATTTCAATTGCTCTTCCAATTCCTCCCGGCGTGGAACCAGTTCTTGCAGCTCCGCTTCTGCCAGCTCTTTCAATTCATCGTCGCCGTCATCGAGTATTTGTTCGGCTTCTGTGATTTCGGCTAAGGCTTTTTTATATTGCCGGTATTTGGTAACGATCTCGACCAAATCGCTTTGTTCTTTTGCCAGTTCCGCATAGAACTGGCGGCGTGCCAGCACCTGAGGATCGGCCAGTTTTTGTTCGATTTCTTCATAACGTTTCGCTACATTTTCGAGCTTTTCAAACACGAAAATACCTCTTTTGCTTGTTCAACGGTAAGCAGCCTGCTCACCATCCTTCCGAAAGGCGAATCTTATCCGTAATCAAAAAACATTGGGTGCATTTATAAGAAAAGAGAAAGGAGCCAAGCGTCCCTAGGTATACTCGGAAACGGTTTCAACTATTTTATCTTTTTTTGACGGGGCTTAAATCCAAACATTCTGAAAATAAAAAACGGAACACGCCCGGACAAAACCGGGCCAACGTTCCGTTATGATTTTAATAAAACGGCTACTTCGATGCGGACTGGCTATAGTTCTTATACTTGCGGCGGAATTGCTCAACCCGGCCAGCGGTATCGATCAATTTTTGTTTTCCGGTAAAATAGGGATGGCATTGGGAACAGATTTCCAATGTCATATCGCCTATGGTCGATCTCACCTGAAAAGTGTTTCCACAGGCACATGTCACTGTTCCCACCTTGTATTCCGGGTGAATACCTTCTTTCAAACTCGTGTCTCCTTAAAAATTGCTTTTTTCATTTTTTTACAGCGCGCCAAATCTAATAAACAATAGCCCTAAATGCAAGGGAAAGATTCCTTACATGCTCATGGATTCCAAAAAGTCTTTATTTGATTTTGTCCCATGCATTTTGGCGGTTAAATATTCCATCGCTTCTACGGGTGCCTGTTCTGCCAAAAGTTTTCGAAGAATCCAGACCCTGTTTAATTCAAGATCGTCCAGCAGCAGCTCTTCCTTTCGGGTTCCGGTCCTGTTAACGTCAATCGCCGGGAAGATACGCCGGTCCGACAATCTCCTGTCCAGCACAATCTCCATATTCCCGGTGCCTTTGAACTCTTCAAAAATCACTTCGTCCATGCGGCTGCCCGTGTCGATCAGCGCCGTGGCGATGATGGTCAGGCTGCCGCCCTCTTCGATGTTTCTCGCTGCGCCGAAGAAACGTTTCGGTCGGTGCAGGGCGTTGGCATCAACACCACCGGACAGAATTTTACCGCTGTGCGGCACCACCGCATTATGCGCCCGTGCCAATCGCGTTATACTGTCCAATAAAATAACCACATCCCGGCCGTATTCAATCAGCCGCTTTGCTTTTTCCAGCACCATGTCCGAGACCTGGACGTGGCGCTCTGCGGGCTCGTCAAACGTCGAGCTGATCACCTCGGCCTTGACGGATCTTTCCATATCGGTCACTTCTTCGGGACGCTCGTCAATTAGCAGTACGATCAATTTGACTTCCGGATGATTGGCCGTGATGGCGTTGGCGATCTTTTGCAGAATAGTGGTTTTGCCGGTCTTGGGCTGGGCAACGATCAACCCGCGCTGCCCCTTTCCTATCGGCGACAGGAGGTTCATGATCCGCGTTGTGAAATCGTTGGCCCTTGTTTCGAGGTTGATTCTTTGATTCGGATAGAGCGGCGTGAGATTATCGAACAATATCTTGTTTTTTGCTTCATCGGGATTTTCAAAGTTCACGGCTTCAACTTTGAGCAGAGCAAAAAACCGTTCATTCTCTTTTGGCGGGCGAATCTGGCCGGATACCGTATCGCCCGTTCTTAAACCAAACCGCTTGATCTGCGAGGGCGAAACATAAATATCGTCCGGACCGGGCAGGTAATTAAAATCGGGCGACCTCAGAAATCCATATCCATCCGGAAGAACCTCCAAAACACCTTCGGCGAATATCAGTCCTTCTTTTTTCGTCTGCTCCTCAAGAATCCTGAAAATGAGCTCCGCTTTCTTCAGGCCGGTGCAGCCGCTAACACCCAAATCCTGGGCCATCTTGGTCAATTCATTAATTTTTAGCCCTTTTAAATCTGCCATTTCCATAAGCTTGTTCCCGGAATCGTTTTCTTTCATAATTACTCTCTTTTTGAATAGGTGATTACCAAAGCGAATTCTTCCCTCTCGAACGATTGTTGACGGTTTGTTAATAGTTCGATTTGCTTCACCAACCCCGTGTGAAATGTGTGCTGGCTTGCATTAAGGAATTTGAAATATTGTCAGCTTGTAATAATTTAAAATCTTACGATAATGTGATTTGTTAATTTGATTAGCAGAAAAGTGAAGGTGATGCTTGGTAGCGTTATCTTATGAGATTCCCGGTAAAACGTCCAGGTTTATTCATTTACTGTGTCACCCAATCTCCTGAAACCACCACACTCAAAGAACAACACAAAAACACTTCGCACAGAACCTCATTATTTAGCAACTCGTTTACAACTCAAATTCGATGAGTTTGTCAAGTTGTCTTAATCCCTGCGACTTGTTTGTTGGAGAATTTATGGTGTGTATGTTGTAATGAGGCTTTGAAGGCATCAAACACGGGAAAATGTAAGAAATTAACTTTTCTTTGTCAATATTTTTATTTCTATTATTGCTTCGCCGACTAAAAATATTGAGCCGGTAACACACACCAGCTTTTCCGGGGTATACAACGCAAGCGCTTTTTCGAGCCCGGCTCTTATGGAAGCGCTGGCATGAGCCTGTCGCCCTGCAGATCGGATTTCCGCGGCAAGCATCTCCGCGCTCAACGCCCGTTCCGATAGCGGGGTTACGGCGATCGTGGTTTCCGCAAGCGGAAGAATAATATTCAACATCTCCCGGATATCTTTATCCCTCAGAATGCCTAAAACCAAAATTATTTTCTTGTTGCTGTACAAAAGAGTGAGATTTTCGCGCAACGCCTCCATGGAAGCGATGTTATGGGCGACGTCAACGATCACAAGTGGGCTCCTGGAAATTCGCTGAAAACGTCCCGGCCAGCGCACGTGCCTCAACCCACCGGCAATGTTCTGTATGCCCGTCTTGTACCCGCTATTTTGCAGCAGGCGAGAAGCGGCGATGGAAATGCGGCTATTTCTCACCTGGTGCCTGCCAATGAGCGGGGTGGAAAGTTTTTCCTCCCCGTTTTCCGTCCGCGTACGAAAAGAGGTTCCCTGTCCGGTTATTTTGATGTCATCTGCTTTCGATAGATCATTGGCACAATAGAGCGGCGTTTTTCTTTGTCGGCATACATCTTTAATCACCGCGGCTGCCTCCTGGGGCAAATCTCCTGTCAAACAGGGTACGCCCTCTTTGATAATCCCTGCTTTCTCAAAGGCGATTTTTTCGATGGTATCGCCCAGAATATTACGGTGGTCATAGCTCACATCCGTAATGATAGACAAAAGGGGATTTAAAACGTTGGTGGCATCGAATCGTCCGCCCAGGCCGACTTCAATGAAGGCGATCTCCGGTGATTGCTCGGCAAAAATGAGAAGTGCCAGAGCGGTCATGGATTCAAAAAAACTGCAACCGATTCGTTCGATCAGTGGTTTTAAAAAAGTGACTGTTGAGGCAAACTTTTTACGAGACAGGTCTTTCCCGTTCATGCGCACCCGCTCGGTCACATCGACAAGATGCGGTGATGTATACATTGCCGTGCTGTAACCGGCGTGCCGGAAAATGGATTCCAGCATGGCCGTCACTGATCCCTTACCGTTTGTGCCGGCAATAAGAACCGAAGGAAATTGTAAATGAGGACTTCCCGTTTCCTGAAGTATGCGGTGCATCCTGTCGAGTCCCAGTTTCCAACCCATCTGCTGCAGACGGAACATGTACTCAACCGCCTGGTCGTAGGAAAGCGTTTTCATAAAGGTACTTATTCAATCGATTCTGTAAGGAGAGTTCCAATAAAATTTCGTCAGTCCCGCTCCTGTCCCAAACCAGATAAAATCGCTTTCCAGGTATAAAGCATAGACATTGTTCGATGTCAGGCCATCTTCGATGGTAAAATTCACCCAACGCCCGGCATCCCTGTCGTATTTGTAAACGCCGGAATTCGTGGCCACCCACACAGCCGCCCGGTCGGCCAGAATCCTGTTTATTTCCAAATCATCATTTATAAAGCGGGCCGGAGGGTCAAATCTTTTCCCTGTTTTCACGTTAAAGCCGGCAACGCCCTCGTCCGTGCCGTACCACAGCTCGTCGCCGTAAAGAGATAACGCATACACCGGCCTTGCCGCCGGATCGACATAACTGGAATAATACGCTCCGTGATCTTTTTCGATATCGTACCTGAACAGGCCGATCTCCGTGCCAACCCACAGCTCGTTTTCAGCGAGATCGATGTCAAATATCTGTCTCTTCCCCAATTGATGAAATTGAATGTGCTTGATGGAAAGAGAATCCGTTCCCACCGTGCTCTTGACCAGTTTGGACACGCCGGAAGCCGTCCCTATCCAAAGATATTGGTCATCAACCGCGAGATCGGAAATCCGGTTATCGACCAGATTATGAACAACCGTGTAGGTTCTCCAGATATTCTTGCCTCGATCGAATCGCGTCAAGCCGTCCAACGTGCCGAGCCAAACGGTATTGCCGTCAACCGCGATGGAGGTCACTTTATCCGTATCGAATCCTGTCAATAAATAAGCCTCATAATATTGCGGATCATCGGACTGCATATCCCAATTGGTAATACCCGAAGGCTCTTCGTGCGACTGGATTCCGCCAAGCCAAAAACGATCGTCATCTTTGGCAATGGCATCGACGGTTACGTCCCACAGTCCGAATTTAAGCAACTCCAGTCTCTGGGTCGAAGTGTTGCCACGTCCGGCGCCAAGTCCCCATGTGCCAATCCACATATTTTGCCATTCATCTTTTAACCAGGTGGTTATGGGAAAATGGCGAAACTGAAGATCGTCGATATAGTTCTGGGTTTCGTCGAATAAAAATCCATCGGACATGAAATAATGGGGGATGGCATCTTCTCTCTTTCTCTTTGCACCATACCATGTAATGCCATCATCATTCTGTGAAAAATCTATGGGGGAAAAATTCGCCGAATAATTGTCAGAAGCATACCATGTTCCGTTGGATGAGACGATAAAGACTCGGCCATTACCAAAGCCGATGGATGAGATGTCGTCATCTCCACGCAGACCGATTTCATCGTAAAAAGTATTAAACCATAGCCTGGAGGCAGATTCCAGGTAGCTGATGCTGCTTTCGCTGGTGCACCACAAATAGCCGGTGTTGAAATCCTGGGCAACCAGAAATATATTATTGTCCGGCAGGCCGTTGCTCACCGTCCAGGGGTAATCCCAGGTATTGCTGTAAAAATTGTAGCGGGTGATCCCGCCGGTTGTGGCAAAATAGACATATTCCTGGCCAAGGGCGATGTTTCTGACAAAGCGCGTTGTCGTATAGGTTATCCAGTCGCCCTGCCGGTATTGCCGGTTCGTTCCTTTAGAACGGATGATAATCGCCTGGGAATTCACTGTCCAGGTAACGATCATGATGCTCACGAGCAAAAAGATCTTTCTTTGTTTCTTTTCAGATTGCCAATTCATAGCTCCGCACCCTCATGCATGATAAATGCACCTATTTGAGGTTATATTTTTTTAGTTTTTTATGAAGATTCGCCCGGTCTGTCTTTAAACCCTGCGACATTTTGCTCACATTCCCTTGAAATTCGGCATAAGCCATGGTGAGAATCCTTCTTTCAAAATCGGTCAACTGTTCTTTCAATGGAACATTCGCCTCCGGCAACGCATCCACAGAGGGCGGCACCGCCGAAGGATGATCCGCACCACCAAGAACCGATTCGACATCCTCGCGCCGGATATGATCGCCGGTAGTCATGATGGCCAGTCTTTCCATGATATTTTTCAGCTCCCTGACGTTGCCGGGCCAGTGATGAAGCTGCAGGGCCGGGATGGCGTCCTGGCTTATCTTTTTCGCCGATTTGCCATTCTTTATACTATAGGTCTTGAGAAAATAATTCACCATCAGCGGAATGTCTTCTTTCCGCTCGGCCAGTGGCGGAACGCGGATGGGAATGACATTCAATCTGAAATAGAGATCTTCCCGGAAATGCCCCCGGACAATTTCGTCTGCCAAATCTTTGTTCGTCGCGGAAATAATCCTCACGTCGAACTTTTGCGGCTTCGATCCGCCGACGCGGCTGAACTCGTTTTCCTGTAAAACGCGCAGCAATTTTGCCTGGGTTTCATAAGCCATATCGCCGACCTCATCCAGCAAAAGCGTGCCGCCTTGCGCCTGCTCGATGAGTCCCAATTTTCTTTTATGCGCACCGGTAAAGGCGCCCTTCTCGTAGCCGAATAACTCGCTTTCGATCAATTCCCTGGGTATGGCCGCGCAATTGAGCTGGATAAAAGGGCCTTCGTTTCTCAAGCTCTTTTTGTGAATTTCCCGCGCCACCAGCTCCTTGCCCGAGCCGCTCGGCCCGAATACCAGGATTCGGCTATCCGTCGGCGCCGCCCGGCCGATATCCTGACAGAGCCTCTGCATGGCCGACGATTTTCCGACCATATCGCGATCCAAATCGACCAGGCTCTTCAGTCTTGCCAGCTCTTCATCGAGCCTTCGCTGTTCGATGATCCTGTCGATCTCCAGCCCGACTTTATCCGCATTCAAAGGTTTCTCTAAAAAATCACAGGCACCCAGCTTTGTGGCCCGCACCGCCGTGGCAATATCCGCCTCTCCCGAAATCATGAATATTTTTATCTGCGGTAAAAAAGCAATCAGCATTTCAAGAGCTTTCATTCCGCCCACGCCGGGCATTTTCACATCTAAGAACGCCATATCGAAGGAATCGTTCTTGCTCTTTTCAATAGCTTCCTCGCCCGAAGCGCATGTGCAGGCATTGTGCCCCTTTTTCTCGACGACATACGCCAAAGAGTCGCGGATATTTGCATCATCGTCTACGATTAAAATATTCATGGCGCTTGCTGTAAAGTTTCTACGGTTGAATTGATCTTGTCCATCATGTTTTTAATTCGCTGGACGTATTCGTGGCGGACTTTGATGTCGATGATCGCCTGGCTGTCGATGTACTCAACGTTATTGATTTCCGCTATTTCATGAAGTTTTGAGATCAAAGGGCTTTGCTGAATCGGCATGGTTATCTTCAGCCGTTGACAAAATTTTTCGGCAAATTGCCGGATCTTTTCTTTGAAATCCTGAAGGAAAATTCCTCTTTGCGCCGATATAAAGACGCACGGCTGTTCGGTTTCTTTTATCTTTGCCATTAAGGATTCATCGTCGATCAGGTCGATTTTATTAAAAACGTTCAGCCTCGGCTTGTCTGCGATGTTCAGCTCTTCCAGAACCTGCTGTACGGTCTGCATTTGTTGCCGAAAAAGCGGATGGGAAATATCGATGACATGGATGAGCATGTCCGCATCCTGTGCTTCTTCCAAAGTGCTCTTGAAGGAAGCAACCAGGTGGTGCGGCAGCTTGCGTATAAAACCGACCGTGTCGATGAGTAAAATCCGGCTGTGGTCGGATAATTCCGTCGCCCGAACGGTGGCGTCGAGCGTAACGAAAAGACGATTTTCGACCTCTGCCGCAGCGTTGGTCAATGCGTTCAGAATGGTTGATTTCCCCACG
>METF01000028.1:0-4045 GCA_001771235.1 Candidatus Zhuqueibacterota bacterium RBG_16_48_16
GCCAGCAGCGCCAGGTGCAGCGCCTCGGTTCCAGAGCCGACACCGACGGCGTGTTGAACGTCGAGGAAACCGGCAAACTGCCCCTCAAAGGCCAATAGCTCCCTGCCTAAAATGAACCAGCCGCTGTCCAATACCCGTTGTACGGCCTGGTCTATTTCCTTCTTTAATTGGAAGTAATTTCGTTTCAAATCACCAAAGGGGATGTCCATAAGACCTTCATCGATATTTTTGCATGATTACCTTAAAAATAAAAAAAAATTAACGCAGAGATGCGGAGAACGCAGAGGGCGCAGAGAATAACAAATTTTTTATAAAACCTCTGCGTATCTTTGCGACCTCTGCGCCTCAGCGTTGAGTTGAAAAAAACGCCTAAGAATGACATTTTCACTATTATCGAGCGCTCTGACGAGCATGTCAATTCCTACTGGATGACACTTGAATCGCTCAGTTTGGGTTCTAAAAAGCCAAAAGTCAAAAGCGAAATACCGAGAGGTTCCGCTGTTTCCTCGGCGGTGCTTTTGCTGCCAATCGCCCGCCATCATATTTTATAAACATGGGCCCAGCGCGGCCCGGCCCGTAATTGGCTGACCATTGCAAAGCCGCTCTGGTCCTTTCCGCTTTCCAAAAAGGCAATTGTCGTCCAGCCGCGATTGTCGCGTTTCCATAGGTACCAGGCTTCGTCGCTCTGCTGGAGCCGGTTGGAGGAAAGCCAGGCGATGTGGGTGACGCCATGCTCTTTGAGCCATCGATGCAGCTCCTGCGGCGGCAGCGCGGGAAGATCGGTCAAACGGACGAAATCCTTCTCCGTATCTGCGCTGGTGTAGTAGGATATGATGACCGGCTGATCGACCGCCAGCTTGTCGCCATCCTGCCGGTTGTGCTCGAACCATTCACCGACCAGTCTGAACTCCGCTTTAGAGAACCTAATATCGTAAAAATCGGCATTGGCTTTTGAATTGAGCGAAAAAGCCAGCAGCAGCAAAAAGGTTGTTTGCCAAAACACCGGGGCGAAATTCTTAAAGCTAACCGGCCTTGATTCAAGCCAGTAAAACAAGCTTCCAAGAAACACGAAGGAAATGACAACGATCCAGGTCACATTGTACTGGCTGTACTCGAAGCGGTGTGCGGTCAGCCACACAGCACAAAAGAGAAATACCAGCAACGCTGCGGCAGAAGCCGAAAAAGTATTGTCAAGCTTGCCGATGATTTGAGTGAATTTCACAGAGCGCCGTGCATAGTGTGCGATGCTCATGATACCGAAAAAGATGAATAAGAAAACGCTCCACGCCATGATGACGACATAATCGATGTTGGAAAACGGCCAGACGATATGCATAGCGGAAAAACCTGCGATGAAGAGGATCAAGGCGAAACCCTCTCTTTTGAATCGGTTAAAAAAAGTGATAGCGCCTACAGCAAACAACGAAAAAATGAGCGCGAACCATATTTTAAAAAATGCCAGAGGCAGAAAACCGATCAGTCCGACCCAAACCTCTTTGAGAAAGCCGACATTGAGATGGTAAGTATTAAAGTAATTTCCATAAGCGGCGCCATCGCTGCCGCCTCCCTGGAACAAGGTCCACAACACGATGAATATGCCCGATAGGAAAGCGAAGACAATTGTTTTCAGCTTTTCTTTGGAAAAAATAACATCCGAAAGGCCGAACGCCATAATGGCCAACGCCCCTTCATAACGTACCAGGGTCGCCAGAAAGGCGATCAAATAGGCGCGCTTTTTGTGCTGCAAAAAGAGATCGAATGCCCACAAAATCAGCGCTGTGGCAAACATCTCGGGCTTGGGTTTCACGGCCATCCTCAAGGTGGTGGGGTGAAGCGCCCAAAGCCACACCAGCCAGTAGGCGTGTTGGCCGATGAAACGGCGCGATATCCGCCAGATCAGAAAGAAGGCAAACAGGGCGCTGGCGTAGCCGATGAATTCCGCGGCATAGAGATCGCGAAACCTGCCCGGAAGCGGCAGTGAGAACAGGGCGACCATCGCCGGATAGAGGGGCGGGCGCTTAAAGTTTTCCGGCCAATGCCCATTTCGCAACGATACGGCTTTTGCACGGTAGTCAAAAAAATCGCTCTCCGGGACATGAAACCTGTTGACATGAAGAGCGATGATCAGTGCGAAGAGTAAAAATGTAGCAGCGAGAACAAGTAAAAAACGCCTGTCGTCGACGCCGCTTGTGGTAAATCTCATCATGGTCTTGCAGCGTTAATCGTTTGGCCAGTAATGTTCCTTGCAGGTGCGATAAAATTCGATCGTCTTTGCCAGGCCTTCCCGCATGGTTGTTTTGTAACGCCACCCCAAGGTCGCCCGTATGCGCCGATAGTCCGCGTAATAATCGCCGATGTCGATTATTTTCTTATCTTCGGGAAAGGGGACCATTTCATAGTTGCCGCCGCCCGCTACCTCAAGAAGCAGCTTGACGAAATCGATCAGCATCATGGGCTCGTCGCCGCCGAGGTTATAGATGTTGCCGTTACAATCGTTATAACCGGCAACCAGGAGAAAAGCGTCAACTACGTCTTCGACAAAATTGAAATCGCGGATTTGTTTCCCTTGTCCGAATATCTTTATCGTCTCTCCCTCGATGGCCTGGCGGATGAACACGCTGGCGAAACCCTGGCGGTCGTGTTTCATGAGCTGGCGGGGGCCGTAGGTATTGGTCAGCCTCAGCGACGCGGCGCGGATGCCATAGACGTTGTTGTAGAGGATATGATACCACTCCCCGGCCATCTTGTTGATCCCATTCACATCCGTGGGGTGTAGCGGATGATTTTCATCCACAGGAAGGTAATCCGGTTTGCCGTACTGCTGCCGGGTGCCGGCAAAGACAATTTTTACGCGCGGATTGTTGTGCCGGCACGCCTCGAGAATGGACAATTGCGACTTGCAATTGATCTCCAAATCGGTGAACGGATCCTGCATGCTGTCGATGTGGCTCACCTGGCCGGCAAGATTAAAAATGTAATCCTGATCGCGCACGAGATAGCTCATACTGTACTGGTCCCTGACGTCGGCAATGTTCACCCGAACCTTGTCCTCGATGCCGTCTATGTTGAACAGGTTGCCGCCGTATTGAGGGATCAATGAATCGACGATCAGGACATTGGCCTGGTATTGCACCAGTCGACGGGCAAGATTGCTGCCGATAAAACCGAGCCCACCGGTGACCAGGACATTTTTACCCTGAAAGATTTCCGGCAGAGAAGCCGTTTTAGGCATGTCCACCCCCCTTTTTAAGCACCACCAGCCGCAGCCACAATGCGGAAAAGTCTCGGGCAACGCGAAACAACCTGGTGAAATTAAAAAATTCCGACTTGCCGCTGGCGCGGAAATAATGGCTCACCGGCACTTCGGCAAAACGGAAACCTTGTTGCGATATTTTTCGGATCATCTCCACACAAATCGTGCCGCTGTTCGATTCCAGTGTTATCGAATCAAAAACGGATCGTCGCATCAAGCGAAAATCACAATCCACGTCTTTTATGGGCAGGCTGAACAAAAACCTGGCGGAGTATTGATAAATCTTGCCCAACACCACACGATAAAAGGGATCGTTACGCTTGATCTTAAAACCATTGACCACGTCAATATCCTCTCTCACCGCCGCCGTCAACTTGACCATTTCCCGCACATCATACTGGGCGTCGCCATCGGTATAAAAGATGAATTCCTTTTTTGCTTCCTTAAAGCCCGTGCGTAACGCGCCGCCATAGCCGCGGTTTTTTTCATGATGTACGACACGAACGCCTGGAAATTGCTTCTCCAGAAAGTCCAAAACATCCTGCGTTTTTTCTTCACTGCCGTCGTCGACGAGAATGATTTCGTAGTCATCGCTCACCTTTTCCGCGGTAAAAATGGCCTCGGCAACCATACTGCCGATGGTGCCCCAGTCATTATAGACCGGGAAAAAGATCGATAAGGAAATGTGGGGATTTTTCTCTTCCATTCTGCTTTCCTATAGACATCCCTCTTGCCGTTGTGTTGTATAAAAATACAGCATAAGGGATAAAGTGCATACCACGTCGTGTTTAT
>METF01000028.1:4539-4979 GCA_001771235.1 Candidatus Zhuqueibacterota bacterium RBG_16_48_16
GGCCTGTTTCTGCCGGCCCCGGGTACGTTGGAGGTCTCATGCAGTCTTTTTTCACTGGAAAAAACAAATATATATATTCCGTGGCCGTCCTGGTAGGGCTGTCTCTTGTATTGCCGGCACAATCGTCGGGCCAACAAGTGCCCGACATTGGCCAATACGACCTGTTTGAAATCGAATTATCCGCTCCAACCATCGTGGGGAATAAATATAAAGACGTGAATGTGCACGCGGTTTTTTCAGGACCTACAAAGACCATCGACATCGATGGCTTTTGGGATGGAGCCGACAAATGGAAAGTGCGAATGGCTCCCACGGAGCCGGGCATCTGGCAATATGCTGTTTCCTCGTCAACTCACCCCCAGCTCGCAGCGTCCGGCAGTTTCAATTGCGTGGCCTCCGGGAAAAAGGGCTTTATCAGACGAGCCACGCGATATCCCTAC
>METF01000028.1:5137-7088 GCA_001771235.1 Candidatus Zhuqueibacterota bacterium RBG_16_48_16
TATCAACGGTGATGAGTTTTGGCGAAACGAGGGTGGTTATGTATTCGGATTGACCTCATCCGGCAAAGATTACGACCGACTCAATCCCGGCTATTTTCAATGGGTCGACGAACGAATAGAGTATGCCCTGTCGCGCGGTATCACTCCCGTTCTTTTCTTCACCTGGTCACAGGAATTCATAAAATTCTCTCAACCCCAGTTCGAACGTTACATCCAATACCTGGTGGCGCGCTATGGCGCCTACAACGTTATCTGGTGCATTTCCGGAGAATATAATGAAGCGTATGACCACGGCTTCACGGCCAATACCTGGAAGCACTATGGCAGCTATCTCCGCAGCCTCGATCCTTATGATCACCCGGTGACGCTGCATCCTTCCGGCAACTCCAGCTCCGTGGAATTTGCCGGGGAATCGTGGTTCGACGTTATCATGCAGCAAACCTTTCAAACCACCGATCCGAATCATGCCGAGTTCAACATCAATTGGCATAGCGATCTTCTGGCCGACAGGACTTTCTCAAAGCCGGTTGTAAACGGAGAATATGGCTACGCCGGCTATATTGCGAACAATTATATCCGCAGCGGCGCCTGGGACATTATCACCGCCGGAGGATTTATTACGGCTGGCTTTAAAACAACTTATGCACCGGACAAAGGCGGCTGGGATTTAACCGCCTGGCAACAACAGCAGAACGAGCTGGCGGGTCTGTTCGGTTTTTTGGAAACTACAAAATGGCGCGAATTATCTCCTGCGGACAACCTGGTATCCAAGGGAAGATGTCTGGCAAAACCCGGAGAAGAATATATCATCTACGCCCCAAATGGAGGGAGTTCTACGGTCAATTTGTCCGCCGTGACCGGCGAGATCAGCACCCAGTGGTTTAACCCCGTCACCCAGGCTTACTCGCAAAAGGCGAATGTAACGGGTGGAGCATCCGTCGTTTTCACGCCCCCGTTCGCCGGCGATTGGGTTTTACACATCGGCGACGGCACGGCCAGCGATGCGTTACCGCCAAATCCACCGGCAAATCTGGCGTTGGTCGACCGAACGATGAACAGCCTGACGTTGAGCTGGGCGCCGCCCGGCATGGCGGCCGATGGCGATATCGCCTCCGGTTATCGAATTTACCGCGACGGACAATCCATCACGGACACTTATTCGACCTCTTTTACCGACAGCAACTTGCAGCCGGAAACAAGCTATCAGTATGCCATCTATGCAAAAGACGATAAAGGAAATATCAGCCTGTCCGCAACCAGCGGATCGTTTAACACACTGGAAGATACAGAACCACCGCAAATCGTACAGACAACGCTCAATTCAGCCACGCAACTGGTGCTGCAATTCAGCGAGCCGGTCAATAAATCGTCGGCTGAGAACATCGCCAATTACCAGATTTCACCGACGATCCATATATATTTCTCCTATCTCGACAGCGATAAAAAAACCCTGCGCCTGACAACCGATAGTCACTCGCTCAACATTGCCTATACGATTACCGTCAACAATGTGTATGATTTATCCACTGCGCAAAACAACATTGCGGCCAATACCGCGATCGGCTACCGGCTTAAGGATTTGCAGATTACAAATATGAACAAGTCAAATTACGTCATTGACTATCTCGATGTGAATAAAAATGTCTATATCGACAGGGTCTATACATTCACCTCGGTGCCCGCATCGCTGCAAAATCGACAATTCATACGAACGGCAAACGACGACAAGACAGCCACCAATAATCCCTTCCTGACCTTTACGATCGACCGTGATGCGAAAATCTACGTGGCCTTTTATCGAAACACCTCGCTTCCGGCCTGGCTCACGCAAAACTGGAGCAACAGCGGCATCACGATACAAACGACGGACAAGCTGCTTTACCTGTTTGAAAAGAATGTCCAGGCCGGGCAAATAGCATTGGGACCGAACGCTGGCAACAGCAGCAGCAGT
>METF01000028.1:7172-7314 GCA_001771235.1 Candidatus Zhuqueibacterota bacterium RBG_16_48_16
TGATGATTTCCCCTGGTAGAATAAAAATGAATTCAGGTAAGTAAACCGATATCCGAAAATGAAGCGAGCTGAATGCCAAACGTTTCAATGAGCTTTTTTGTCCTGGGATGTAAAAGCGCTCGCAACTCGTTTTCCCGTTCTG
>METF01000029.1:0-8001 GCA_001771235.1 Candidatus Zhuqueibacterota bacterium RBG_16_48_16
ACCTTCCAGACTGCTCTTGTGCTCGCTCACCAGATTCCTGGCTTCATCTGTTACCTCCGCCGGCAGACCGAGTCTCCTGGCGATTTCAAAAGCATAGCTCGAGCCGGGGATGCCGAGGCGAAACAGGTAAGTCGGCTGAAGCGTTTTGATGTCGAATTCCATCGAGCCGTTTTCCACACCCTCGGTCTGGTAGGCGAATGCTTTCAGCCTACTCTGGTGCGTCGTCACGATGGACAAGCTTTTTTTCGCCAATAAATGCTTCAACACCGCAATGGCCAGCGCCGAGCCTTCTTCGGGGTCCGTTCCGGCGCCGATCTCATCGATCAGGACGAGCGAGCGGTCATCGCTCCGGCTGAGTATATTGTTGATGTTGGTCAGATGCGAGGAAAAAGTGGACAGGTCATTTTCTATGGACTGCTGATCGCCGATGATCGCAAAAACGTGCCGGATATTGCCGATTTGTGAATGCGGCAGGGCTGGTATGTGCAGGCCGGAATTGGCCATCATCGTTAAAAGTCCGACCGTCTTTAAGGCAACCGTTTTGCCGCCGGCATTTGGCCCGCTGATGACAATGGACAAGGAATCTCCCCCTATTTGTATGTCCAACGGCACAACATTTTTTTCACCCACTCTCAAATAAAGAAGCGGATGTCTTGCTCCGAAAAGCGCGATTTTCGTTTCATCGATCAATTCAGGCGCGTGGGCATTCAGCCTTTGCGACAGCCGCGCTTTGGCATAGACAAAATCAATGTGCGCCAGGACAAAAGTATTTTCCTCGATGGCGGGCAGAGCCTGCCGCACAACAGCCGACAGGCGCGCCAGTATGCGCTCGATCTCCCGTTGCTCTTCCAGGTAAAGCTCGCGAATGTCGTTATTTGCTTCCAACACTTCCATCGGCTCGATGAACAGGCTCACGCCGCTGGCGGATTGTCCGTGCACCAGGCCCGGCACTTTGCGTTTGAACTCATCCTTGACGATGAGCACCAGACGCCCATCCCGCACCGAAACGACATTCTCCTGCAGCATTCCCCTTGAGGCGTAAGATTTGAGCAACGAATCGATAATGCGCCTGGCTCTTTCCTGAGAAACGAAAATTTGTTTCCTTATGCGCGACAATTGCGGGCTGGCATTGTCTTTGACTTGATACGTTTTCACATCGATTGCCTGGTGGATCGCTTCCTCAATATCCGGCAAGGGCTTCAACCGGCCCGTTATTTTCGCAAGAACAGGGATGCTCTCCAGTTTCGGGCGAAAGTATGCTGCGAGCCGTCGGGCAACCGACAGGGTTTGGCAAATATGGCAGAGATCCTCTTCAGGCAACACGCTGTTTTCGATGGCCGCTTTTTTGAGCACCGGGCGGATATCGATGATCCCGTCAATGGGCAATGCCTGATCGCTTTCTAATAATGTTTTAAGCTCCGTGGTCTGTGACAAGGATTCCTGAAGATCGAGGCGCTCCGGAATAGGTTTGATGGTACGGGCGAGATCCGAGCCAGGCGGCGAGGTGGCGCATTCGGCCAGTTCTTCCCTGATGCGGGTGAA
Source organism: Candidatus Zhuqueibacterota bacterium RBG_16_48_16 (assembly GCA_001771235.1). GTDB lineage: Bacteria > Zhuqueibacterota > Zhuqueibacteria > Residuimicrobiales > Sediminimicrobiaceae > Sediminimicrobium. The sequence goes on from METF01000029.1 coordinate 1,543, forward strand.
TTCCAGTATGTCAAAAATAGAGTCCAAAAATCATTTCCCTTTGGCGCTGTTGCTCGCCTTCATACGCTCTTTTTCTTTTTCGTACATCGCCGCGACTTCAGAGGGACTCGGTATTTCTTCGGATTTCTCCACCACCTCGGCTGCCTGCTGTTGTAGCGTTTTCCCCGTTTCTGTTACTTCAGCAGTTGTGCCTGGAAGATCGCTTTTTTCTATTTTATCCAAAACCGTGTGAAATGCCTTTTCCGACTTGGGCACGATTTCAAAAATCTTATTGACGATAGTCAGCGCCGCATTGGTCATGTGGTCGAACAACAGGGATTTTTCCCTCACGTTCTTCAGCTTGTCCTGGACGGGGAGAACCGACAAGGCCAGGGTTAAGACGCCGACAAAAAACAATCCCTGGACAAAGCCGAGAAAAGCGCCGAGCAGCCGGTTCACATTGCTTTGGCCATTCTGGCCAAGAGATTTTTCATAGACCTTGATAAACATCTCGATAATCAAGCGGACGACCAGGACAATAATAATGAATGCCAGTATGAAACACACGGTCTTGGAAACCCCCTGGGCCTTCTCCCACATCTTGAGACCTAATTTTTCGTAAAAAAGAAGCGCGAAAATAAACGACACCAGCAGGCCCGTCAATCCCCGCAATTCCTGTACAAATCCTCTTTTAGCACCCATAAAAACGAACGCAAACACCCCTGCAAGCAGGAAAATATCTATCGGATGCATCGCCCTGCCCTTCCTTTAAATGAAAAAAGTGAATAAAGTATAGAACAGCTCTACCTCTATTCACTTTCAGTTTCACATCTGCACTACAACGTATTAACTGAGTTTTTCTCTCACAAGCTGATTGATCAATTTGCCGTCCGCACGGCCTTTTACCTGGGCCATAACAACCGGCATCACCTTGCCCAAATCTTTTATGGTCTGGGCGCCTGACTGCTCGATTGCCGAGTCGATGATTGTCACCAGCTCTTCTTGCGACAATGGCTCGGGTAAATAGCTCTGAATCACAGAAAGCTCGTTTGTTTCTTTGTCGACTAGATCCTGTCTGCCGGCATTTTTAAATGCCTCGATGGACTCCCGGCGCTTTTTCGCTGCATTCATCAAAACAGCGATTTCCTCATCCTCGGTTAGCTCCGCCCGCTTATCTATGGCGGCGTCCTTGATTTGTCCGCGCAGCAGACGAATGGTGGAAAGACGTGCTTTGTCGCCGGCTTTCATTGCGGATTTCATATCATCCGTTAATTTTTCAAAAATAGCCATCTTTTCACACCGGAATGAATCCATTCACCAAAAACTTACCTGCTCTCCCAGTAGTACACTTTGCGCATTTTTCTGCGAGCGGCAGCAAGTTTTCTTTTCTTACGTTCGCTTGGTTTTTCATATTGTTGATGCTTCTTGTAATCGGACATGACGCCAGCTTTTTCGCATGCCTTTGTAAACCGTTTGAGCGCTTTTTCAAAAGATTCGTTTTCACGAATTCGTATACCCGGCATTAAGAATCAATCCTCCTTTCTTTTTGGTATTTATGCGTTTACGAAAGGCGAATATAACGAACTCGAAAAACAAAAGCAAGCGATTTCTCGGTAAGAAAATGTTGCAATTTACCAGGAATTTTTCTTTCGTCCACGAATCAATTTATTTAAAAACTATGCAGATAGGTTAAGGCTCAATCCGCTGTACTCAGTTTTTCTGAAAATAGAATAATTTCTAATTTTAGAATTCGCACGCATTAAAAAGTGTTTCAGATAGAGTAAAATTAAAGGTCAAGATGCTTGGCTAAAATAGAAAGTCTAGTGCCGGAAAAAATATTTTTATTCTTGGCCTCCTTTTTTGGACTCCTCTGGATTCTGGTGATTCCTCCCTTTCAGGGGCCTGATGAAGATGCTCATTTTTACCGCGCATTTGAAATTTCGGAAGGTGGTATTATTGCGAAAAAAAATGACGGCAAAGTGGGCGATTATTTACCTGAATATCTATCCAATACGGTCAATGCCCTAAAAGGTAGTTTGCCCCATCATCCGGAGGTCAAAATTAAAATTGATAATATCTTTGATAATTTTTATTGCTATAACCATCGTTCAGCTCCCACAGAAAAGGAATTCTGCTCATTTCCCGCAGTCTATTCACCTGTAGGTTACCTACCCCAGGTTTTGTCAATATCTGTAGGTAAGCTCTTTAATGTATCACCATTAGTCATGATGTATCTAGGAAGGACTGCAAATCTTTTCTTCTGGATCACGGTCATATTTTGGGCTATAAGAAAAATTCATGTGGGAAAATGGCTAATTCTATTCGTCGCACTCATGCCTATGAATCTCTTTTTGGCAACAACTTTAAATCTGGATACATCAATAAATTCCTTGTCACTTTTGCTAATAGCTATTGTACTTTATCTGATCTTTAGAAAAGAGCGAATTGCGAAAAAATGGATAATTTTTATCATTTGTATTTCAGTATCGATTTCATTGATAAAGCCTGTTTATTTCCTTTTCTTGCTTTATTTCCTTATTCCAAAAGCAAAATTATATTCTCCTAAAAATTATTATTCTATTGGCTTTTTGATTATTATCTTGAATTTGCTCGCAATCTTTATATGGAATGCTCTAGTTAAGGAATTGTTTGTACCGCCCCTCTTTGAAGATTTCAGTCCTTCAGACCAACTAAAGTTTATTTTGCATCATCCCTTTAATTTTTTAAAAACATGTGTGAAATCTTATTGGGTTTTTAAGCCGTTGTTAGTGCGCTCCCATATCGGGTATCTGGGATGGCTTGATGCACGCCTGCCCGATTGGCTAATTGCAAGCTATGTTTTGGCTCTATTATTGGTTTCTTTGCGGATAAATGATCATTATTTAACAATAAGCAACAAAATGACTTTGTTAGGAATTATTATATTGGGAATGATTGGAGTTGGAATTTCCCAGTATATTTCATGTTCTCGTACCGGAGATATAACTATTTGGGGACTTCAAGGTCGCTATTATATACCCATGGCTTCTCTATTTTGGCTTTTATGGCAAAATAAATTTACAGCAACTAGAAAAATTCTTGACAAGTATTTTCTGCTAATTCTAAATTCATATTTGTTTATTGTCCTTTCGCTTTCAACGTATTATATAATGAATAGATATTACGTATTTTCTTAGTGGTTTTCTAGGATCCTAATTTGATCGGCCAGGATATGCATCCTGACCGGAAAATGAGTTGGGATATTTATCCCGCCTCCGGCACTCAGTATACATATGCTGTGCAATCAAGTTGAACTGCGCGCCCCATCTCACCCCGGCGGCCATTTCATCCACCTGCCGCCAAGAACGTGAAGATGCAAATGGTAGACTGTCTGTCCCCCGTCGCTGTTACAGTTCATCACGAGCCTGTAGCCACTCTGGGCAATGCCTTCTCTTTGGGCAAATTCTTTGGCAGCAAGGAAGAGCCTGGCCAATAACTGTGCATCATTTTCATCCAGATCGTTCAACGTGCTGATGTGTTTCCGCGGGATAAAGAGCGCGTGAACCGGCGCTTGTGGGTGGATGTCATAGAAACCGACGATGTGCTCGTCATCATGAAAGATTTTTGCCGGGATTTTTCCTTCTGCAATGCTGCAAAAAATGCACGCCATATTTTTCTCCTTCTATAGATTTCCAAGCTCTCCCGCGGCATGTAAGACAATCGATGAGGCAACGATCGCCGCCGTCTCACTGCGAAGACGCCGAACTCCCAAATCGAGGGTGACCATTCCGTTTTCCACGGCCAGATCATATTCACTGTCGCTAAAGCCGCCTTCCGGGCCGATGAACAAAACGACATTGCGCTTTTTGTCAACGATCTCATTTGAAAATGGCCTGCGGACATTCGTCGGGGTATGGGCGATAATGGCCACATCGCCGTGAAATTTTTTTATGGCCTCTGTAAAAGACACCGGTGCGTGCACCTCCGGGCACCTCGACCGACCGCACTGTTTCATCGCCGCCAAGGCCTTTTTGCGCCATCTGTCAAGCCGGCCCGGGGATCCATGCACTACCGTCCTTTCGGTGAAAATGGGCTGAAAGCGGGCCACGCCGATTTCCGTGCACTTTTCAACGACGAGATCGAGAATCGGGTGCTTTAACAATGCCTGGGCCAACGTCAGAGTAACATTCGGCTCACCGGAATTTCTTTCAATTTTTTTAATGCTTATCGCAGCGGAGTTGTCCCCGATCCTGGAGATGAGGCCGGAATAGCGGTTCCCCTTGCCATCAACAGCCATGATCTCATCGCCCGACGTTTTGCGCAAGACCTTCACCGCATGTTTGAATTCATCGCCCCGAATGACAAAAAAATCATCGCCCACATCCGCAGGATCGACGTAAAATTGTTCGAGATGTAACATGGCTAAAACCTGACAAGAACATCCATAATAAGCTCGCCGTTTTGCTGCGTGTCAAAAGCGTATTCCAGGCGAACGACGTCCACATAAGGGACGTGAAAATGAAGGCCCGCCCCATAGCCGGAGAGAAACCGGCCCTCGGTCAAAGTGATGTCTTTGTCCCACACCGCGCCGGTATCAAAAAATATCCCGCCGCTTATGCCGAACGGCAAATTGCTGCCGTAGGAACCCAAAGCCTTTTGGGCGCCGCCAAGATTCATGTAGCGAACCTTCAGGATCGGAAAGCGCAGCTCGACATTGCCCAAAAGCCGGTTCTGTCCCTCGCGCTTGAGGTCAAAATGCCCGCGGATGCGCTCGGAATAGCCGAGGTAATTATTTTCATATATCGGCATGTTCCCGCCGGCCAGATCGGCGGCAGCGCGCGACGCCAGTGAAACACCCTTCCAGATCGGCGTGTAACGGCGCACATCGATGCCGGATTTCAAAAAATCAACCTGGCTGAAATTGGCATATTTCGTAACATAGCTGCTTATGTACCAGCCGGATTTCGGATATTCATGCAGGTCGCGCGTGTCATAAGTAAACGACACACCTAACGAAGGAATCCTGTCCGAGCCGTTTTTTGAAGCGGTGATCTCCGCATATTCCTGGTCCACGTTCAGCACTCGATAACCAATCGACGAGGATAAAAAAGTATGGTAGCCGAATCTTTTGCCCAAAGACAGGGCCATCCCCAGGTGCTCCTCATCGAAGCGCTCGTATTTCAGATTTTTGCTTCGCTTACGTTCCGCAAAGAAACCCAGCTTAAAAAAGAACTGCTTTTCTCCCCAAATCCACGGATTCGAATAGTACACGTCAATACCGTCATTATAGCCCAGCCAGAACGAAGCGGCGACGGTGCTGTTCAATCCGCGAAAGTTTTGATGAACCAATCCTGCGCCGGCGGATAATTTTTTTACGTCTCCCTCGTTATAAAACAGGATCGGGTAGGGAAAGATATACCATCTTTCCGCAACATAAAAAACGATAACGACGCCATTATCGGTGCGCATCGGCTGAACTTCGACCCGCGTGAACAAGCGCAGGTTTTGGATGCGTTTCTGGTCTTCCAGCAACAGCTCCGGGTCCAGCGGCCGGCCGACCTTTGATTTCAGCTCGCGGTAGAGGACCTCGTCCTTTGTCTTTTCGTTGCCGGCGAAAAAAATACCGGTAATGACGAGCGAATCATCGGCTGTTGTTTGTGGACTTGCCACACCGGATGAGCTGGAAAGCGCAGATAAAATTGCGGGGAAAATAAAGAGGAGTAAAAAGAATCGTTCTTTCATATTTTCTTGTTGGTTTAAGATTCATTACCGGACACTTTTCGGGGGACACAGAGTTCACAGAGATTTCGCAGAGATTCACAGAGAAAAAACAAAAAAACGTCTTTTACGTTAAATGAATACTGCTTTTCAATATCTCAGTGTTGCTCTGTGTATTCTCGGCGACCTCTGTGTACCTGTTTTGAACCTCTTATAAAAAAGGGTCCGGCAGCAAAGTTTAAGATAAAGCTTCGCTAGTACTTGTTAAAAAGCCGAAATGTAATACGCCAGTCCTTGCTCTCCTGAGCCAATGCTTTCGCCACATCGATCCGGAAAAATCCATCCATGAGCAGAAACGACAGGCCGACGTCCGTCAACAAATCGGCTTGCGACAATTCGTCGAACAAGGCATTCTTGGGCGCTGCATGAGACCAGGCATCTCCGACATCGGCGAAAAGGGCGAAAGAAGCGGTATCCAAAAGCGGGAGCTTGCGAAGAAAAGTGTTTTGCAGCAGGCTGCCGCCAAATTCATAGTTGAGACTGGCCAGAAAGAAATTCTGCCCGGAACGAATTCGATCCCGGTAAGCCCTCAGACTGCCGACCCCGCCGATGGTCATCAGGTGCTGCGGTTGAATACTTCCTTCCCGGAGGCCCAAAAACGTTTTCAGCACTATGCGATGTGTGCTTACGGTCGGCTGAAAGACAGTGGCATCGACAAACAGCCCGTTGGTGTTGAAATCGCCGCTTGTTGTTTCGAATGACCCCTGAATGAACCAGCCGCTC
>METF01000029.1:8020-16252 GCA_001771235.1 Candidatus Zhuqueibacterota bacterium RBG_16_48_16
CTCTTTTATCGAACAGAAAAGATAATTTCAGCGCAGTTTCATCACCCTCAGGAACAGCGGGATTGGGGCGATATTTTTTATTATTTCCGAAAAGGCTGCCGGCGAAATTGCTGTTCGTTCGCATCGACCGGTAGGTGAACTGTGAATATTCCAGTCGCAGCAGGTGCTGGCTGCCTACTTTTTTATCGGCAAAAACCCGCCAGCCTTTTTTGCCAAAATAATCGCGGAAATCCTCGTGCAAAAATATCCCGGCCAGGGAATTCTCGATCTGCCCGACCATCCACTCATCGTTGCTAAAGGTTTTGTCAAAGACGCTGCCCTTGATAATGAGCCGGTGCGCGCTGCCGAACCTCTTTTCCAAACCCGCTTCGTAGCGGGCCTGGCGGTTCTTCAGGCCGTAGCCGGCGTCCGCAAACGAGGCCATCTGCCAGGAATCGACGAATTTAATGATCGTGCCGGCATGCGCAAAAAAACCCTCCACGCGATTATAATAGGATTTTGACCAAAATTCAACGGTTTTGTATTGCGACAAGGGGTCATCGTCCAGCACAGCAAAACCGAATTGGGAAAACGAATTTTTACAGGGGAAAAAAGAGACAAAAAGCATAACAAAAATGATAGCGTTATGCCTTTTGGTGAAATATCGCATGCCAACCTCCAGCCTGTGCCTCATGCATCCGGAAAAATCGTGATTATTCTGCCCACGAAATACGCCAAACAAACAAAATGAAGAAAATAATACTAAAGGATTTATGGTTTTGGTGCTTTAATGATTTCTTTCGTCTATTTCGTGTGTTTAGTGGGCCGGGTAATTACGAAAGACTATCTTAATTTCATAACCAGCGTCGTCACCGTTCCTTTTTCGGAAAACCGGAAGAGTACATCATCCATGAGCGCCTTGACAATAAAAACCCCACGTCCGCTTTCTTTGAGTATATTTTCCGGCGCGGTGGGATTCTTGATATCCCTCGGATCGAAACCGGCACCCTCATCCGAGATGAGCACCTTGATATTCTTTTCATCGAGATAAAATTCTATCGTTACTTTTTTCGAGCTGTCCCTCCTGTTACCGTGAACAATGGCGTTGGCCACGACTTCCGTCACGGCAATCGCGAGATTATCGATGGCATTATCATTCAGGCCAGCCTGCTTTGCTATCTTTTCCGTCTTTTTCTCGACACGCTCGATATACTCCGGGTCGCTGGGAATGGACATCCTGTAGCTTGTGTCTTTCTTCAAAGGCCGCCTCGAGGTTTAGAAATACCAGCTCAATTTGACATCGATGTTGTTCAGGTAGTAACGGTCTCGATCAGGCGATTCAACGGCTTGCCGTACGCTGTCCACTGTTATGTGCAATTTATTTGAAGGAAAATAATAAAAGCGAAGTGCAGGCCCGTAGCTGAGATACGTTGCAAACTTGTTCCTAAGCTCTATACCGTACTGGTCCGTACTATGCCTCCACTCTTCTCTCGAATAGACTGTAAATCCCGGCGATAAAATCATTCTGGTCTGCCAGTTGTAATTCCACGAACACCTGAGCCAATAGCTTTTGCGGGTAACCAGTATGCGCTCCTTCCACTGTTCCCATGAAAGCTGGCCGTTCTCTTCAAGCTGCAAGCGATAATCGAGAGTAAGCGTCGTAGCTGTGCCAACGCTCCATTTTAGCGAATCATCCATGGCGAATTTACGGAAAATGAAGCTTTTTGTCAAAATCTTCGCATCCTCAAAATCATAATCCACATAATTTGCCAGTACTTCAAACGTTTGTTTTAATTGGAGCCGGTCACTGGGAGTAAACTCTAACGACGGACGGAGGCGGAATATTCGATTCCAGTTGTTATCCGCGCTTCTTTCGCCAAAAATATAGACAAGATGGTAAAGATTTACGCCGATGTCAACATTGAGTTTCAGGGAGGGATGAAATCGATGAAAATAGACCAGCCGGCTGTTCATCCGCAGCTCATCGCGATCGTCGAAATTGTTGGTGTCCGGCGTGTCGTATTGAAAACGGCCGACCGAAAAATAGGCATAGATCGAGTCGGCAGCACTCATTCCATAACCGACATTGGCCATCAGAGACAAACGGTTGCTGCGGTTGTCCGGGGTGACAAAGGCGGTGCGCCTTGAAAACGGTAAGCCGCTGTCGTCGATCTCTATATCATAGCGCTGCTCCTGGCTCCAATAGGACAGGGCCACGTTTCCTGATAATCGCTTTCTGTGCAACTCAAGACTGAGATCGTTGCTAATCCTGTGATCGTCCCTTTGGCGCTGCTTTTGTCCTTGTTGCGATGAAGATTCGAGCGTCACTTCCTTAAACTGAAGAACGCTGTGGGCCCTGATTCGTAGACCATTACTCACGGGGTAGATCAGTTGATTATCGATGCCGCGCACGTTTTCGCGTATGCTTTCAACATCAGCCAACGTCGAAATATAATTGTCACGACGGCGATAGGAATCAAAAATCTTCAAGGAATCCGTCGTGCCTTCGGGAAACGTTCTGTAAATCAAATAGCTCACATCGAGATCGCTGTTTTTTCGCCTGTCAAAATCATCCTGGCCCAAAACCAACTGAAGGTTATTATCGTATCCGCCAAAATCAACATTCCTTGCGAGCAGGTCTATCGCAAAATTCGTTCCAAGATCGCTTTGCTGCAAACGGTTGTCCCATTTGGGGCCGAGATGGACTGACGTGGAAAAATTCGGCAGCGGCTGAAACCGGAGGCCAACATTGGCATCATGTGTTTGTATGTCGTTATTGAAACCGGACTGGTTGTCCTTGAACGCAACGGATGATAAAGCCGAATGCAGGCCCAGATGCGGCAGGAGCTGATAATTCAACAGCAGCGAAAAATTTTGATCGTCTTTCCACCTGTTACCTTCGGTCGTCAAACGCAACATGGAGGAACGAAAATTCTCCTGGAAAGAAACATCAAATCTTTTCGACACCGGTTGTTTTGTCTGAAACTGGTAATTCCAGACATAAGTATTGAATTCCTGGTGAAAACCGGCAGAGCTTAGATTGGATGGAATATGCGCGTAGGTCAGCCCGACATTCGCCTGTGCTCGCGATGGACTGTTACGCAAAAGAGCGAATGCCAATGGAAGGAAAATAACCAACACTATTTTTGCTTTGATACCAGTCACCCGGAATATGGGATTTTTAATCCTTGCGGTATTATAGTGCCACCGGAAATAATCAGCTTGAGAGCCTCTTCGACGGGTATGTCAAGAATGGTGACATCTTTTTTCGGCACAAAAAGCAAAAAGCCGGACGTCGGGTTTGGCGTTGTCGGCAGAAAAATGCTGAAAGTGTCTTCGCTTATCGAATCCTGCACCCATCCTTTCGTATCCTGGGTGATAAAACCGATGGAATAAATCCCTTTTCTGGGATATTGAAACAAGGCCGTTTTTTTGAACACGTCGCTCTTGTCAGCCAGAAATGCCTGGCTTATTTGCTGGATTGTCGAATAGATCTGGCGCACGCCGGGGATGCGGCTGACAAAGTAATCGCCAAAGGAGATGAACTTTTTGCCGAAATAATTCCTGGCAATAAAACCGACGATAACGATCAGAATCACCAGGGCCAACAAACCCAGGCCCGGAATATTGCGATGGGTTGTATCGATGTGAAGGGCTTTGATGATGGCCATCGTCACGTACTCGTTGAGCAAGCCATCGATACCGACGAAAAGCTGCCACACGATATAAACGGTGAGCACCAGCGGAATGAGTACCAGTAAACCGGCGGCAAAATAACCGCGCAGCTTTTTGCCGAACGATGGGTTGTTCTTGTTACCATCCATATTATTTGTCCGATTTTTCCTTCACCTTTATGATGATCTCGTCATCCTGACCCATCATATATTTTTCGCGGGCTTCCTTTTCTATCCTGGCCGGGTCTGTTTCAAGCCGGCTGCGCTCATTTAGAAGCCACGCCTGCCGCGCCTGCTCTTGCCGGATTTGTTCCTGCAAGCTCCTGCCCTCTTTCCACACCTTGTACTGGGTGTAAATTCCGGAATCACCGGCGACAAAAATGTACAACAAAACCAGGCCGCCGATGATCCGCAGCCATCTCCTGGAAATCCTTATGTTAGACAGGAACGCCTTGACAATTTTTATGCGTTTCGACCTTTTATGCCCCATTGTGACATCCTGTTCGAACAGTTTATGATGAGGTAATCAATCAAATACTATTTTCTAATAACAGCTAAACCAGCGAACCTGGCGACTTCGCCCAGGTATTCCTCGATCCGCAACAATTGATTGTACTTGCAAATCCGGTCGGTGCGGCAGACCGAACCCGTTTTGATCTGACCGGCATTGGTTGCCACGACGATGTCAGCAATCATGTTATCTTCGGTTTCTCCAGATCTGTGGGACACGACCGCCGTATACCCAGCCGTTTTGGCCATTTCAATCGCATCCAGCGTCTCGGTCAGCGTTCCGATCTGGTTGACTTTGATCAACACGGAATTGGCGATTCCCTTTTCGATACCCTGTTTCAGCCTCTTGGTATTGGTCACGAAAATATCATCGCCCACGAGCTGAATTTTGCTGCCGAGCTTGTCGGTGATCTTTTTCCAACCATCCCAATCGTCTTCAGCCATGCCGTCTTCGATTGAGACGATCGGGTACTTGTTGACCAGGCCGACATAATAATCCACCATCTCTGCCGGTGTCAGCTTGCGGTTTTCGGAAGCGAGGATATACTGGTTCTCCTCTTTACTGAAAAACTCGCTTGCGGCCGGGTCCAGGGCGATGAAAACATTTTTGCCGGCTTTATAACCGGCTTTTTCAATGGCTTCCATGATAACCTGCAACGCTTCTTCATTGGACTTCAAATCAGGGGCGAAACCGCCTTCGTCGCCAACGGACGTATTCAGCCCCTTGCTTTTCAGCACGGATTTCAACGTGTGGAAAATCTCCGCTCCCATTCGCAAGGCCTCGCGAAAACTGCCGGCCCCGGCGGGCATGACCATAAATTCCTGAAGGTCAACGTTATTGTCGGCGTGGCTGCCGCCGTTGAGAATATTCATCATAGGAACGGGCAACGTTTTCGCATTCGTGCCGCCGATGTACTGGTAAAGCGGCAAACCGATAGCCTCCGCCGCCGCCTTGCAGGCAGCCAGGGAGACGCCCAGGATGGCATTGGCGCCCAGTTTTCCTTTATTGGCCGTGCCATCCAGCTCGATCATTATTTTATCTATAAGAACCTGATCCGAGGCATCCTCGCCAAGAATTTCCGGGGCAATCACATTATTGACATTCTCCACAGCTTTTAAAACGCCCTTGCCGAGATATCGCGCTTTATCGCCATCGCGCAATTCCACCGCCTCGTGCTCGCCTGTGGATGCACCGGACGGCACAGCCGCTCGCCCGACAACACCGCAATCCAGCTCAACATCAACCTCGATCGTCGGATTCCCTCTGGAATCCAAAATCTCGCGCGCCATTACTTCTACAATTGTCGTCATCGTTCCTCCAATTCATTAATGTTGATATATACGCTTTTCATTTAACATTCATTCCCGGAGTATCGACCTTGATGGCCTTGCGGCATTTCATCAATAGAATGGAACAGGTGAATGTTTGAATGGCACGAATATAATGATATAAAATGAATTCCACAAGATTATGATACGCTAAGCAGCAAAACCTCACTTAAAGGCTATTGGGAGTCCGACTCTACGTCGGGCAGCCAATTTTCACACACTTTTTTTTCAAATTTTTCGTGACCTGGTGCCTTCGCGGCCATAATTTATGAATTGATCAGGTGGAGATGAAAAAGTGAAAATGCTGTAAAATGCGTGTCGTAAAATGCGTGACAGGGTCGTCACGCCCGGTTTGTCGTTTTTGCCACAGGCCGTTGTTCAATCCCGATTTTCCGGCTAAAAACATCCCCCATCCGCTTCCCAATGATGGACTCTAATAGCCATAGCCCACAATATCTTGACATTGAGTTCCTGGGGACAACTAATGATGGAAGAACGAAAAGTTATCCACAACCGTTTATGTCCTTATTTTAAACACACCCTTTCAAACCGATACATCTATGGGACATTTTAGGCCAAAAAACATCTATTCATGCGGCGCCATTAATTTTGCACATTAAAATCGCAATTTCTTGCGGGCATTAGATGTAAAAAATCAATGCCTTATCCTATTACAAGAAAACATAAACTTAACGAAAGGACGGATGTATTTCCCCCAAAAAAACCGGCCTATGACCGGGTGGCGGCGCTCAACATCATGCAAAAACCTGAAAAAAGATTTTTTGTTTTTGCACAAGTTATCCACATGTTGCGCACAACACAGGTAACGGCTTGTGAATACAATTATGAAAGTATTCTAACAGTAATCTGAAAATCCCAAGACAGACAAGCCAGAACCAAAAAGTTGATCGTTATTTATGGCAGATGACTAAAGTTCTAACGCGGAGATCGCAGAGGCAGCCGAGGGTCGCAGAGAAAGTAGTTCGATTCTCGTTGATAACCTGGACCGTAACGGAACTTTTTATGTCAATTCCTTAAGGAATGACGTATGGGGTGCGGATGCCTCGTTGAAGCCCGAATACCATCTACCGTGTCCGCAATTCAGCGTGACTGTCATTCTCATGAGAATCTTTGTAATTGTGTAATCATACCCGCTGTAATGCCATTTTTTAGGAGGAATCCCATATCCGTTTGCATTTTTTCAATTTGTGCACACTTGACGAAGATTCCTGAAGGAATGACACCCTCTTTTTTGGTAGACAGAATTGATGGATCGTTATTCGACTTTTAACTTTCGCTGTGGTTCTGGTGAATTATAAGAGAATTAGCGTGTTTTTTAAGCTCCTCGCACCTCTGCCAAGTAGTCTGACCTAAAAACCAACGAAATAAAAAAGAACTGTCATCGCGAGCGGAAAAACTGAGTCGTTTCCTGTTCAATTTGCTGCATCGGAGCGAAGCAATCTCAGAACCGGTTGCGTTTTCGTTCAGACACCAAGTATCTCAGGGAACTCCGCGTCAACTGGTAATGCTTTTTGCGGAAAAATGGCAAAATTTGACTTCTCAGAGATTAATATCTACATCTCATTTTGTCGAAAATGCTCGACGACCTTGTGCAGAATCTCATCCAATTGAATTTTAGGTTCATACCCAATGGTTCTTTTTGCCTTGGATAAATTCGGTACGCGGATGCGCATATCTTCGAATCCCTGCTCATAAGCTTTATCGTAGGGGATGAAAACGATCTCGGATGAAGAATTCGTCAACGCTTTGATCTTTTTAGCCAATTCGGCTATGGTGATGGATTGGTCGTTGCCAATATTGAAAACCTGGCCGATAGCCGCAGGCGATTCCATCAGCTTTATGGCCGCATCGACAACGTCGTCGACATAAGTGAAACAACGCACCTGGCCGCCGTCGCCATAGACGGTAATCGGTTCTCCTGACAAAGCTTGTTTTACAAATCGCGGGATCACCATACCGTACTGGCCGGTTTGGCGCGGCCCCACGGTATTGAACAGCCTCATGATCACCGTCTCGAGCTTTTTTTCTTTATAATATGCCAGCGCGAGGAATTCATCAATCGCCTTGGAAGACGAGTAGCTCCACCGGCTCCGTGTGGTCGGGCCGAGCACGCGATCGTCATCCTCATCGAACGGCACCTTTTCGCTTTTGCCATAGATTTCGGAAGTAGAGGTGATCAACACCTTGCGCAGGTAGCGTTTCGCCAACCGCAGTACCACCTCCGTCCCCAGGATATTCCGCTCGATGGTTTCCACCGGTCTTTTGACGATCAACTCAACGCCGACGGCGGCAGCCAAGTGATAAATGACATCGCATTCGCTCACCAGACGATCCATCACGGTTTCGTTAAGGATCGTCTCCACGGCAAGGTGAAACGAGGGATGGCTTTGCAGATGAGCTATGTTTGCCAGCCTGCCAGTAGAAAGATCATCGATGACCCAGACCTGGTGTCCGCTTTTTAAAAGTCTTTCGGACAGGTGCGATCCGATAAAACCGGCGCCGCCGGTGACCAGAGCTTTCAAGCCTACCTCCTTTTGTTGGAATGTACGGTTGCCCGTTTTTGATTGTTTTTGCCGACGCTGATCAGGATGGTGATGAGGGTGTATATCCCAACCGCCTGGGCCAGGATGAGTGCGCTGCCCAGTACGGATATGTAGGGCATCAGCACGGCGATTCCGCCGACGCATAGATTGATAAGATATATAAAAACCACCGTGCC